>CATYZI010000003.1 GCA_958415625.1 uncultured Collinsella sp. | reverse complement strand
ATAGAACATACGTTCTGTATAACGTTATAGCACCAGGTGGCAGGCGTAGTTTCAATCGAAGCTACGCCTGCTGCTATATATGGGTTGATGGTGGTATCAATGACCGCGATGCTTCTGTTTGCGCTTCAGTTTTCGCTGCTCGAAGCGCGCCTCCGCCTCGTCCGCGCGACGCTGGCTTCTTGCTTGAGCCGATTCCCGCTTCATCGTCTCCCGCTGATTCGCGAGCGCCTGCTGCGCCTTGGTGCTCATCGCCGGCTGCTTAAGCGCTTTCGCCGCCTCGCGAGCGCGCCGCTTGGGGTTCTTCGCGGGCTTGCTCGCCTCGGTCGAATCGTGACCGAAGAACGAGAGCTTCGCCCATTTGTTGACAACGAATCGCAGGATCTCCTCATCGGACGGCTCCGCGCCGAAGACGATGCGGGCGACGCCGTACCTTCCGTCCTCGACGTGCTCCGCCAGCCCAACCCAGAATTGGCCGTCGTGATATACGGTCAGGGTGGACGACACGCTGATCTGCATGGCTGGTTCCTCCTTTATGTAGATGACCATGCAGAGAAGGGACAACCAAGGAGGCAGGTTACTGATGCGGACTCCCGCACGCCCACGACTACCCGACGGGGACTGTGTTTTCATCTCTGATGGTTGGATTGTAGCACGTGCGGATTCACGATGTTGATTGCCGGCGCCTAGACGGAGATGAAGGCGGTTCGATCTAGGTCAAGCCGGTCGCTCGTTCATGAAGCGGCCGATTCCCTGAAAATAAAAGGCGCCCACGAGGACACCTACAGGCTATCTTCGAACTACTTGGTTTGGGGCAGACGGAGGAAAAAAATAGGGCAGAACCGCTTTCACGATCCTGCCCCGCAAACCCGAGGGTTTCTAACTGGCTCCATTATTCTGGGCTTCTCAGTTCTGTCATTGACCCAGGTATCACCCGTCTTCTATAGCGAGTGAATATAAAAATAGGGCAGAGTCGCTTGCGCAAGTCCGCCCCTAAAACCGTGAAGGTTTTGCTATCTGCAGGCTATTCTACCAACCCGAGCGATTCTGTCAACCTGCGAAGGAACTCGAGCGCGGAGCGAGCTGCGGCGTCGGGCCCCTTGTCGGGCAGCGCCTCGGTTTCGCCGTCGGCCCTGGCGAACATCTCGGCGAGCTCGGATGCGGCGCGCGAGCGCGAGGAGCCCTCGGGTACCAAGCCGAAGTGCGCCACGAGCACGGTCGCGACCTCCTGCATGGCCGTGTTCCCCATCCACTTCCTCCTGGTCGCCTTGGGAATTCCCACGGCGGCGACCCTTCGGGAGACGCCGCTGGACGCCGAGCCCCGGGCGGCGCCCCTCTCGGCGAAGCAGTTGATCAGGCACGAGCCGTGCGCGGCGCAGTTGCGGACGGACTTCACGCGCTTGAGGTCGTAGTGGGAGGCCTCGAGGCGCCTGTCGCCCCATCGCCTGGCGCAGAAGCGCACGAAGTCGATGAGGGTGCCGAACGAGGTGAGCTCAAGGAAGGCCCAGGCAGGCATGTCGCCGGAGTACTTCGCGTAGAGGCTCGAGCTGTAGGGGCTGCGGCCGCTCATCTTGAGCTCGCGCAGGCGGTACTCCCTGTTTGCAGTGGTAAGCGATGCCATGTAGTCGGCCACGATGGCGTAGCCGTCCTCTCCGCGGTCCTCCATCTCGCGAAGCAGTGTCACCTTCTGGAAATGCTCGATGTCGAGCGTCATGCCGAGCAGGGCGTGGCGCAGCTCCTGGTCGAGCGCCGCGAGCAGGCGCAGCTGGCCGAAGTCGAGGTCTACGTAGCGGCCGTCGCGCGGGCCTCCCTCGTATTTCGAGAAGAGTTTGCGGTAGGATGCGAGCTTGAAGAAGTTGCACTTGTCGCGCAGGTAGTCCGCGGCCTCTTCCTCGGAACACAGCTCGAAGGCTACCCCCTTCTGCTTGAGGTGCTCTATCTGCTGCTCGATCGTGAGGATCGGCTTCCTATCGTGGGGTTCGGCCATGCTCGGTCTCCTGTCATTGATTTGAGAATCCTATTCTACCAGCATGTTTGCCCTGAATCCTGAAGGCCCGTTCGCCAACTCATAAGCAAGCCACCTGAGACTACTCACTTTGTTCACGAATGGCGAAGACCTGCGACCTGGGGTTTTGCAAATGGCGCGCAAGCCACCCGCGTTAATTCACTTGCGATTGCAGCTGGCGGCTTGCAGGCAAAAGGGCGGTTGAGTTTCAAAACGGGCGTTTTCGGCGCCATCGAGCCTTCAAAGGCGACCCGCCGCGCACTTTGGGACAAAAACAAAAACTCAAAGCCCTGAGTTTGAAAAAAGTTTTTGAGGTTGTCCCAACTTTTGTCCCCGAAGCCGACGAAACGCGACATCGCGTCATTCGGCGGCACGCGTTCCGTGTCGATGCCGAAAACTGGGTGTAACTGGAATGACGGGACGGCAGAACCGAAGCCATCGAGTGGGAATAGCGGGAACTGTGTTCTGAACTCGCGTTTTAGTACTGCCGAGTATCGTCTGATGTTGTTTTGACATCGCCGCAAAGCAAAGCCACCAGCGAAATAACGGGAATAAAGGCCTCCGAACCCTCTGGTTCGGAGGCCTTTTCCTTGCATTCCTACCCGAAAACGACTCCTCGTCGAAGCCCTCCGAGCATCGGGCGGCACTATCGGGCGTGGGCGTTCTCGTAGGCCTCTTTAATCTCTGTCGGCAAACCGTCGGGAATCATGGCCCTTAGCTCGGCCTCGTTTTCGCCCTGGCTCAGCTGCCCGTAGAACCAACATTTGTACTTCAGCATGTCCAGCGCACGGTTCATGTTCGCGATCTCCGACTCCATGTGGGCCTTTCGCTCCTCGAACATGGCCTTGCGTTTGGGGTATGTTGAGGGACCCTCTGCGCACCATTCCATGAACAGCCGGATGTCCTTGATCTCCATCCCCGCCTTCTTTAGGCATTCGATGACCCGAAGCGCCTCGAGTTCCGTATCGCTGAACCGGCGAATGCCGGACGTCCGCTCCAGCCCCGGGAACAATCCCTGCTTGTCGTAATATCGCAGCGTAGAAGTGGGCAAACCGAACATCTCCGACACTTGTCCGATTGTGTACATGGCTCCTCCGAATAAATCTTAAGTTCATTCCTTGACCTAAAGTTAGGTTTAGGTATTACCTTCATTCTCGTTAATAAAACAGAGAATGCAAGGGATGTTTCGTAATGAGCAAAAAGGTTTTGATAGTCTCTTCAAGTCAACGAAAGAATGGCAATTCCGAGACGTTGGCGGACGCTTTCGCCAACGGTGCGCGGGAAGCGGGCCATAGCGTTGAGACCGTGCGCCTGCGCGAAAAGCAAATAGGCTTCTGCAGGGGCTGCCTTGCCTGCCTAAAGCTGGGTCACTGCGTTATCCAAGACGATGCCGTGGAAATTGCCGCCAAGATGCACGACGCCGATGTTCTGGTGTTCGCAACGCCCGTCTACTACTACAGCGTCTGTGGCCAGCTCAAGACCATGCTCGACCGCGCCAACCCGCTATTTGGCTCCGATTATGCATTCAGCGAGGCGTATCTATTGGCAACGGCGGCGGAGGACGGGCGCTCAACCTTCGACGGCGCGAAAAAGGCAGTGCAGGGATGGGTTGACTGTTTCTCCCGTTGCACGCTTGTTGGTACGGTTTTCGCCGGCGGCGTAAACGGCGTGGGCGATATCGCCGGGCATCCTGCTCTGGAGCAGGCGCGGCGAATGGGCATGAGAGTCTAGACGCGGCTTAGCTGCACGGAAGCAGTTTTGCACTCAAAACCATCGACAGGAGGAATCAAACATGACGATTAAGCAGACGGCAGGCAGAGATGCTCTGGGGGACTTTGCCCCCAAATTTGCACAGCTCAATGACGATGTGCTGTTCGGCGAGGTGTGGAGCCGAGAAGACGGGCTTTCCCTTCGAGACCGCAGCGTGGTAACGGTTGTGGCCCTGATGGCGCAGGGACTGACGGACTCTTCGTTTCAATATCATCTGATGTCTGCTAAGAACAACGGCGTGACCAGGACGGAGATAGCGGAAATCCTTACGCACGCGGCGTTTTATGCGGGATGGCCCAAGGCGTGGGCGGCCTTTCGTATGGCGAAGGAGGTCTGGGCGGATGGCGATGCCACCGACGCAAAGGCCGAGCACCAAAACGAGATGGCCTTTCCCATCGGTGCCCCCAACGATGCATTCGCGAAGTACTTTATCGGGCAAAGCTACCTCGCGCCCCTTTCCACCGAGCAGGTCGGCATTTACAACGTTACGTTCGAGCCCGGCTGCCGCAACAACTGGCACATCCATCACGCCAAAAGCGGTGGCGGACAGATTATCGTCTGCGTGGCTGGTCGAGGGCTTTACCAGGAATGGGGCAAACCGGCACAGGAGCTGTGCCCTGGCGATGTAGTAAATATTCCCGCGGGCGTAAAGCATTGGCACGGTGCTGCGCCCGACAGCTGGTTCTCTCATCTCGCGGTGGAGGTTCCGGGTGAGGAGGCCTCCAACGAGTGGTTGGAGCCCGTGGACGACGAGCAATACCTTAAAGCGACTGACAAGGAGGCTTAGGCATGGAGCAGTTGAAGCTGACGCAGGAGTGGGACAAGGTTTTCTCCAAAAGCGACAAGGTCGAGCACGGCAAGGCGACCTTCCACAACCGATACGGCATCACGCTCGCGGCTGACGTCTACATGCCGAAGAACGCGGAAGGCAAGTTGCCCGCCATCGCTGTCAGCGGCCCGTTTGGCGCGGTGAAGGAGCAGTCCTCCGGTCTGTATGCGCAGAAAATGGCGGAGCTGGGCTTTTTGACAATTGCCTTCGACCCGTCCTATACCGGCGAGAGCGGCGGCACGCCGCGCTACGTGGCGTCGCCGGACATCAACACCGAGGACTTCTGCGCCGCGGTGGATTTCCTCTCCATGCAGGAGAACGTCGACCCGGAGCGCATCGGCATTATCGGCATTTGCGGTTGGGGCGGTATAGCGATCAATGCCGCAGCCATTGACACCCGTATCAAAGCCACTGCGGCCATGACCATGTATGACTTGACCCGCGCGACTGCCAACGGCTATTTTGACGCCGAGGATTCCGAACAGGCACGCTTTGAAAAGCGAAAAGCGCTGAACGCGCAGCGCACCGAGGACTACAAAAACGGCAGCTACGCGCTTGCCGGTGGCGTGGTCGATCCGCTGCCGGAGGACGCACCGCAGTTTGTAAAGGACTATTACGCCTACTACAAGAATCCGCGAGGCTACCACCCCCGCAGCCTGAACTCCAACGGTGGCTGGAACGTGACGTCCTCGCTGTCGTTCATGAATATGCCGATTTTGCAATACGCCGGCGAGATCCGCTCTGCCGTGTTGCTGGTACACGGCGAGAAGGCGCACTCCCGCTATTTCAGCGAAACCGCGTACAGTAAGCTGACCGGAGACAATAAGGAACTGCTCATTATTCCCGGTGCCAGCCACACCGACCTTTACGATCAGATGGACGTCATTCCGTTTGAAAAGCTGAAAGCGTTCTTTGGAGAGCATCTGAAATAAGGCATGCCTTGATTTAATGCCAAGTCTCCAGCAACGATCCTTCTAAAGAGTGGGAGTAGCTGAAACGAGGCGATTGATTAACTCCATCCGTTTTGGTTACAACGAAATGTGTCCGCGCGCCTGCGGCATGAAGGAGGGAGATTTCTATGAATATCGTTGTATTGAGTGGTAGCCCGCGCAAGGGCGCCAATACCGACACCATGGTCGAGGCGTTTGCCGAGACCGCGCGTGAGGGCGGTAATACGGTTGAGGTCGTTCGCGTTGCCAGCAAGAAGATCGCCGGCTGCTTGGGATGCCAGTACTGCTTCGCCCATGGGGGCGTCTGCGTGCAGAAGGATGACATGGCCAACGTGATCGAGTCGCTGAAAGATGCAGATATGGTCGTCTTTGCTTCGCCTATCTACTGGTTCGATATCACCGCGCAGGAAAAGGCCGCCATCGACCGTCTGTACGCTTTCGGTGCCACGGGATTCCCGTTCACCAAGACGGCCCTTCTGCTCGATAGCCACAGCCAGGGCGTCTATGATGCGGCGATCGCTATGTACAAGTCAACCTGCGCGTACTGCAAGTGGGAGGACCAGGGCATTGTCACCATCAGCGGTATGACCGAGCGCGACAGCATGGCCTCCTCGCCCAAGCTGGAAGAGGTGCGAGAGCTCGCTCGCAAGCTCGCCTAAGGACAAGAAGAACGCATGGCAATCAGCGTTGGTGGAAATGCTTGCTATCCTTACCAAGAGATAGGGGTGTATTCCCTCAAGTGCCGTATAGGAACAATTTTTAAACGCAGAAAAATAACTGAAAACAAATTAATCCGCGTTAAAATATTGTCAAACAGAAGTTCATGAGGGAAGGTTGCGTATGCGTCGCAAGGCAGACGAGCTCCTTAGGGAGTGGCGAGACAGGGCTGATAGAAAACCTTTGCTGGTCAAAGGCGTGCGCCAGTGTGGCAAGACCTATCTGCTCAGAACGTACGCTCAGGATCTTTTCGAATCGGTTGTCTACGTTAATCTTGAGAACGACCGGTCGGCGCGAGCGGATTTTTCGGGCGGTCTTGACCCTCATTCGATCGTACGTGCGATCGAGGCTCGTACGGGACAGCGTATCGTGCCTGGCAAAACCTTACTGTTCATTGACGAGATCCAGGCATGCGAGGAAGCGCTCACTTCCCTTAAATACTTTTGCGAAGATGCTCCCGAGTATTACGTTGCGGCTGCCGGGTCGCTTCTTGGGGTTGCCATTAACCATCAGTCGTATTCGTTCCCCGTCGGAAAGACCGACTTGATTGAGATGACTCCACTCGATTTCGAGGAGTTTCTCTGGGCGATGGGGCACGATCAGCTGGTCGACGAGATACGCTCATCATTCGAGATAATGGGTCCTCTTGCGCCAAGCCTTCATGAAAAGGCGCTTGGGCTCTATCGACAGTATCTTGTTGTTGGCGGAATGCCCGAGGCGGTCCAAACGTACATCGATGATCAGTCAATCATTGATGTGGCCGAAAAGCATCGGATTATTCTCGACGGATATTCCGCCGACACCAATAAATATGCTGATGAACGCTTGAGTGCAAAGACGCGTGCGTGCTTCGATTCCATTCCACAGCAGCTTGCCAAAGAGAATCGTAAATTTCAATACAAGGTAGTGCGAGCGGGGGGCAATGCGTCTCTCTTTGGAGATGCTCTCGATTGGCTTGTATTGTCGGGTACGGTGGCGCGCTGCAGCCTAGTCGGGCAGATCGAAAGCCCCTTAGAGGCCTTCGTTAACCCTTCTGCTTTTAAAATCTATCAGGCGGATACAGGGCTGCTGGTCTCCAAGGCCGGTGCTCAACGCGCCGATATTCTTGCCGGTATCGGCGGCACATTCATGGGTGCACTTACCGAAAACTACGTTGCCCAACAGCTTTCAGCCATGGGTTATCCACTGCATTATTGGGCGCGAGATAATCGTGCGGAAATCGACTTTGTAGTAGAGAAGCAGGGATGCTTGTCTGCGATTGAAGTCAAGGCGGGGGAGAACACAAGATCTCGAAGTCTGTCCTCACTTAAAAAGACCCATCCGGGCGTGCGCCTTATCAGGCTATCGACTAAGCCCTTTGGAATGAATGATGGGCTTATGTCTGTTCCGCTTTATGCGGCATTTTGTCTATAGGGATGATGCTGGTGTAATGCATGGGGCCCGGGGCGCAGCGTTTACTGCGCTCCGGGCCCCGCTGCTTTGTAAAACCATGACGGTTTAGTCGCCGTTGTTTTAGTCAAACAAACTCGGCATGTCATTTTCCTTCATGAGGGCGCCGGCGGAGGGCAGGCTCTGCGCGGTGAACTTCTCGGCCGAGACGCCGGCGCCAAGGATTTCCTCGGTCGTGCCGACGGTGGTGACCGAGCGGCCCTTCTTGGCCGTAAAGGCCTGGACGCCCTGCGTGTTGGTGGTCGTCTTGGTCTTGAGCAGCGACGTGTTGAAGTTCATCAGGCGGTAGTCGCTCGAGACCAGCGCGAGGTCGCGGTCCTCCTTGAGCACCTGCGCATACAGCAGCTTGCTGCCGCCGTAGATGGCGTTCTTAAGGCGCTTGCGGTTGGTCTTGGTAGCGTATCCAGAAAGCGCGACACGCACCACGCGGCCGTTCTCAAAGACGAACAGCACGTCGGCCTTGTAGTCCTCGGGGTCGATGACCCAGATGACGCTCTCGTCGGGTTCCATCTCGAGATCGGTCGGAAGGTACGAGCCCAGCTGGGCCGACTTGGTATCCTCAAACGCCGCGACCTTGCACTTGTACACCTGGCTCTTGTTGGTAAAGACCAGCAGCTCGTGCGTGTTGGAGGACGGGAACTCGATAAAGGGTTTGTCGCCGTCCTTGTACTTGAGCGTGGTCGCCTTCTTGAGCACGCGGTCCGTCATCTTCTTAAGGTAGCCGTCGCGCGAGAGCATGATGGTGACCGGGTACTCCTCGACCTCGGGCTCCAGGCTTACCTCGATGACCTCATGGGGCTCGATCCTGCCCGTGCGGCGCGGCATCACGTACTTCTTGTTAACCGCGGCCAGCTCGTCGCTGATGACCTTCTTGATGTTGTCCTCGCTCGAGAGGATCTCCTCGAGTTCGGCGATCTCGCCCTCGAGCTTGGCAATGTCCTTGGTGCGGTTGAGGATGTATTCCTCGTTGATGTTGCGGAGCTTGAGCTCGGCGACAAACTCGGCCTGGGTCTCGTCGATGTCGAAACCCTTCATAAGGTTGGGTACAACCTCTGCCTCGAGCTTAGTGCCGCGGATGATGGCGATGGCCTTGTCGATGTCGAGCAGAATTGCCTCGAGGCCGTGCAGAAGGTGCAGACGCTCGGACTTTTTGTCCAGGTCAAAGCTAATGCGGCGGCGCGTGGACTCAATACGCCACTTGGCCCATTCGTGCAAGATCTGGCGCACACCCATAACGCGGGGATAGCCGTCGACCAGTACGTTGAAGTTGCATGAGAACGAATCCTGCAGCGTGGTCGAGCGATAGAGCTTCGCCATGAGCTTGTCGGGGTCGACGCCGCGCTTAAGGTCGATGGCGATGCGCAAGCCCGAGAGGTCGGTCTCGTCGCGGATGTCAGCGATCTCTTTGACCTTGCCCTCCTTGGAGAGCTTGACGATGCGCTCGATGATGACATCGGTCTTGGTGGTGTAGGGAATCTCGTACACCTCGATGATGCGCTCTTCGGGAATCCAGCGCCAGCGGGAGCGAATCTGGAAGCTGCCAAGACCGGTCTCGATGATCTTCTCCATCTCCTCGCGGCGGTAGATAATCTCGCCGCCGGTCGAGAAATCGGGCATGGGCATGTACTCGAGCAGGTCGCAGTCGGGGTCCTTCAGGTAGTGCATCGTGGCGGTGCAGACCTCGTTGAGGTTGAAACCGCAGATGTCGGACGCCATGGCGACGCCGATGCCCTTATTGGCCGAGACAAGGATGTTGGGGAACGTGGTGGGCAGCAGACGCGGCTCCTTCATGGCACCGTCGTAGCTGTCAACGAAGTCGACCGGGTCCTTGTCGATGTCTTTGAAGATTTCGGCGCTGATGGGGGAGAGCTTGGCCTCGGTATAACGCGAGGCGGCGTAGCTCAGGTCGCCCGAATAGTACTTGCCAAAGTTGCCCTTCGACTCCACGAAGGGGGCAAGCAGCGCTTCGTTGCCCGTCGCCAGGCGCACCATCGTTTCGTAGATCGCGGCATCGCCGTGCGGGTTGAGCTTCATGGTCTGGCCCACGATGTTGGCGCTCTTTTGGCGCTCGCCCTTGAGCAGGCCCATCTTGTACATAGTGTAGAGCAGCTTGCGATGCGAGGGCTTAAAGCCATCAATCTCGGGGAATGCGCGCGAGACGTTGACGCTCATGGCGTAGGGCATGTAGTTGACCTCGAGCGTCTGCGTGATCGGCTGGTCGGTGACCTCGGAGTGCAGGCCGATGACGTTCTCGGCGTTGACCTGCTTTTTCTTGGGCTGGTTCTTCGTCTTCTTCTTTGCCACGATTTCCTCTTGAACTTCTTATGGGCCGTCGTTATCGATTTGCTGCTATTGCAGGTCCAGCTGGTCCAGGTATTCCTTGCCGTGCTCGGAGATATGGCGCTTGCGGCCCGCCTCGTCGTTGCCCAGCAAAAGGTTGAACATGGTTTCCATCTTGGTGACGTCCTCGGGCTCCACCTTGATCAGGCGGCGCGTCTCGGGGTTCATGGTGGTGAGCCACATCATGTCCGGATCGTTCTCACCAAGACCCTTGGAGCGGTTGATCGAGCACTTCTGGTCGCCGATTTCCTTGAGGATGCCGTTTTTCTCGAGCTCGGTGTAGGCAAAGTAGGTCTTCTCTTTGCAGTTGATCTCGTAGAGCGGCGATTCGGCGATATACACATAACCTTCGTCGATAAGCGTGGGCACCAGGCGGTAGAGCATGGTGAGCACGAGCGTGCGGATGTGATAGCCGTCGACGTCGGCGTCCGTACAGATGATGACTTTGTTCCAGTTGAGGTTGTCCAGGTCAAAGGCACCGAGGTTCTTGATGCGCTTGTCCTTGATCTCCACGCCGCAGCCCAGCACGCGCATAAGGTCCATGATGATGTCGGACTTAAAGATGCGCGGGTAGTCTTCCTTTAGGCAGTTGAGGATCTTGCCGCGGACGGGCATAACGCCCTGGAACTCGGCGTCGCGCGACGTTCGGATGGCGCCAGCTGCCGAGTCGCCCTCTACGATGTAGATCTCGCGACGGTTTTTGTCCTTGGAACGGCAGTCGATGAACTTCTGCACGCGGTTGGCCATGTCGGTCTTTTGCTGCAGGTTGGTCTTAATGCTCAGGCGCGTCTTCTCGGCGTTCTCGCGCGAGCGCTTGTTGATGAGCACCTGCTCCACGATCTTGTTGGCAGCGTCTTTGTTCTCGATCAAGTAGGTCGAGAGGCGCTCCTTAAAGAATGCCGTCATGGCCTGCTGGATAAAGCGGTTGTTGATGGCTTTCTTGGTCTGGTTCTCGTAGGACGTCTGGGTGGAGAAGCAGTTGGTCACCAGCACCAGGCAGTCCTGGACGTCTTGCCACTTAATGCCGCTCTCGTTTTTGTTGTATTTGCCCTGTTGCTTAATGTAGGCATCGATGGCGCTGGTCAGAGCGTTACGGGCCGCCTTCTCGGGTGAGCCGCCGTTCTCGAGCCACGATGAGTTGTGGTAGTACTCCTGCATCATGAAAGTGCGCGAGAAGCACATGCACGCGGTGATCTTTACGTTGTAGTCGGGCAGGTCTTCGCGGTCGCGACCGCGACGGTCGGCCTCGATAAAGAAGGGCTCGGTGAGGTAGTCGGCACCGACCTTCTCGAGCACATAGTCCTCGATGCCCTTGGGGTAGCAAAAGTCCTCTTCGGTAAACTCGCCATCATCGCCCTCGATGCGCAGGCGGAAGGTCACGTTGGCGTTGACCACGGCCTGGCGGCGCATGGTCTCGCGGTACCACTCGTGGGGAATGCTGATCGAGGTAAAGACCTCAAGATCGGGGCGCCACTTGATGGTGGTGCCGGTGCGGTTCTCGTCGCTGGGCTCAATCTCGAGCGCCTTCTTTTTGGCGCCGACGACCTTACCCTTCTTAAAGTGCAGAGAGTACTTGTTACCGTCACGCCAAACCGTGACGTCCATGTACTCGGAAGCGTACTGGGTCGCGCAGGAGCCCAGGCCGTTGGTGCCGAGCGAGAAGTCGTAGTCGCCGCCCTGGTTGTTGTTGTACTTGCCGCCGGCGTAGAGCTCGCAAAAGACGAGCTCCCAGTTAAAGCGCTTCTCGGAGGGGTTCCAGTCGAGCGGGCAGCCACGGCCGTTGTCCTCTACCTGAATAGAGCCATCGCGAAAGGCGGTGAGGGTGATGAGCTTGCCGTAGCCCTGGCGCGCCTCGTCAACGGCGTTGGACAGGATTTCGAAGGCGGCATGCGCGCAACCGTCGAGTCCGTCCGAGCCAAAGATGACGGCGGGGCGTAGGCGTACGCGCTCCTCGTCCTTGAGCTGGCGGATACTGTCGTTACCATAGTTTGCGGTGTTTTTTGCCATACTCGCTCTCTCGGTGCTCCCTTGCTGCGTTTTAGTCATATAGATAGTCAAGGTAGCATAGCCCAGGCCTCGGACGATTCTACCTAACACGAAATCCATCGAACAATCGTTCGATTAGATAATGGATGCTTGGGATGCGGGTGGGGTCTGTCCTATTCAAACATCTGCGGCAGGTCGATGAAGACGGTTCGATCGCTTTCGTCAGCTTCGAAGCCCGAACGGGAGAAGAATCCGTAGCGATGGCACTTGAGCCCCGTTGCCTCGACTTGGGTGATTTCCTCGTCGACCATTTTTTGCGTGACGGGGGATTTGCGGAACTTTGCTTCGTAGAATGCGTAGCCCTCGGGGTCTTGCGTTACCACATCGAATTCGCCGCTCGTTTTGTTTGCGGGATCGTCGTACCAGTACTTGCCTATGGCATCGAAAGCCGGTTCGATCTTGCCAGTCCTGTTTTGCCGCACGAGGTATTGACGGCAGATCTCCTCGAACATATGTGGAGTGTAGTTTTCCTCGAAGTCTTGGGAGACGTGACGATCATAGAAGACTTCCGGGTCGAGCAGCTGACGCGCAGAGGCATTGCGGAAGACGTAGCGATAGTAAAAGAGCGAAAGTGGGTCCACCACAAAGTAGCCAGACTTGCGCTTATTCGTAGGGTCGTTGATGGGTGCACGCTTTTGGACGATTTCGAGTGACATGAGCTTGTCGAGTACGTCCGCCATGGCCGGACCGCTCGAGACGTGCGACTGTGCCAGCACGTCCCCCCAACGGGAGTAACCTTGTGCGAGAGCCCCGAAAACTTCGTTGGCGTTGGTCATCTTCGAGATCTCGGCGTTGAGATAGGACGGTACTTCGCTTTCTAAGCGGGCGCCAGGTTCTGTGACGAGCTCGATGATATTGTCGCGTACGCTTTGGGACTGATCGATGAGGCGATTGTAAAAGGGGATGCCGCCAAAAACGCTATAGAGCCGCACCTTGTCCTCGGGTGAGAACGCGGGATAGAACTTTGCAGCGTCAAAGTAATCCATGGGCTTAAGCTCAAGCGCGAGATCAATTCGCCCGTAGAGGGGGCTTTCATGCTCGATGAGAGATTTCATAATCTCAACGTAGGAGCCGCACAGGACAATGTTTAAACGTGAGTCTTCCCTGCGAGCGTCGATTGAGGTCTGGAGAATGCTGTCTAAGCCTTTAACCGCATCTCTCAAGTAGGGGTATTCGTCGAGAACGAGGGTAATGTTCTTGTCTTTGGCTTGGGCAAACAGAAATTCGATGAGCTCGCGGATGCCCGTGAAGGCGAGCGGAGGAAAGCTTAGCGCTTCAGCAGCAAGGGCGGACAGACTCTCGAGGTTGTCTGCCTCGGAGGTTTGGCGGCACTCGTAATAGATCGTTGCGACGTCCGATAAATCGGTTAGCGCCTGCTTGATGAGCTCACTTTTGCCGACGCGACGCCTTCCGTAAATGAGAACATTGCGCTGCTCGGGCGCATTGAGTGTATTCTTAATACGGGCGAGTTCAAGCTCCCTGCCAATGAATTCCACTTACTCGGTTCCTTCCGACTCGGTTTTGTCCGAGTTAATTGTATCGCATGAATAAGTTTATGCTCGAGTTTACTCGGACAAAACCGAGTCGGTTTTGTCCGAGTAAGTTTGAATAGCGAATCGAAATTGTTATGTCCACATGGCGATGGCGGACATGGTTTCCATAAGCGCCGCGTTCGCGCTTGTTATTGCCGCAATGCGCTGTATCGCTGAGGCGCAGATCGTACCGCTCGAAAGCGTCTTTTGGTTGGCGAACCTGGCCACGGGCGTGTTCTGCGGTGCGACGATTTTCGCGGCCACGTTTGCTGTCCTGTGCGCAACGTTTTTCACGGCGAAAAGGCGCCGCGCCAAGATCGAAGTCGAGCTCGACTCCGCTGGCGACATCTAATGCGTAATGGGCCGGCTCTGGGTATCCAGAACCAGCCCATTTTGATGTTCAATGAGCCGAGTCGACGTCTCTCACAAAAGTAACTAGGAGCTAGCGAGTCCTATCCGAATTGTCCTCATTGGCGGTGTCTTTTTCGACCGCCGTGCGGCGGGCGCTGTAGGCGACGAGGCCGGCGCCTGCCGCGGCGAGTGCTGCAGCGGCTGCCGTAAGGGGAGCGTTGACATCGCCCGTGCCCGCAAGCGCGCCCGCTTTTCCGGAGCGCTTGTTATTGCCGTGGTCCTTGCCACTGCCGGAGCTGCTTCCGCCGGAGCCGCCGCCCTCGTCAGTACCGCCGCTACTCGAGCCACCATCGCCGTCTGCTGTCATCGGGGCGTCGTGAAGTCCTGTCGTATCCGCGTTGTCGCAGACGCCGACCTGCACTTCCGAGCGTTCGCATGCCGCGTCGGGCACATGAAGCTCGTGCAGTACGGCACCCAGCGCCGAGTTTGCGCCGGGTCGGATTTCCTCGAGCGTCACGGGGTCGAGCGCCACCAGATTACGCGCCTTCGCATACAGCGTTACGCGTTTGCCCACTTCGTCGCTCCAACTCTCGGGGATGGCGAAGCTCATGCGGAACTGTGCCGTGCAACCCGGTGCCAGCACGGCGTTGCCGTTGTCGGCTACCAGCGGGTGCGTTGCAAAACGTGTGTCCAGCGTCTCGAGCGCGTATTTCTCGCGTGCCATATCGTTGGCCGAAGCATCCTCGGCAAGCTCTGGATCGTAGATCGAAGCCATGCGTGCGTTCACTCCGAATCCGATGGATGCGCTGGAGAACGGCTGGCTGGAGCCCTCTCGGTACAGATCGATCGTGCCGGCGGTCAGCAAAGTGTTGCCGTCGTTTCGCACCGTGACCATGAAGGATTCGCCTGCTGCTCCGGGCACCACCGCGCCCGAGGTGGCGACCGCGCCCGTCGGAGTGGCACACGCCACCAAGGGCACTTCGATGCCGTGCAGCTCTGCCTCGCTATTCTCCGCGCTCACAATGTGCGTGGCGAGTGCGGAGAGCACGCCTCCCGACGCCAAAAATGTCGTTATCTGATCGACGGGATGGTCAAGCTCGCACATCACGAACGGCTCCGTGAACAGATCGCCTGCCAAGGTACTGGCAAAGATGCGGAAGTGCTTGCCCATCACTGCTACCGGGTTGCCTTCTTCGTCGTAGGTTTGTCCCACCTTGCCATCGGTGTTCTCTACATAGAGCACGCATCTGCCGTTGTTGCTTACGCTAAACGATGCCGGGCCACAGCCTGCGGCACCCACGGGCTGCGTTGCAAATGCCGATGCGCCTCGCGTCCAAGTAATATGCTGCAGTTGCTCGTTGACGGTTGCCAAAAAGCCCGAATGTTGTGGCCACGGCACCGCACGGGGTACCGCGGCGTCTGGCGGCATAACGCCCCAGCCCGCAATGGACTGGCCGATCACGGCGTACGATGCGCAGCCGCAACCTTCTGCGGTCTCGTACACAACGGGCACCACCATTTTGCCGTTGATATTTTCGGGTGCGCCCAGCTCGATACTCGACGGTGCCTGCGGAAAGCGGAGAACTTGGCGGAACGTCAGGCTGTCGCCCAAATCATCCGACCACAGGGTGAAGCACTCCAGCGCAACCTCAGCCTCGCTGCCGAGCGCCTTTTCTGCGGTGGTTCCGCGGCGGTGGAGGTAGGCACCCGACAGGCGCCCGTCGACCAGCGTCTTGCCCACCGTGATACGCGGGCACTGCAGGCAATGGTAGCCATCCTCTTGCAAGCGGCCGCGCGAGATGCTGCGCCATGACGTATGCGACACCACGCGAACTCCGTCGTTGCTTATGCGCAGGCGCACGACGGACAGTATGCCGGATGTGCTTGCCGTATCGAAAAGGGTACTATCGCCGTCGCGTCGCTCGCCCGAGACCAGCAACACGTAGGCGTCCCGGTTTCCTCTTCCGTCCGCATATTCCACCACGTCGAAGTCGTAATCGTATATGCCGTCGCGCTCCACGTCGCCCTCGCCAAACCCAAGGGGAAAGTCCACGGGCGCGGGAGCGGACCACGTGCCGTTTGCCTTTGTGTGCACCACCAGGCGCGAGCGGCCATTGTCGCCGTAGCGCACCGAGGCGATACGGAACAGGCATTCTACGCCGGCAATCATTGCCAGCTTCATGTGAGCTTCGCTGAGCACGCCAGTAAACAGCACGTTGTCGTTCGAGGGCTTGATACCGCCACGCTCGTCTTCCGACACGCCGGCAGAATTGGCGTTGGGGTCCGCAGCGGCGTCCTTCGCCTGCCCGATATGGGTGTACTTATACATCGGCGCGGCGTTTTCGTCATTCTCTATCAGCGCGTGGACGAAATGTTCGACCTGTCCCGTGTCGTCGCTCTCCGCGTCTGCCTCGAGCTCAATGCGCGTGACCGCCCGGTCCCAATCGCGTACGGTAGACGCGACGTTTGTCGCGGTGGCTGCAACCTCGGCGCGTGCGAGCAGCTCGGCGTTGGTGACGATGGTGGCCGATGCGATAAATTGCGGCACGCCGCCCGCCTCGATGTTGCCAGGCGTGCCGAAGCGGGCATCCAGCGTGTAGGGCGTATCTCCACCCAATGCGAGCTCAGAGCGTTGGAGCACATACTGGTCGCCATTGTCCACCGACATATTCCACGAATCGGCGAGCGTGGGCCACGATCCCGACCAAGCCTTGGTAGTCCACTTGAACATCACAAACTGGAGTATCACATCGACATCGACGTCCGCACCCACGCGCAGTCGCGGAAGCTGGTGACCGTCCGCCTTCTCGTATCCAATGAACAGCGTGAGGGATGCGGCGCCGCGCACGGCGGACGAAGCGACGCCTGCTACGCCAGCGCCAAAGGTGACGGCGAGCCCGATTTGGATGGTGAATGAGCCCGAGGTGTTTGAATAGTCGAGCGAAATGTTCTTGAAAAAAGCCGCGCCGCTGCCGTGCGTGTGGGCACCCACGGCGAGCGCCAGCTTCGCCAGCACCCAGGGGTTGACGTTTAGGAAAAACGGCACCGGTCCCAAGGTAAACTGTTCGGTCCAGTTGAGGTCGGTTCTTACCTGGAAGAGGGCCTTAATATTGCCGTATGCGGGATCGTTGTTGTCACCCCAGGTTTTGCCCACCCAGTCGTAGGCGAGCGATCCGTACAGCTGCGTGGCGATATCCATCGTAAACAGCAGTGTGCAGTGATGGCGAAGCAGTTTGGTGTTCCTTGGGTCGGTGCCCGAACCGGCGCTCATGCCCTTATATTGGTTCCACTTCCCCTCCATTTCGTCGAGGTAGCGGTTTGCCTGCTTGGCACCCGACTCGCGCGGCGATTTCTTCCAGTATTCCGGATCAGGGTTGCCCGAATCGTTCATATAGCTGGCTGGTTTGTATCCTCCGCCAAACAGCACGCATCCGGCAAACGAGAAATCGAAGAGGATCGGAAATGTGGGCATCCAACACGTGAACTTATTACCACCGATGCCGGGAAACGCCGCGGGGAAATCAAACGGAGTGATCTCTTGGTCCATGGTGGTGGGGACGATAGTGGTCGATCCGGATTCCGCCTTTGCCGCCGGCGCGGTGACAACGGCCATGGGGGAGGAGAGCGTGTAGGTTTTGCTCTGGTAATCGAGCACAAAGCGCAGCTTGCATCCTTCCTCCAGAAGGCCCGAAGCTGCATCGAGGAACGTGTCTTCAAGCGTGAACGTTGCCAGATTATCCGAACCCGATGCGCTGGCCTTGACTTGGCCAATCTGCGTGACGGTTTCGGGCGAGCTGCCCGCGGCAGGCGTCACTTTGTTAATGCGCAGCGTTGCCTGCCCACCCTGTGGCAAATGTGCCTGCACGGTAAAGGTGTGCGTGTCGGGTTTGTCGTTTGCCGTGTCGTCCTTCGGCAATGCCATGAACGTAGCGTCGGCGTACTGGATGTCCCATTCGTCGAATGTGAGCTGGCGGAAGTACGGCTCGCCGTCGGAAAGCGGACGCGTGGGAGCGGTTATGGCGGTGCCGCCCTGGATACGCGCAAGGGGAATCTCGACATCACGGTATCCCGCCATGCTAATGGAAATGCCGCCGTTAAAGTCGTACGCGTCGAGAAGCGTTGCCTCGTCCACGTAGCCTTCCGAAAGCGAGGCGACCTCAAAGATGGCGGTGCCTTCGTCATCGGTAGTGGCGGTGAGCTGCTTGCCTGCGGCATAGCGCGATGTGAGCGTGACCTTGGCACCTGCGATGGGATTCTTCTTATGAGCGACATCGACTACCACCACGCCAAACATGGTGCGCGAGAGCACCAAGACCTTGAAGGGATCTTTTTCGTCGGCATAGGCTTCGGTGGGCGTGAGCGGCAATATGAAGGCGTTTGCGCTTCCCGGCACGCGCGGCAACATAATGCTTGCCAGTGAGGATGCTCCGGCGATAAGTAACGAACGGCGATCAAGCATTTTGGGCTCCCATCCCGCAAATATCGGTGGAAATAATCCAATTTTGCGAGAAGGCGCTTCGTGGCGGTAGTGCCGTTCAAGGGTCAAAATGTCCAAATTGATCGAGCGAAGCGCCGGGTTCCGGAACGCGTTCGATGCGCTTGGCAGCCCGGTCGCTAACGCAACATATGCGCGACCAGCTCGGCGCGTGTGCCGATGCCAAGCTTTGCGTATACGCCGGATAGGCGGTTTTTGACGGTACCCGGCGATACTCCCATATGGCGTGCGATTTCGGCGTTGGTCCACCCACGACAGGCGAGCATGGCCATGGTGAACTCTGTGGTCGTTAGATCGTCGGCCACGTCCTCGCCCGAATCGGGGTTGTGGATGCGCCGCCAACCGTAGCTGAATCGATACGTGATCTCGATGATGCGAGCGAAATCATCGGGGTATTGCGATTTTAAGCATGCCTCGATAAGCCCCTGCAAAAGGCCGTGGTGCTCGCCGATAAGCTCGATGAGGCCGTCGGGGCGCGCAATGTTCCAAGCAGCTCCGAAGTGCGTTTTTGCGGCGCCCACGTCTTTGAGACTCATGCAGGCCATGGAAGCCGACAGGTGCAGGAACAGCTCCGAGATGGGATAACTTCCCTGTTTCATGATCAGGGCGTTTTCCGCCATGCCTAGACTGCGGCCATATTCGCCGCGCAGGTACAGGGCATGCGCCATCACGTAGCTGGCGAACAGGCGCAGGCCTTCGGGCAGATGTGCCGCAAGCGGATAAAACTCTTCGGCGGAATACGGGGAAGGCAAGTGCAGCAGGACGCTCGCGGCGGAGGCGAACAGGATATGCGTGGCGTGGACGGCGGGCGATTCATCGTCAGTTGGTATTTCGAGGATGCCCGCAAGGCAACGGCGGGCATCGGCGATACGGTTGAGCGACAGACTGGCATATCCGCAGATAAGGCATGCGGAATAGCGCAGTGCGGGGTCGGTGGCGTCAAGATAGGGGCGTGCTGTCTCGGCGGCGAGTGTGGCCTGTCCGCGAAAGTACAGCGCTTCTGCCGAGGCGATGGTGCGTGAATCGGGGTCGGAAATGCCTGCAACCGCAGCGTCAATCTGCCCCGGCACAAAGGCAGTGCACATCAACGGCATGGGAATGCGCGGGTAGCCATCGCAGTCCATCTTCCATCTCCCATCAGGTGGCAACATTAGCAGCAATTGTACTCTTGTCGCTCGGGACTGGAATTTGTGGGTATCGCCTGCGATTATGCCGAACGTATAAAGGAAGAGTCTATTGGCGATGCTCCCAAGGTGGCTATCGAAGCTTAGCTGACCTTGGGATATAGAAAAACTGCCACCCCTGCAAAAAGCTCTTCCGCAGCGATGGGAAACGCATCTTCTGGGCATTCCGTCGTCTCTAGCCAGCGCTGGACTGCTGCTGTCGCCTGCGCGTTGGCGAGCGGGGCGTGGGGACCGTCCGGCGACCAGCGGTGACGGGCGAGCCCTGCCGCGTGCGTGGGCCTCCATCGGCGTAGACCCATGACCCGCATGGCATCGGAGAAGTCCACCATGGCGTCCAGCACCTTACCGTCCGGCACGTCCAGCCTAGCGGCTCTCTTGAACCCGAGGCCGAAGAGGGCGTTGTACAAGGCATATGGGGCCGAGCGGAAGTGGATCAAAAGAGCGTTACTTGACGTTTCATGCATAATGCCAACCGCCCCGCGACATCACGTTCGCAGCGCGCAGGGGCCGGAGAATCTTCGCGATGAGAGTTGACGTCTAATACCTTGCATCGTATAGTGTGTATAGCATAGTATATGACGAGAGGAGGTGTGCGGATGGAGGCACAGATGAAGCGCGGCTTCCTGGAGGCCTGCGTGCTCGCGGCCGTCTCCGGCGAGGAGTCCTACGGCTACCAGATCGTGAAGGACGTACCGGCGAGCATGGGGCTCACAGAGTCGACGCTCTACCCGCTGCTCAAGCGCCTGGAGAAGGCCGGGTGCATCACGGCACGCTCCGCCGAGCACAACGGGCGGCTGCGCCGGTACTACCGCATCACGGACGACGGGCGAGCGCGCATCGAGGAGTTCCTGGCCGAGTGGCCGTCCGTACGGGAGATTTACGCATACGTTGAGGGGGCGCACCATGACGCGCGATGAGTTTCTGGGCCGGTTGGGCGAGCTGCTCGCCTGCCTGCCGGCCGAGCAGGTGGAGGAGACCAAGGCGTTCTATGCGGAGGCCATCGCCGACCGCATGGAGGACGGTATGAGCGAGGAGGAGGCCGTGGCCGCCATGGGCACGCCCGGCGAGGTGGCGGAGGCCACGCTCGACGACCTGCCCGCCGTGCCGCGCGCGATCGCGAGGACGCGCCGGCGCAGCACCGCGCTGCTGTTGGTGCTGACCATCGTGGGCTCCCCGGTGTGGGTGCCGCTGCTCGCCGCCTTCGCCGCCGTGGCCGTCACGGTCTATATCTGCATCTGGGTGCTGGCGCTCTGCGTGTGGATCGTCGCGGCGGCACTCGGGGGCGTGGGCGTAGTTGAGCTCCTGCTTGCCATAAGCGGCGTCATCATCGGCCACTTCCCGTACGCCCTCGCCTCGGCGGGCGCGGGGCTCGGCCTCGTCGGCGTGGCGCTCTTCGTTGGTGCTGGCGCTTGGGCCGCCTCAAAACAAATTGCGCGCCTCTCGGCGCTCTGGGCGAGGAAGGCCGCCTCGCCCTTCTGGAAGGGTAAGGGCGAGAAGGGCGGCGCTGCCGCGCATCTCGCGGCGTAGAAAGGAATGAGTACCATGACCAGCGCGAAGAAGATCTACCTCGCCGTGGCGGGCGGGCTCGTTGCTGCGGGTGTTGTCCTCGCGGGCATTGGCTTTATCGCTTCGGGTTTCGACCCGGCCGTGTTCACAACCCAAATCGACACGCGTGACAGCACCATCGTGCTCGGCGGCGTCGAGGTGGACGACCCGACGGGCCTCCCCCTCATCGAGCAGCTCGCCGGAATCGGCGAGGTCGACACCTCCGGCATCACCGCGTCCGAGTCCCCTGCTGCCCCGGAGGCGCCCACCGCTCCCTAAGCATAGCGCGCCCGGCGCCAGCCCGGGCGGGGCGAGCGGCAGTGACGAGCGCGCCTCGCGGACCCGGTCCTCGATCTCGCGCGGCGTGGACCTCGCGAGCCTGCGCGGGCGGCTACTGCGGTCGGACATGGGCTCTCCGGACCTGCTGCGGCGCAGCCACTTGCTCGCCGTCTGGCGGCTGACGCCCATCTGACGCGCGGTCTCGGCGACGCCGAGGCCGGACTCTATGCGCGAGACGAGCGTCTCGCGCCCCCTCGGGGTGAGCCTTGCGTTAGGATGTTGCTCCATGGGAGGGCTTCTCTGCTGTTCGTCTAGACAACTCGCAGCATGTGGGAGCCCTCCTTATTTGTCACTACCCGGGTGTAAACAGCCTATTGGCACAGAACAGCTAGAACAACCGATGCCGCCTCACTGCGCCGAGAAACCCCCGGCGCCGTGAGGCGGGCGGCGGAGTGAGCCAACAGCAAAGCCACGCCGCTAGTAGTAGCCTGTCACCAGCAATCTGCAAGTCGCTAGCACCCCACAGCCGTGCCGGCAGCATCCCTTGGTCGCCATATCAGCCGCACGGTATAATCTATCCATCGATATATTGGTTGAACCATGGTGTCTCTGCTGTGACCATAAACCTCCGCAAGACGCTAGGACTTTGTTCGAAGGAGATCTGGTGGAGAAAGGTCAAGAGAACCCACCACAAGACCGGGCGCTTGCCCATAGAGTCAGGTGGGCTGACCTCGACAGCGTATTCGAGCACATGGGCGACAATACTAGCGTTGGAGAGGCAAGTAACGGCATCCACCTCATAAATGACCGGGAGCACGTCGCCGTGCGCCAGGACCACGAGGTTCGCATCCCCAATGAATACCTGCAGGAATCATACGTCGGACAGCGCGACAGCGACCTGAGAAAAGCAAGGGAGATGCTCCTTCAGGCCAAGCAGGAGCGCCCTTCCTACAAACCTGACATCCTTTTAGGTCTTGCGACAACGTTCCTGGGCTGGTTTCTCGGGGGTTTGTCGTCATCTGTCAATCTCGCATCTTTGCCCGGTATCTTGATGCTCTGCGTAGCACCGTGTGGCGCAGTAGGACTCTTTGTCGCTTTTATCTTTATCCGAAAAGAAGAGAAGCAGGGCAAATCTGATCTGGCCGAACGCGTCCTAGAACACCTGGCGGATCCCGATGACAAGGAGACCAAGACCGATGAACATTAATGATACGAGCACACAGCTGCTCTTTACCACGGTCCCCATCGTGGGCATTACTACCGAAGGCACGGGCGTCTCGGGTACAGGATTCTTCTTTTCCTATGACCTTGAAGACGGGCGAAACGTGCCCCTGCTCATTACCAATCACCATGTCCTCAAGGATGTGATTCAGGGTCGCTTCGTCATCAATCTAGCCGAAGGTGACGCCCCGTCACGCGAGACCATCAGCGTGAACTTCGACAAGTCATTCATCGAGGGGAAGAAGCTCGGAGAGCTCGACTTGGTTGCGATGCCGGTGGCCCCTGTTCTCAGCATGCTTGAAGAAAACGGGAAGAGGCCCTTCTACCGATCCATCGACTCTGGACTCATCCCAAAGAAGAGTGTGCTGGACAATTTGGCGGCGCTCGAGCAAATCACCTTTATCGGATACCCCAGCGGGCTCTATGACGACTACAACAAGACCCCCCTCATCAGGCAAGGCTGGACTTCCACGCCCGCTTGGAACGACTACAAGGGTAAGCGCGAGTTCCTCGTTGACGCATCTGTATTCGAGGGCTCCAGCGGCAGTCCCGCCTTCATCCTCAACCAGGGCAGCTATCCCACGACCGACGGAATTGCCATCGGCTCCAGGCTGCTGTTCATGGGCGTAATCACTCAGACGATTACGAAGGAGAAGAGTGAGCACCTCGATTTAGGTACAGTCATCAGAAGCGACGCGATGCTCGTCAAGCTCAAACCTTTCGTGGAAGGTCTGCTGTAGCTAAGAGCGCCGTCAAAAGCAGTGACGCCCCTTTGCTCCGTTCCCTAGGATGAGGTGACTGAGCTCGGCATGCCGGTTGACATCTAGCTCCCCAACGGCTCATAGTACAGACACATGGAAAGCCTTCGGGTTTTGTAAGGGCGGGACCCACTGGGCCTCGCTCTAGTTAAAGGCTTTAGCCTGTGCGGGGCGCGCAGCGCGGCGCATCAGAAACCACCCGCTATGCGGGTGGGGACAACCGGCTTTACAAAGCCGCCCCCTCGCCGGACACTTGCGATTGTTCAGGTCGCAAGGAATCCGAGTCGAGAGGGCGGTGGTGGCGTATGGCCCAGAAGGCCTACAGCCTGTCGCACACGAAGTGGATGTGCAAGTACCACGTCGTGTTCACGCCGAAGTATAGGCGCAAAGTCATCTACAACCAAACTAAGGTCCGACCTTGGGGAGATCTTCAGGAAGCTCTGCCAGTACAAGGGGATAGAGATCATCGAGGGGCACCTGATGCCCGACCACGTCCACATGCTGCTGGCGATACCGCCGAAGTACAGCGTGTCGAGCGTGATGGGCTACCTGAAGGGGAAGAGCTCGCTGATGGTATTCGACAGGCGCGCGAACATGAAGTACAAGTTCGGCAACAGGAAGTTCTGGGCCGAGGGTTACTACGTGTCCACCGTCGGCCTGAACGAGGCCACGATCGCGAAGTACATCCGGGAGCAGGAGAAGGCCGACACCGCGCTCGACCGGCTGAGCGTCAAGGAGTACGAGGACCCCTTCGATAGGGGGCCGGGGCGCAAATAGCGCCGGTTTGACCGGCCCGTCACGGGTCAACCTACAGTGCGGCCCGAACCCCGTGAGGGCCGGCGCCTTTAGACGCGTGCCGGCAATCCAAGGGTTATGCCCTAAGAGCAAACCACCCCTTTTAGGGGTGGTTTTGATTTATCTGCCCCGATAAGGAGCCCATGGCGAGAGAGCTCAGCATATTCGTGGACGAGAGCGGCGACCGAGGCGGCAAGGCGCGCTACAATATGAAGGAGTTGGACGAAGACGAGAAGTCGTTCGAGAAGCTCGGCATTACATTCGAGGAGAAGGCCTTCTGCGACATCCTCGTGAAGGTGCGCAACGAGCATGGCTTCCCCTACGAGGAGGAGAAGTACCTTGTTCTCGCCAAGGCTATCAAGGAGTCCGTCGACGGCAAGGCTCAATACGCTGACTGGTCAACGCGTGATAACATTAAAAAGCCAGCTCAACATGGACCTTACCGTTCTGCTTTATAAGAACGGTTATCCGCAAGAGCGGGACGAAGAGGTATCTGAGAAGGTCCTGGAACAAACTGAAAACCTCAAGGCAGAATCGAACTGCAGCTTCGAAGCGATGAAATGGTCAAAACAGGCAACATCTGATTTGCAACGTCGAACAGCATAGCTAAGGACTATCAAATGGTTGATTTTAAAAAGATGGCAGCATCGCAGAACCCTACGCTGCGCATAAAGCCTGATGAGATTTTCGATAGGCTGCCGAAACCCCAATCCTTTGATGATTTACATAGCAGCCAGGCTGAGGTACTTGATGCATGGTTTGCTAACAGAAAAACGAAAGACACCGTTATTAAGCTTAATACGGGAGGCGGCAAAACCCTTATAGGCCTGCTGATTGCCCTCTCTAGTGCACGAGAGCTAAAACGTGGAGCATTGTACCTTGTCGACAACAAACAGCTTGTCCATCAAGTGTGCGAACAAGCAAGGACACTTGGAATACCCGCTTCCGAATATAACGGAAGGGGATCGCTTACTGCGGATTTCAGAAATGGCTCAACGATTCTCGTTGCCCATTATCAAGCCCTCTTTAACGGCAAGTCCTCCTTCGGCTTGGAAGGAGGACCCGAAGCCGAGGAAGTTTCAGTAATCATCATAGATGATGCGCACTCTTCCTTTGACTCGGTTCGAAGCGCATTCACGGTGGAGATAAATGCATCGGATGCGCCTGGCTTATATCAAGAAGTTGCGACGCTCTTTCGCTCAAGCTTTGATGATATCGATAAAGTGTCAACTTTCGACGATTTCGTTTCTGGGACTCGCACAGCTGGCGAAGAGGTGCTGGAGGTCCCATTCTGGGCGTGGGAAAAGCATCGACAGAAGGTCGCCCGAAGCATTTCTGATTTCGCAGCGTCAAATAAAAAAGGCACGCTTACGGCAAACTCTATAAGCTTTGGCTGGGATCTCATCAAAGACGATCTCAAGTACTGTCTTGCAACGCTGAGTCGTGACAGATTCTCAATTACTCCAATTCTTCCCCTTGTGGAGAAGTTTCCGACATTCGAAGAAGCACCTAGAAGAGTGTACATGTCTGCAACGTTTGCTGACGAAAGTGCAATCGTTAGATCGTTTGGATGCAAGAAAGATGACATCAACGTCATCTCCCCCAAAACACTTGCTGGTGTAGGGCGGAGGATGGTTCTCGAGATTGGGGCAAAAGAAGAGCTTCGAACCGCGCTCGTCGAGAAAATGATTGCCCTTGCGAAAGACAAAAAGGGCGTCGTAGTCCTCGAACCGAGCTTTGCAACTGCAGAGCAATGGGAACAATTGGGAATCCCCACTGTAAAAGGAAGCGAGGTTGTTCAGGCTGTAAACGCCCTGAAGGTAAGCAAGCTGGACACACCAATTGTATTTGCAAATCGATACAACGGTATTGACTTGCCAGGCGATGCATGCCGTATGCTTGTCGTCTCAGGCATCCCCAAGGGGATGTCCGATCACCATAAATTGATGTCGAAAATCCTAGTCCATAGCAAAGTCTATGCCCGCTCAATCGCCCAAAACATTGAGCAAGCAATGGGCAGAGGTACAAGGGGTTCGGGTGATTACTGTGTCGTTGCTTTGATTGGATTCGATCTTTGCGAGTGGGTTAATGACAACCGCCATGCTGTGTTCTTGACCCCTACAACAAGAGCCCAAATCGAATGCGGGCAAGGCATTATGAACGAAGTAAAGTCAGCAAAAGACTTCGTTGAGGTTATCGATCAGGGAGTCAATGACGACCCCGATTTTGCAGCCTATTTGTCAAGCTATGTGGCAGATAAGGTCAACGATTTTGAATTTGTTGACGACGGCATGCTCGAAGATTTTGCTCTCTGTGAAAGAAAAGCGCTAAACGAATGGCGCAAAGGCAGGAGTGGTCGAGCTGTCGAGCTCCTAAAACGATTTACGAATAGTGAAAATATAGACAATTCAGTAAAGGGACTTGTCCTCCGCCTGGCAGCTCAAATTGCCTATTCGGATGACGATGTAGAGACTTCCAGAGAGCTACAGACTCGCGCAAACGGGCTCAACCGTTCACTTGCTAAGCCCATGTTCTCTAGCTCAGACTCTGACGTTAGCTTGCAAGCAAGAAAGATAATTGAATTCATTTCGTACCAAACTCGAAAAAGCAGCGATGTGTCGACGAAATTCGACTCAGACTTGAAATCCTTATCGAAGCAATGCGATTCAAAAGAATTCGAATCAAAACTTGAGCTGCTGGGGAAATACCTTGGTGCCAGCTCGAAACGTTACGACGATAACGGTGACGGACCCGACGTTGCCTGGGTTTTTGAAGATGAGGATATTGCTTTTGCCTTTGAAGCAAAAAACGAAAAACTTTCGGATAATCCGCTCACGAAACAAGAGCATGGACAGCTTCAGGTCGCAAAAGAGTGGTTACGAGCTCAGTATCCAAAAATGAAATGTTTTGCAATATCTGTTCATCCAAATAATTTGGCATACAAGAATGCGAGTGCAGAATCAGCATTAGTGCTTACGCTTAATAAGCTTAACGGACTTGTAAAATCGATTGGTCAATTGATTGCGATCCTAAGTCATGGAACGCTTAATGAGAGAGGTCGATTGGCGGAATGCGAGACGCTAATCGACCAGCACGACCTGCGCCCCGGTCAGATCCTTGAAACCAGGGTTGAAACATTCATAGCTAAGGAACAAGGGTAGACTCGTGGTGGATTCCTCGCCAAAACCGACCGTATTAAAGCGCTTGAGATGTTTTTCAATCTTGGTCATTACAACGGCTGATCTTAGTTTTCAAAAGAGACAACTGCTGGATAACGGATGCACAGAAGTTTTGGCGGCATCCATCCATGCCAACATCCTCGAGTTCATGCAGGAAGGGAGGATCTTTTAAGGGTTTGTAGAGCTTCTCTACCTTGCCCTCCCTTGACATATAGTGTTCGTGCGACTATTCGGTACTGCTCGCAGCTTGCCGTGACCCACTGTGACCCGCAAAATTGCTACAGGTGGCCTGATAATCCGTGACCCAGATTTGACCCCCATGGATTCGCGGCATTTTTTGAGACTGGGTGTAAATAAGACAAACCAAAACAAACTGCGGCAAACTGGAACAAACTGGAGAGAGCTTTTTACTATTGAGTGGGAGTAAGCTTCTACTCTTTTGGGCGAATTGCATTGACAGGGAGGGGGTCCCGCGCAAACGTGTGCGGGACCCCTTTCGTTTTACTGTTCGGTTAATGCTGCGGATCGTTTTGGAAGGCTTGCGAGCATAGTGGTCCCGTTCTCGGAACTTGCTTCGACCTCTACAGCGCCACCGTGAAGCGCTGCAATCTCCCAAACGAGCGCGAGTCCGAGTCCTGCGCCGCCGTATGCCCTGCTGCGGGATTTATCCAGGCGAAAGAACGGTTGGAAGATGCTCTCGCGGTACTGCTTGGGTATTCCCGGGCCCTGGTCCTCGACTCGCAGGAACACGCGGCTGTTGTTGTCGCAGATGGAGACGTTGACAGTCGAGCCGGGGCGGCTGTAACGGATGGCATTTTCGACCAGGTTAAACACCAGCCGATAGAGGAGCGTGTCGCTCCCGATTACTAAAGCGTCTCCAGCACAGTTGAGGGCTATGCCCTTATTTTCGGCAAGTGGCGCAAGGTCGGTGAGGACCTCTTCGGACAAGGGACCAAGTTCAACATCGTCCTCGCAAGGAACGCTGCGGAGCTCACTCATCTCGAGCAACACCTTGGTCATCCGCGACATCCGCTCAGTTTGTTCTTGTAGCAGGCCGAGCAGCTCGGCTGTTTCGGGTTGCAAACCGGAGTGCTCGGAGATGAATAGTTCAATCTGTGCTTGCATAAGGGCGAGCGGGGTGCGAAGCTCGTGTGCGGCGTTGCCGGTAAACTGACGCTGTGCAGAGAACCCTTCGCCAAGACGAGCGATCATGTCGTTGAAAGAGGCGCTGCATCGTTGTAGCTCGGTGGGCACATCTTCATTGAGTCTGATTTCGCTTAGGTTGTCAGGCTGCACACGCTCAACCTGAGCTGCAAAAGCCCGTAGCGGTTTGAGTGCACGGCCGCTCGCAAAGTATGCCAGCGCGCCGCCAAGGAGTGTGACTCCAGCCGTGATGTACCAGGCTGTCGTGCCAAAAGACTCCTGTGCGTCATTTACGACGATTGTGACCTTGTCATCGAGGGCCGCTTTCGTTGGGTCGAACGCCTGGAGCGAATCTTCGCCGGTTGCGTTAAAGGCCGAGATGTCGCTGCCGATGGCATCCATGTAGCGCATGCCCGTATAGCCGACCAAGCAGTTCGTCAGTACGCATGCCGCACACGTCAGCAGTGCCGTCATAATCGTTATGCGCCATTGCAGCGAAAGCCCTTTCATTCTCCATCCTCCATAACGTAGCCCTCGCCGATTCGGTTACGGATGGGGTCGTGCCCCAACGCGCCGCGCAGCTTTTTGCGCAGTGACGAGATGTGCACGCGGGTCGCGTTGCTAAAGCTGTTGACACTGCTATCCCATACGTGGTCGATGAGCTCCTCTTGGCTCACCGGTCGTCCCTGGTTAAGCATCAGGTACTCCAAGATGCCGGTCTCCTTGCGTGTGAGGGATAGGGCCTCGTCGCCCACGGAGGCGACGCGCGCCTTGGTGTCAAAGCTCAGCGATCCGCAGGTCAGGACAACATCGCTTTGCGTAAAGCGCCTGAGCGTGAGGCTGCGGATACGTGCCGCCAGCTCGTCAAGGTGGAACGGCTTGGTGAGGTAGTCGTTGGCGCCCGCATCGAGCCCCGCTACCTTGTCGGAGACCTCGCCGCGTGCCGACAGCACGAGCACCTTGGTCTCACAATCGGTAATTCTGAGCTGCCTGAGTACGGTCATGCCGTCGACGTGGGGGAGATTAAGGTCGAGCACGACAAGATCGAAGGTCTCGATATCGAGCAGATCGAGGGCCTGCTGCCCGTCGTAGCAGCAGTCGACGCTATAGGCCAAGTTGCGCAGGCTGCGTGCGATTGCATCGCACAGCGCCCGCTCGTCCTCGACGACCAAGATGCGCATAACGTTCTCCTTGCATAGTCATTCGCGCTTAACACGGATTTTATAGTCGGTATGGTCCAATGGGTCGCGAAACGAAAGGAGTGGTCAGATTGTTCAAAGCGATTAAGCCTGTGGCGCAGGTGGCTTTGCTGATCGTTGGGGTAGCCATGGTTGGCTTTGGCATTATGCGCGGCGAGGCAGATGCCGTGCTGGCCAAGGCAATCAGGCTGTGCTTGGAGTGTATCGGAATTGGTTAAAAGAAAAAATACCGTATCGCATCTTTTGGCGAGATTTCGCGGATTGATTCAGGCGGCGGCAACGCTTGCGACCAACATTCACCTGCCTAATTTTGCCAAGGGAGGCATCTACCAGGGGGCGGGCAAAGCCGTCTGCGTGCCGGGGCTCAACTGCTACTCGTGTCCGGCGGCCTCAGGTGCGTGCCCCATCGGGTCGTTTCAGTCGGTGGTGGGCTCGTCTAAGTTCAGCTTTTCGTATTACGTCACCGGAACACTCATCCTGATCGGCGTGCTGCTGGGACGTTTTGTATGCGGCTTTTTATGCCCGTTTGGATGGCTGCAAGAGCTTCTGCATAAGATTCCCGGCAAAAAGCTCTCGACGAAAAAGCTCAAGCCGCTCACGTACATCAAGTACGCCGTGCTGCTGTTTGCCGTGGTGCTGCTGCCCGTCTTGGTGGTTAACGATGTGGGTATGGGCGACCCGTTCTTTTGCAAGTACATCTGCCCGCAGGGTGTGCTCGAGGGCGCGATTCCGCTGTCCATCATGAACGTGGGAATCCGCTCCGCGCTGGGAAAGCTCTTTACCTGGAAGCTCGCGATCCTCATTGTGGTTGCGGTGCTGAGCGTGCTGTTCTACCGCCCCTTCTGTAAATGGATTTGCCCCCTTGGTGCGTTTTATGCACTCATGAACAAGGTGTCGTTGCTGGGGATTCAGGTTGACCAGTGCAAATGCGTCTCGTGCGGTAAGTGCGCCAAAGTGTGTCAGATGGACGTGGACGTTACGCGTACACCCAACCATGCCGAGTGCATTCGTTGCGGCAAATGCGTGGGCGCATGCCCCGTCGATGCCATTAGCTTTCGCTACGGGCTGGGTGTGACGGGCGACAAACCCGCGCAGCCCGCGCAAGCCTGCGAAAACAAATAGGTATCTATATAAGCTTCGATATAAACGGAGGAACCATGAAACTGTCAAAAATTGCGGCCTTGTTGATGCTGCCCGTGCTGGCGCTGACTCTCGCAGCGTGCTCTGCCCCCAAGGGCGACGCAAAGGATGCCACGAGCGGCGATACGCAAATCGCCGAGCTTGTGGCACAAAAGCCGTCGAGCGCCGAGGAGGCGGCCGAGCTGTACCAGCAGCTGCTGCAAAAGGAAAACGAGATCTTTGCGAGCGATAACGCCCTATGGGAAAAGGTGTTTCTTGCGGCCAACAAAGACACTCCCATGATTGAGGACGGCAAGAACTACGGCGACTTTTTGCTTGATACCATCGAGGGCGCCAAGGATCAGTTTACGGCTGACGAGCTCAAGACGCTTAAGGCCGGCGCGCAGCAGGTCAAGGAGATCGAGGATAAGCTCATGGCGCTGGAGAAGGAGTTTCCCGGATGTGGCAGCACGCCCGGCGAGGGAGAGAGCGTCGATGCCTCGACCGCAGGCATGACCAACGGCGAGAGCGGGGAGACGAAGTTCCCCAGCTTTAAGGGCAAGGACTTGGACGGCAACGATGTAAACAGCGACGAGCTGTTCTCCAAGAACAAGGTCACCGTCATGAACTTCTGGTTTACCACCTGCAAGCCGTGCGTGGGAGAGCTGGGCGATCTGGAGAAGCTCAACAAGGAGCTTGCCGAGAAGGGCGGCCAGGTCGTGGGCGTTAATTCCTTTACGCTCGATGGCAACAAAGACGAGGTGGCAGACGCCAAGGACGTACTTTCCAAGAAGGGCGTGACGTACAAGAACATCTGGTTCAAGTCGGATAGCGAGGCCGGAAAGTTCACCTCCAACCTGTACTCGTTCCCGACCACCTACGTGATCGACCAGAACGGTAACATTGTGGGAGAGCCGATCATGGGCGGCATCAACTCCGCTGAGCAGCGCGAGGCGCTCAATAAACTGATCGATCAAGCACTCGCGAAGAGCGAACAGTAGATTCGTGGGACAGGCAACTGAAGGGGAGTCGCTGGAAACAGCGACTCTTTTTTTCTGCTTCGGGGTAGCATCATGGGTATACGTCGAAAGGGGGCGGCTATGGTCGGCAGCATGGTCGAGCGGTTGCCGTTTTGGGGACAACTTACATCCGATGAGCAGACGCTCGTGGCAGAGCGCTCGTCGCTGCGATCCTTTGATGCCGGGCAGATAATCGGTAGCAGCGGAAATTCTTGCACCGGCATTATCTTTATTATCGAAGGTGACATTCGCGTGAGCCTGCTTTCCGAGGAAGGCAAGGAGGTCACGCTGTTTAGGGTTGGCTGCGGAGAGTGCTGTGTCACCACGGCCTCGTGCGTTATCGAGCAGATTTCATTTGACACCATGGTGGTTGCAGCACGCAGGTCATCGCTTTTGGTGGTGCCTGCGAGCGTGTGCGTCCAGCTCGCCCGCGATAATGTCTACGTTAAGGCCTTTATGCTCCAGGTTGAGGTGAAGCGCTACTCCCAGGTGGTATGCGTGCTGCAGCAGATGCTCTTTAAGCGTCTCGATCAGCGCGTCGCCAGCTACGTGCTCGAGCATTGCCGAGTTGCGGGCACAGCAGAAGTTGCCGTAACGCAAGACGAGCTTGCACGCGACATCAACTCTGCGCGCGAAGCGGTGACGCGCGCTCTGAGCCGTCTTGCGCAGGACGGGCTCATCGAGGTTAGGCGCGGACGGATTATCGTGCGTGATGTAGATGGGTTGGCACGGTTGGCCTAGACCTACCGCGCAGCTGTATCTGCCGTCGGCAACATATTTTCCGTTTGGTGACTTGGTCACAGAACGCGACCGCAGTGCCTTGGCATACTTGCCCAAAGCAACCAGCAAAGGAGTGCGCTATGGGATTGTTTGATTTGTTTGCAGGACCGGACATGAATGTGGGCGTCCAGGAATGGAAGGCTTCTAAGGGGGCGGTGCTGCTCGACGTGAGGAGTGCTGACGAGTATGGACAGGGCCACATTCCGGGCAGCGTCAACGTTCCGCTCGATCGTATCAACCAGGTGCTTGAGCTGTATCCAGACAAGGGCACGCAGCTTTTCGTGCATTGCCTGAGTGGTGCGCGAAGCAACCAAGCTGTGAGTTTTCTTAAGCGTTCTGGGTATGGCAGTGTCAAGAATATCGGCGGCATAAGCGGCTATACGGGAAAGGTGGTGCGTTAGCTATGAAGGTGGTTATCGTTGGAGGCGTCGCGGGCGGCGCATCGGCGGCGGCACGTTTGCGCAGGCTCGACGAGCAGGCCCAAATTGTCATCTTTGAGCGCACGGGTTTTGTATCGTATGCCAACTGTGGGCTTCCGTACTACATTGGCGGCGTGATAGAAGAAGAGAGTGCATTGACGCTGCAGTCTCCCAAGGGCTTTTGGGATCGCTTTCGCATTGCGGTCAAGACGAGTCACGAGGTGTTTGCCATCCATCCCGATTCGCATACGGTCGAGGTTCGCAATATGCTGACGGGCGAGGAATTTGTCGAGACGTATGACAAGCTCATCCTGTCGCCGGGTGCAAAGCCGATTCGCCCTGCGTTGCCGGGCATCGACTCGGATAAAATCTTTAGCCTACGCACCGTTGAGGACACGCTGCGTATTCACAGCTATGTTCGAGAGCGGCGACCGAGCAGTGCCGTCGTGATCGGCGGCGGCTTCATTGGCGTCGAGACGGCGGAGAATCTGTGCGAGCTAGGGCTCCAGGTGACCCTTCTGCAGCGTCCCGTCCAGCTTATGAACAACCTGGATTACGACATGGCGACCCTTTTGCATACCGAGGTGCGTGAGCACGGTATTGATCTGCGCCTCAAGGCCGATGTGACAGGTTTTGAGGAAGTTGATGGCCGCGTTGTCACCCATGTTGCGGGCGATGACCCTATCGGAGCCGATATGGTGCTGCTTGCCATTGGCGTGGCACCTGAGAGCCATCTGGCGCAAGAGGCGGGGCTCGAACTGGGCATCAAGGGGGCTATTGTGGTCAACGACCGCATGGAGACCTCTGCTGCCGACGTGTATGCCGTGGGCGATGCCGCGCAGGTCACGCATCAGGTGACCGGCGAGGACGCGGTCATTTCGCTCGCCGGCCCCGCCAACAAGCAGGGGCGTGTCGTTGCCGATGTCATAGCCGGCATGGACAGCTGCTACCGCGGATCGTTGGGCTCATCGATTATCAAGGTATTCGACTTGACGGCGGCAAGCACGGGACTATCCGAAAAGGCAGCACACGCGGCGGGAATTGACTGCGACAGCGTGGTCCTGTCGCCCGGTTCGCATGCGGGTTATTATCCGGGTGCAACGCCCATGACCATGAAGGTTATCTTCGAGAAGCAGGGATTGCGCCTGCTGGGTGCGCAAATCGTGGGCATCGATGGTGTGGACAAGTGTATCGACGTTCTGGCGACTGCCATCCAGGCAGGCATGCGCGGCGATAGGCTTAAGGATTTGGACCTAGCATACGCGCCGCCGTACTCATCGGCGAAGGATCCCGTCAATATGGCGGGCTTTATGATCGAGAACCTCAATCGCGGCATACTGGCGCAGTGGCATTGGGAGGATGAGCCCAACTTGCCACGCGATGGCAGCGTGCAGCTGCTCGATGTTCGTACGGAAGGGGAGTATGAGCGCGGGCATATCGATGGTTTCGTAAACATTCCCGTCGATGATCTGCGCAATCGCCTGGGCGAGCTCGACCGGGCCAAGCCGGTCTACGTAATTTGCCAGAGCGGCATTCGCAGCTACATTGCTTGCCGCATTTTGGCGCAGCATGGCTTTGAGTGCTTTAACTTCTCGGGCGGCTATCGCTTCTTTGCAGCCGTGACTGAGGCTCGCCGCGGCAGCGCTAACGTTATGCCGTGCGGGCTCGAAAAGTAGCGCGCATTGGAATGTGACAAAGTGACAGCCTCTTTGTCACATCGGGGATGTTATATGCGGGATGGTGCGCCATGCGGCGTGCTGTCCCGTTCGTTTTTTGGCGCGGTTCGTTACATTCCTCACCGGTATCGGCCAAAAATGAGGATAGAGTAGGACAAGCGCGCCGAACGTGAACGGCGGGGGAGCGGGCGAGCGCGCCCGCGCGAGAGAGGTTGCCGTCCATGCTGGATCTCAGAGATATTTGCAAAAGGTACGTTACGCAGTCGTTTACGCAGGTAGCGCTCGACAGCGTAAGCCTGTCTTTTCGCGATAACGAGTTTGTAGCCATCCTGGGTCCCTCGGGTTCGGGTAAAACTACGATGCTCAACGTCATTGGTGGACTCGACCATTTCGATTCCGGCGACCTGTTGATCGATGGCATCTCGACCAAGGACTTCAGCGACCGCGATTGGGATGCCTACAGAAACAATCGCATTGGCTTTGTGTTTCAGAGCTACAACCTCATTCCGCATCAGACCATTTTGGAAAACGTGGAATTGGCGCTTACGCTCACGGGCGTGGGGCATGCCGAGCGCCGCCAGCGTGCACGCAAGGCGCTTGAGGCAGTCGGTCTGGGCGAGCACGTTAACAAGCGCCCGAGCCAGCTATCGGGCGGCCAGATGCAGCGCGTGGCTATTGCCCGCGCCCTGATCAACGATCCCGAGATTGTGCTGGCTGACGAGCCGACCGGCGCCTTAGACTCAACGACATCCGTGCAGGTCATGGATTTGCTCAAGGACGTTGCGCGCGACCGTCTGGTCATCATGGTCACGCACAATCCCGAGCTGGCGTACCAGTACGCCACGCGCATCGTCAACCTGGCGGACGGCAAGATCACCGACGATTCCGATCCCTTTGATGTTGCCAATGCCGCGCGTCGCGAGGCTAAGCCTACGCGCAAAACCTCGATGAGCTTTGTGACGGCGCTGGGGCTTTCGGCGCGAAACCTTTTGACCAAGAAGGGCCGTACGGCTATGACGGCCTTTGCTGGTTCGATCGGCATCATCGGTATCGCGGCGATTCTGGCGCTCTCCAACGGCGTAAACGGCTACATCAAAAAGGTCGAGGAGGATACGCTCTCGAGCTACCCGCTGACGATTTCCAAGCAGGATTACGACCTGTCGTCCATGATGGGCGGACAGGGGACCACGGATGACGATACGTCCAAGAACGAGGGCTCGTCCGACGGCAGCACTGACGGCAAGGCTCGGGGAACCGATAAGATTCCTGTGGTCACGGCCGTAAAGGATATGTTTGCGAGCGTTAAGTCCAACGACATGACGAGCTTTAAGGCATGGCTCGATGCCGGTGGCGACGGCATCGATAAAGAGGTCAATGCCATCCAGTACGGCTATGGCGTGACGCCGGTTGTCTATCGTGCGGGCAAGGGCGATGAGAAGCCTGTCCGGCTGGTGCCCAACGCTATGACCGAGGCCATGAGCGGCGGCGCGAGTTCGGCGGCGACGGTGAGCATGGAATCCATGGGAACCTCGGTCTTTAACGAGATGATTGACGACCAGAGCCTGCTCGACAGCCAGTACGATGTCGTCGCCGGCCATTGGCCTACGTCTGCTAACGAAGCCGTAATGGTGCTTTCGAGCCGCGGCACGGTGGGCGACTACACGCTCTACAGCATCGGTGCGCTGGATATCGATGAGCTCAACGATCTGGTAAACAGCGCCATGACGGCCGACGGCAAGGTCGAGACGCCCGAGACCGGCAGCGACTTTACCTACGACGACGCGCTGTCCACGGCGTTTAAAGTGTTGTCGCCGGCCGATGCCTATCGCAAAAACGAAGAGACCGGCATGTGGACCGACATGTCTGGCGATGCCGACTATATGACGGCCAAGGTTGCCGACGGTATTGACGTGCGTATTGTGGGCGTGGTGCGACCGAACGAGATGGCCAACGCGAGCGCGTTGTCTCCGGGTATTGCCTATACACACGCGCTGACTCGCCAGCTTATGGAGCGCGCCGCCGATTCACAGATAGTGCAGGAGCAACTTGCCCACCCCGAGACGGATGTCTTTACGGGCAAGTCTTTCGACGAACTGCAAGGCGAGGCCAAGCAGGGCGTGGATCTGGGCAGCATGTTCAGTGTGGACGAGGCGGCGTTGAAGAGCGCGTTCTCGTTCGATGCATCTGCACTCTCGGGTGCTGCCGGTGGCATGGATCTTTCGGGCATCGATTTGTCGGGCCTGGATATTGACCTTTCGGGCGTTGGCAAGGACATCGACTTCAGCAGCATCATGGCAAAAGCACCGGCCCCAGATTTCTCGGGCATCTTTGACGGTCTGGAGCTCACGCCCGAGCAAATGCAGCAGGTGGGAACGCTTGCCAACCAACTGTTTGAGGGCTTTTTGCAGTCTGATCAGTTTAAGGCGCTGTCGCCCGAAGATCTTAAGGACGCGTCGAAGCTCGCCGCCGCGTTCTCGACGTATCTTGAGAGTGATGCGGTAGCCCAGCAAATCCTGGCCCAGCTCAAAGCGCTCGGCGGCGATGCCCTGGTAGAGCGCCTGCAGCACGCGATGACCGACTATGTGCAAAAGCAGCTGGCTCCGTATCTGCAACAGGCTATGGATCAGGTGATGCAGACAATTAGCGAGCAGATTGCGACAACTGTATCGTCCCAGCTTAAAGCAGGCGCGGCGGGGCTCATGGGACAGGTGGCTACGCAGGTGTCGTCGAGTATTGCTAACCTGGCGGGCGCTATGCGTGTGGATGCGAGCGCCTTTGCCAATGCCATACACTTCAACATGGACGCCGAGGACCTGAGTTCGCTCATGATGAGCTATGCCAAGGCGTCGCAGCTCACCTACGATAACAATCTGACCACGTTGGGCTATGCGGATGAGGCAGATCCCATCTCGGTTAAGATTTTCCCGCGCGACTTTGAGGCCAAGGAGCGCGTACTCGATCACATCGATGCGTATAACAAGCAGGTCAAAGCCGCCGGCCACGACGAGCAGGCAATCTCGTACACCGACTACATGGGCATTATCATGGGTTCGGTAACCGACATCGTGAACACCATCAGCTTGGTGCTCATCGCATTTGTGAGCATCAGCTTGGTCGTCAGCTCCATCATGATCGGCATCATCACCTACATCAGCGTGCTGGAACGTAAAAAGGAGATTGGCATCCTGCGCGCGATCGGCGCGTCGAAGCGCAATGTGGCCAACGTGTTCAACGCCGAGACTTTCATCGAAGGCCTCATTGCTGGCGTCTTCGCCATCGTCGTCGTGGTGCTCGTGAGTTTTCCGGTCAATGCCTGGGCGCTTGCTGCCAAGCAGGTTCCCAACCTGATGAGTCTGCCCGTGCAGGATGCGCTAATACTCATTGCGATTTCGGTGCTGCTGACGGTCGTTGCCGGCCTGCTGCCGGCCCGCAGCGCATCCAAGAAAGACCCCGTGGAAGCCCTGCGCTCCGAATAATGTGGCAAAGGGACAGCCCCTTTGTCACATTCATCTCCCTGCACCTAGTTCGTTTTGCCCATCAGCGTGATGCGGATGGTTGGATGGGTGTACTCGTCAAACTCGTCCTCGGGATCCGTGTCAAACGAGTAATACGCTTTAATAGGGTCGTCACTCGTCCTGATAGAGATTCTCTCGTAGAGCGAGCCGTTCAAAAAAGCTTGCCTAAACTCTTCGGGGAGCTTCTGCGGCGCTAGGAGCTCGGGGCTTGCGGTCTTGACGCCTATGGTTTGGACGATAGAGAAAAGCTCGTCAAGATCGAGCTCGATACGGGCGAGGTTGTCCTCGAGGCTCGCGCCGGGGTCGACCTCTGCCGCGTAGCTCACTTCCGTGAGTGTCCCCTTGTTGTCAAAATCCATGTACGTATAGGTCTTTTGGGTATCGGAGTCGCCGTCGTGCAGATAACCGCGGACGTGATAGCCGTAATCTTGATATCGCTCGTAGGGGTCATCGGCGGACACGTACTCGCATGAGGGCTCTAATGCCTTGCGTGCGATGGCGATCTGCTCGGCCGCGGCCGCGGCGTTCTCCTGCATCTCGATGTTTCCCTGCGCCAGCTGCGGGATATAGGCGCCGCATACGATCGCGAGGGGCAGCGCCACAAGCGCGACGACCCACTTCTTTGCACGGGGGACAGACACGCCACAGGCCTCTGCCATAGCCTTCGCGTTGGCGAAGCTCTCGGTAAGCACGTTTGCCGCGGTGGCGACGGCGCCTACGGCAGCGGCGACTTCTGCCGCGCCGCCCAGGTTGCGCGCGGTCTCGTTGTCGCTGTTCTTGAGCAGGCGCGCGGCGGCCTGCGTGCCAACAACGCCTGCGATTTGTGCCGAGCGGTCTTTCTCGCTCTGCTCGACGGCGAGCCGGCGCTGCATTTCCTTCCACTGCTTGCCACGCATGCCAAAGCGCGGGGCGAGAGCGCAGTAGCAGAATATAACGAGCTCGATGGCGGTGAGCACCAAGGCGGTCATCATGCCTGTCTCTTGGAATCCTTCGTGATGGAAGACGATGTCGTCGACCATTTCGAAAGGAATGATCGATAAGGGCAGCACGAATGCCATGGCAAGCGCCGCGCCGGCAACCTTGGGGCAAATGCAGTATCGCTGGATGCGCTTACGTTCTTGTTCGGAGAGTGTTGCCATAGCTGGTCCTTGGTGTCGTGGCGGTCATTACGGCGCGCGGCGCGCGGGATGTATCAGTCTGAGCTAGCGCTGGATAAGAACATAGAGCAAAATACTCAGCGCGATGAGCAAGATACCCGCGATGTTAAACATCAGCGTGGCAAAGTCGCCCACGATAGGGCGCTCGACATAGCTCTTGTCTGGGCTGCTGGGGTTGTAGTGCACAGTCATTTGGCTGCCGAGGGGCCAAAGCTGCTCTGCGAGAGTATCTAGGCGTGCGATGGGTCCTGTCTGTACGTGCAACCAGCCCTTGGCGTCTTCGTACGCCGCGCTTTGCGTGCGGACGGGGAGTCCCGACAAGCTTTTGGTCTTTACGCCGCGGAATTGTTTTCTCACGTGGTACCGCGTGCCGTCGACGGTGTACTCCAAAACGGGATACATTCTGCCTTCGCCCATAAAGCGGTGGTCAATGACCGTTCCCATGATCATAGCGGTGCAGGCCTTGGCTTTCCTGCGGGCGGCGGCTTTCATGAGCGTGCTCATTCCGATAAGCAGGATGCCGATGCCTCCAACCGAGATGAGCGCGAGCAGGGATATCTGCGACGTGGTCACGGCGTTCTCCTTTGGCGCGATACCGTCATATGTGACTCAGTATAGGGAATCCTGCCATCGATGAGTGCATGGTCATGCGGCTAAAGTGTCTTGACGGCTCGATGGGTTCGCCATTTGCGCCTTCTCCGGTCCATACAAAAAGCTGTACGTCAGCATTCAAAGATGTCAAAAAATGTTGACTTTGGATGTTGACGTACATGTTTTGGAGTGGATGAAAGGTTAGGGTGGCGACTTTGGAATAGGGCAGGCGCTCCTATATCCACTCGATGATGCCGCTTTCATCGTGCTCGCCGCGCCGCCGATTTGTCGGCCTTTGTTGCGTTAGAGGTACCTTGCCGCGAACTTCTCGAGGCTGGCGTTGCTTGCGTTGTTGAGAATGCCGCCGTCAACGATCTTTGCGCCTTGAGCGCTTGCCCTAAGGACCGACGCCGTTTTGCCCATTCCGCTTCCGCCCGAGGTGGCAAACAGGACGACCGTTTTGCCCGTCAGGTCGTGAGACTCAAGGAATGTGTTGATAATCGCCGGCGCCACGTACCACCAGATGGGAAAACCCAAAAAGATGGTGTCGTAGTCTTTGATGTGCTCGACTCTGGAGGTTATGGCAGGGCGGCAAGAGGGGTCGGAGGCCTCGAGGGTACTGCGGCTCTGCTTGTCACGCCAGTCAAGATCGGCGCTCGTGTATGGATTGGCGGGCACAATGGCGAACAGGTCGCTGTCCATCATGCGAGCCAAGCGACTCGCAACGTCCATCGTGGTTCCCGATGCGCTGAAATATGCTACAAGTGTTTTAGCCATTGGAACTCCTTTTATTGCTACGGTTCAGGTTTATGCCGAGCTGCTATTTGGTGCCGCTTCATCTTCTCGATGTTGAGCAGCTCGAGTGGCATCCGGTTGAGGTGCTGCGTAGCCGGTAGATGAGATAGTCAAGGCATTCGAGCTTTTGTTGCCCCGAGTGTATGTCGTCGAGCAATTCGCGACGGTGCCGTTTTAGCAGACAAATGCGCGTGCAGTCGCTGGTGGCCGAGCCGTACAACTCGATAAGCTCCTCGCTGCAGCCGGCATCGCGTAGGCCGTCGATGATGCTGTCGTCCATGTCATTACTTGGCGGTTTTGACGTTGGTGGTGCCGGCAAGCGGCTTTTCGCCGGGACGGGCCTTGGGGCCAACGAGCGCGTGCGGTTGATAGAGCTCTTCGAGAAAGTCGATCTCGGCGGGGGAGAGCGTTATGTCGAGCGCAGCCACGGCGTCGTCGACGCGCTCAGGCTTGGAGCAGCCCACGATGGGGGCCTCGACGCCACGTGCCCAGTGCCATGCCAGCGCAATCTGTGACATTGGAACGCCGTGATCGGCGGCAATCTTGGCCACGCGCTCAATGACAGGCATGTCGATGGAGCGGTCATGGTCGTACTTGTTGACCATGGTCGTGTCGGTGGTGCCGCGTATGCTCGAGCTTTCCCACGTGGGGCGGCAGAGGTGTCCCGACGCCAGGGGGCTGTATGGCGTAAGGGCCATGTCGAACTGGCGGCACACCGGGATCATCTCCCGTTCGTCCTCTCGGTACAGCAGGTTGTAGTGGCACTGCATGCTCGTAAAGGGCGTCCATCCGTGGTCGCGCGCGATAATCTGCAGGTTGTGCAGCTGGTAGGCATACATGGCGCTGGCGCCGAGCGCGCGGACCTTGCCCTCGCGCACCAAGTCGTTGAGCGCTTCCATGGTCTCTTCCATGGGGACGTCGTAATCGAAGCGGTGGATGATGTAAAGGTCCAGGTAATCGGCGCCCAGGCGCTTGAGCGAACACTCGATCTCGCATTTGATGGCGTCGGCGGAAAGGCCGCCTTCGTTGAAGTGAACCTTGCTAGCCAGCACGACGCTCTCGCGAGCGATGCCCAGATTGCGCAGGGCGGCGCCTATGTACTCTTCGCTCGTGCCAAAGCTGTAGCAGTTCGCGGTATCGATAAAGTTGATTCCGGTGTCGAGTGCGCGTTTGATGACGGCGCGGGTGTCGTCGGGTCCGATGGTCCATTGGTGAAAGTCGGGGCTGGGCTCGCCAAAGCTCATGCCTCCCAGGCAGAGTTTAGAGACTTTGATGCCGGAATGGCCAAGGGTCGTGTACTGCATGGTGTTCTCCTTATCTTTGAGGGGATGGCTATAGCGTACGTTGATAGGTTAATAATGTATATTGCTCATATCGACTAGCTAGGTATACGAATACCAAATGGCTGGCGAGTGGAATACCTTGTCTGAGTTGGGGGTGCAATGGAACTACGGACGTTGCGTTACTTTTTGGCGGTGGCGCGTGAGGAAAACATGACCGAGGCGGCAAATGTGCTGCATGTGACGCAGCCTACGCTGTCACGTCAGATTGCCGATCTTGAGCGCGAACTGGGTGTCAAGCTTTTTGAGCGCACCAATCGATCGTGCGTGCTCACAAGCGACGGCATGCGCCTGCGTCAACGTGCCGAGGAAATCGTCTCGCTGGTGGAGCAGACCGAGCTGGAGTTGGCGGATCGGGAGCTTGGCATTGCGGGCGTTATCCGCATTGGCGCCGGTGAAACCAAATCGATGCGGCTGGTGCTCGACGCGTTTACAGAGCTGCATCGGGATCATCCCGGAGTGACGATTGAACTCTATACCGGCAACGCCGATGCGGTGGAGGAGCGCTTGGAGCGCGGCCTGCTCGACTTTGCGCTGTTGCTGGAGCCCGTTAACATCGAGAAATACGAATGGATTCGTATGCCCGAGGCGGATCGAGTCGGTGCCGTTGTCGCCGCGGGCGATCCATGGGGTGAGCTTGACGTGCTGACGCCTGCGGACGTGGCGAAGATGCCGCTGCTGGTGAGTTCGCGCACCTCGAATCGGGCGCTGGACCTAGAAGCGTGGGCGAGCGGCGCCTTCACCGTCGACGAGCTCAACGTTGTGGGGCATTTTGACCTGATTGGCAACGCGTCACATCTGGTGCGTTCGGGTGCTGCGTGTGCGGTTAGCATTGGAAGCTTGCTGCAGATAGATGAAGGCAGCGATTTGCGTTTTGTCCCATTTGAGCCGCCGCTCACCATTGCGTCGTATCTGGTGTGGAAAAAATATCGTCTGCGTTCTCGCGCCTGCGAAGAGTTTCTGAACCGTTTGAATGGGAGGATGTGACAAAGGGACAGTCCCTCTGTCACATTGATTTGAGAGTGGATGTTGATGTTTTTATCGCTGGCCCCCATGGAGGGGATTACCGGGCATGTGTTCCGTCGCGTGCATGCGGAGTGTTTTGGTGCGCTCGATTGCTATTACACGCCGTTTTTGCCGCCGCCGCGCGTGGGGAACCGCTTTGGCGGTAAGACGTTTAAAGAGGTCGATCCCGCCAATAACCAGGGGCTGAACGTGGTGCCTCAACTGATGTCCAAGAACGCGGACGAGTTTGTGTGGGCGGCACAGGTGCTCGCCGACATGGGTTATCACGAGGTCAATCTCAACCTTGGCTGCCCCTCGGGCACGGTTGTAGCCAAGGGGAAGGGCTCGGGTTTCTTGCGTAATCTCGACGAGCTCGAGGTGTTCTTGAGCGACGTGTGCGAACGCTCGCCGTTGCCGGTGTCGGTCAAGACCAGGCTGGGGTTGGAAAGCGACGACGAATACGAGCGTGTGCTTGACCTCTATTGCCGCATGCCGCTGGCAGAGCTGATCGTGCATCCGCGCGTGCAAAAGGACCGCTATGCGGGTTCGCCGCGCAAAGAGTTTTACGGCGAGACGCTGGAGCGGGCGCCGTTCCCGGTGGCCTACAACGGCGACATCTTTGATCTTGAGGAGATGGATGCGCTGGTGGAGGCCTATCCCGGAACGCGTCACGTAATGTTGGGGCGCGGCTTGCTTGCGAACCCCGCGCTGGCTCGCATGGTTAAGGGCGGCCCTACTGCCACGGCTGCTGAGCTGCAGCGCTTCCACGACACGCTGTTTACGGCATATGCGGAAGAGATTGGCGGCAATGCGGTCTTTCGCATGAAGGAGTGGTGGTTCTACGCCAAATGCGCCTTCGCCAATCCCGCTAACGTTCACAAGATCGTGCGCAAGACCAAAAAGGTCGACGAATACCGCGCCGCCGTCGAGCGCGTCTTTCGCGAGCAGCCGCTCGCGTCTGCCGCCCGCTTTTGCGGCTAAATGTAGTCGTTGGACGTTCTTAAACGACTAGTCATTAAAGAACGTCCCCAATGACTATGCCCCGCTTGCCTCTTAAAAGCTGTACGCCAGCATCCAATGATGTCGAAAAATGACGCTTTTGGATGCTGGCGTACATGTTTGGGCTCGGCGGGGGGACTAGGCAATCATTGCGTCGAGCGTAATGAGCTCTCTGAGTCGCTCCGTGCGTGTTTGTCCGTGGCGCTTTGCCTTTGCGTCAAACGCCTCGAGAACCGACTCACCTACACGTGCCGATAAAACAACGCTGGGCTCATCGGAGATTGGCGGCCTTCCCAGCTTGATGGTGCGACCCTTCGGCCACTCATCTTTTTCGTATGCCTCCGCGGCCTTTTCTAGTTCTCCGGGAGCAAACCCCATCATCTTTTCGAGCTGCTGAGCGTCCATAGCGCCTCCTATCGATCAATCCCAAGTTCTCTGAGCACCTTGCGCGTAGGAGGGACAAGGGCGTGGTAAATGATGTAGCCATCTCGATCGGGACAACATCGAGCGATGAGCTCCATAAGACGGTTTCTTCCATCAAGTCCAACGAGAACGTAATCGATGCCTCCATTTTCAAGATCACGCCTGAACCATGCGAAAGCGGAGTTCCAGGCGCAGGTAATATCCGTCTCCGTCAGCCCGTGTTTGAGGGCATGGGGGTGGATTGCGATGAGCTCCATAAGGGCCTCTCTTTTTGTATACAGTTTTGTAAACAAAAATGCAAGCAGTTAATAGGGTTAAGCAGCCTGTTTTGGTTGGACTTTTTGATGTAACGTCGGCACCGGAGGCTCTGCTACTTCATCGCTTTTAAGTTCGGCATGCGAGCGTCCGTTGAACTCCCAGAGAGGAGCGTTTTCATAGACTATTGCGAGGAGCTTGGAGACCTTGTATATCTTCGATTGTTCGTAAAAATCGGGTCGTACGACGATCAATAGAAATTCGGCATCTTCGGTTGTTTGTTGCGCTGTCGGCATGCCGTTGAGACCAATAGAACGCAAGAGCTTTGCCACGATGAAATCGAACTCGGCCTCTCTTGCGTGAAGGCTTGCGGCGCTCAGCTTAGAATCATTCAAGATATACAGCTTGAGATTATTAACAGGCCGTGTGTAGCTGGCATATCCGCAGACGACGTCCTCATAATCGAGTTTTTCGATTGGATGCTGTTCATGACCAGCGAATATAGCTGCTCTCCTGCTCTGAACGCGTCGTTCGCGTAGCGAACGCATTTCCTCGGTGTACTCGCTATGGCGTTCGTATTTTCGATAAGAGTATCCGTAGTCGTCGTAGTAATAAGGGTTATTTTCGACCGTGTCGTCTAGTTCCGGCGCTATGAGGTACAGCTCTCCGTCCTTGGATAACATGCAGGGGTTGTCGATGCGCCCCGACTCGTCTCTGATTTTCCAAATGGTTTCGTTTACTTCGAATATCGAGACTGGTTTGGGGGCGCAAGAATTGTAAAGCTCAACAAATTTCTCGAGTGAAATGATTCCGCAGGCATCTGTATAAGCGCGGGCAAAGCGCCAAACTTCTTGGTTCGATATGAGCTCGCGGAATTCCCTGTTGCTAGGAGCATCTTGTGGACTCTGGTATCTAGCGTGAAGCGCGATGTGCGATGAGGATCACTTGTTGTCTGCCGCGACGTTCATGAGCTCTAGGCGCAGGTTCTCGTTTGCGACGCGAGCGAGTGACTCATAGTGAGCTAGGCCAAGCTCTGACCGAAAAGGCACGCCCTTGGGTACCGCGCGAGCGAGCTTAATACAGCGCGTGAGATAGGATTGTCCCACGCGGGGACCAAAGCGCTTGTGCAGATGGCTGCCGACAGGGGAGAGCAGTCCTTTGAGGTTGGAAATTGAATATCCGGCAGTTTCTTGTTCGAGACGACGCCCGATGAGCAATGCCCCCTCCAGCGAAGTCCCATGATCGATGCTCTTTTGATTGAGGTTCTTGGCTTCAACGATCCTGCTGATATCTGAACAGGTGCTTGATACGGTGTCGGACGTAAAGGTTGGAATCTTTTTTGCCATAACGATGCACTCCTGTGTGACTCACGGATAACGGAAACGTTTGGTTGTGAGTGCCGTTCTTTGATGGCGACGACGAACAGGAGCGCAGCCTGTCTGAGATGGACGAGTGCGGTAACCACCGATCTTACTTACCGAGCTCGCTCCAGCGTGTCATTGGGGACCTCCGCAGGAGCTCTCGACCAGCCTCATGCCTTGAAGCGAGTATAGCATAAAAGCAAACGCATGTTCTATATAGTTGAGAAAGTGAATCCCTATCTACTCATTTAAGTACGTCCCCAATGAGTGCTAGAGCAGGTGCTCCTGTACCCATGCGATGATGTCGCTCGATTCGTAAAGCGGCTTTCCGTCGATGAATAGGCAAGGAACCTGGCGCTTTCCGCCGACGGCGATGAGCGTCTGCTCGGCATCGGGGTCGGTCGAGATGTTGCGCTCGGGGATGGTCACACCGTTATCGGCCAGGAAGCGCTTGACCTTAATGCAATACGGGCAGCCGGTCATAACGTACAGCTCGAGCTTGTGATCAGTAGCCATGGGTCTCCAATCGGTTGAGGTTTCGATTGAGATACCCAATGCCGCCGCGGTCTATGCGCGAGTCAGCGATGACTCGATTGCCTGGACCAGAAACGCCGTGGCTCCGGTGCCGCAGGGCTTGTCGTAGTAGTCAACAAAGCGCTGGTCGGCGAGGTAGCCGTGGGCGAGCCCCAGGTATGCCTCGTCTTGGGGCTCGCTGCCCCAGTTGAGAGCTATCCATCGACGGTGCATTGCGACAAGCTTGCGCGCCTCGCTTCCATCCGGTTCGTCGTCGCCCATGGCGATCGAGAGCTGGCCCAGAATAGCTCGTTCAAGTTCCTTCATGTCGTTCCATGTCTCGGGGTCCATGTCCAGCAGAGCCTCGTTTGCTGCATCGACGGCCTCGTCGCCATAGCGCGCCCGCGCCTCGGCACCGTAGCGCTCCTCGTTTTCCTGCACGGTGCGCCAGCGTTCCAGTTGCGGCAGGACGGCGCCCATGAGCGAGACGGCTTCGTCGAGCGACATGCCGGTGTTTTGCGCCAGACGCGGAGCGCAGTCCTCGATCATCGCCTCCATTGTGGTCTCGTAGGTGTACTTGCCGTGGTCGTAGCACCACTTGCAGTAATGGTCGGTCGTGGCGCCGTGAGCATCGGTGCCGCAGTCATCGGGCGTGAGTATCATGCCGCAGCTCTGGCAATAGTGCTCGGGCATTTCGAGCAGGTGGGACAGCGGCTCTCCAGTTACGGCGGCGATAAGCTTCATCATGTCGATGCCCGGGGTGACTTCGCCGCGCTCCCAGCGGCTCACGGCCTGGCGCGTGACGTAGAGCTCGGCGGCGAGCTGCTCTTGGGTGAGATTGTTGGCGCGACGGACGGCGATGAGTTTTTCTGCAAAGGCCATAACGGCTCCTTTCTGCTGCTTGTTGGTTTAAGCATACGCGGCGGTCGGCACCCTTCCAAGCAACCGTTAGTTGCATGCAGATGGCGATGACGGGCAATCGCGGCCTGTTGCCCGCGCGTCTGTGCCGTACAATGACCGGCATGGAACCTATTGCACACATACATACCGACCTGCCGCAGAAGTTCGGCATCCCGCGCAACAGCTTTTTGGCGCCCCATCTGCAGGGACGCATCGTCTTTGAGCCGGAATTTGCCTCCAACGCAGCGGTTGAGGGCCTGGACTCCTTCTCTCATCTATGGCTGCTCTGGCGCTTTGAAAACGGAACGCCCGGCGGCACGGCGGAGGATATCGCCGCCGATGCCGAGACGCAGGACAGGTCCGGCGCCAACGCCAAGTGGTCGAAGACCGTGCGTCCGCCGCGCCTGGGTGGAGCAGAGCGCGTGGGCGTGTTTGCCACGCGCAGTCCGTTTCGCCCCAATCCCATCGGTCTTACCTGCGTCAAACTCGATCGTGTCGAGCTTACCGACGACGGCCCTATCATCCATGTGTTGGGGGCCGACCTGCGCGACGGCACGCCCATCTACGATATCAAGCCCTACATTCCGTTTGCAGACTGTCACCCGGACGCGACCGGCGGCTGGATTGAGGACGCGCCGTGGCAAGAGCTCGACATCGAGTTTCCGCAAGCGCTGCAGGAGATGATCCCGCCCGCAAAGCTCCCCGGCTTGGTCGAGGTCCTTCGCCAAGATCCGCGCCGCGCGGGCAGCAAGCACGAGCCAAACCGCGTGTACCATCTGGCCTACGCCGGGCTCGACATATCGTTTACGGTTGACGGAACCAGGCTGACGGTAACCGCCGTCAACGATGCGCAAGACTAGCCGGCCGCACGTCCGCATCTGCTAAATTCAACGCCAAACCCTGTGCAAAAACCGCCCGCGCTGGTGGACAATAACGCCTACCGAAACAATCCGCTTTGCACGGGAGCTCAGCATGAAATACGACTTTAGCTCGCTTATCGACCGCCACGGCATGGACGCCATCGCCGTTGACTCCTGGGGCGAGATCCCCGGCATGGCTCCGAGCGCACCCGACGAGGGCTTCGACCGCATTCCCATGTGGGTGGCGGACATGAACTTTGCCACGGTGCCCACGGTCCAGGAGCACATCATTCAGCGCGTCCAGCACCCCATGTTTGGCTATTTCAATCCGCGCGACGAGTACTTCGACCGCATCATCGAATGGCAGAGCCGCCGCAACGGCGTTAAGGGCCTGTGCCCGGAGCATATCGGCTACGAGAACGGCGTGCTGGGCGGCATCGTATCGACCCTGCGCGCGTATGTCCAGCCGGGCGATGCGGTGCTGGTCCACAGCCCCACCTACATCGGCTTTACCAAGTCTATCGAAGCCGCGGGCTATCGCATTGTCCACAGCCCGCTTAAGCTCGACGACCAAGGCGTGTGGCGTATGGACTTTGAGGACATGGGGCGCAAGCTCGCCCAAAACCACATCCATGCCGCGGTGTTCTGCTCGCCGCACAATCCCTGCGGCCGAGTATGGGAGCGCGACGAGGTCGAACGTGCCATGGACATCTATCGCCAGCACGATTGCGTGGTGATCTCGGATGAGATTTGGTCCGATATCATCCTGCCGGGCCACAAGCATATCCCGACGCAGTCGGTGAGCGAGGATGCCCGCATGCGCACGGTTGCCCTCTATGCGCCCAGTAAGACGTTCAACCTGGCGGGCCTGGTCGGCAGCTACCACATCATCTATAACGAGACGCTGCGCGACCGCGTGAGCGCCGTGTCCAACAAGACCCACTACAACGAGATGAACGTCCTTTCGATGCATGCGCTTATCGGCGCCTACCAGCCGCAGGGCTACGAGTGGGTCGATGAGCTCAATCAGGTCATCCAGGGCAACATTGACTACTTCTGCGATTACGTGGACGAGCATTTTAAGGGCGTGTCCTATTCGCGCCCGCAGGGCACGTACATGGTGTTCCTGGACTGCACCGAGTGGTGCCGCGAACATGGCCGCAATATTCAGTGGCTGCTCGACGGAGGCGCGCGTGTGGGCGTGGGGTATCAGGACGGCCGCCCGTTCCACGGGCCCTGTCACATCCGCGTGAATCTGGCACTGCCGCTTTCGCGGGTAAAGGAGGCGTGTGAGCGCCTGGACCGCTACGTTTTTGGGGTATAGGGGGCGCTCGATTCGAGCGCTGCCCCATGCGCCCACGCCGTCAAAATGCGTGGGCGCATGGGGCGCAGAGGGTAGCGAGCGCGTTTTCCGCATTCGCTACTTTTCATGGATCTGCTTGCCGCAAAGATGCTCAATCGAAATCTCGTAGAGTTGGACGCCCTTGATGTCTTTGGCGATTTCCTCCTCGACTTCTTCGGCGGAAGGGTAATACTTAAGCGCGAGCTGGCGGACTTTGTCCTCGATAAACGCGGGGGCCTCATCTACCAGACGGCAACGGCCAAAGACCACGGTACTCATAACATAGGGAGCCCAGTCATCGTCCTTGTACCACTCGTTGCCGTAAACGGTAAAGCAGACTTTGTCATCACGCCTGAGTGAATCGACCTTGTGGCCAGCCTTGGCGCCATGGAAATAAATCTTGTCGTGCTCGGTGTCAAAGAAGTAGTTGACGGGAATGGCATAGGGGTAGCCATCATCGCCGTTGACGGCAAGGACGCCGCGCTTGCAGGTAGCGAGCAGTTCGCGCGCTTCCTCGTCGGTGATGGCGCGTTTCTTTCGACGTAAGGGCCTAAACATCGTTGGCTTCCTTTCTACTGCGCATGGTGGTTGAGCACAAACTATAGCGAAACAGCCCCGTTTTTCTTGATACAGGCGAGTATGTTTTTGAGCTTGCTAAAGTCGAGCGGTTTGGGCAGATGGGCGTTCATGCCGGCGTCGTGTGCCGCCTTGGCGTCTTCGGCAAAGGCGTTGGCGGTGAGCGCGATGATGGGGATGTCGGCCGCATCGGCCTTCTCGCTCAGGCGAATCGCGCGGGTTGCCTCGTAGCCATCCATACCCGGCATCATAATGTCCATCAGGATCGCATCGAAGCTGCCAGCGGGATGACCAACGTATAGGTCGACCGCTTCGTTGCCGTCGGCGGCCCGCGTTACGACGATGCCTTCGCTTTCGAGCAGGGCCTGGGCAATCTCGGCATTGAGCTCGTTATCTTCTGCCAAAAGAACGTTCATGCCGGCAAGCGAGCAACTGGTTTCCTGCTTATCCGTACGTTCTTTTGCCTGAGGGTTCTTGTCGATCTCGAGCGGAATCTGGACGTTAAACGTACTTCCCACGCCAACTTCACTCGAAATCTCAATCGTGCCGCCCATCATATCGATGAGCGATTTGACGATAGACATGCCAATGCCGGTTCCTTGGAACTTGCTGCGCGCATCGTCGCCTTCCTGGGCAAACGGCTCGTAAATGTGTGCCAAAAACTCGGATGTCATACCAATGCCGGTATCCGAGACGCTAAAGCAAAACACGGCGTGCTCGTCGTCGACCGGTTTGATGGTCGATGAGAACGTGACGGTGCCTCCGTGCTTGTTGTACTTGATGCTGTTGTCGAGCAGGTTGACAAGGATCTGCCGAATATGGGTGGGGCTGCCGATCATATATTGGTCGACAGCGTAGGGCTCGCTGGTGTCGAGCATGGTTATGCCGCGGTCCGATGCGCGGAGCTTGCACAGTACGAGCGCATTGTCGCACAGCTCTTTAAGGTTGAATGATTCGTGCTCGAGCGTCACTTTGCGCTCCTCGATCCTGCCCATCTCGAGGATGTCGTTAATCAGTGACAGCAGGTGATTGGCGGCAACGCGCGCCTTGGCGCGGCTTTCGCGGGCGACCTGCATGTCGCCTTCTCTCAATTCCTCAATTTCGATGAGGCCCAGGATGCCGTTGAGCGGCGTGCGGATGTCGTGGCTCATGCGCGTGAGGAAAGCGGTTTTGGCGGCGTTGGCGGCATCGGCTTTCTGCCGTTCCTCCTGTGCGCGGTAAAGCGACCAGACAAGGATGACGATGCCGGTGAGCAAAATGCAGATGACGACTGCCGCAATGACGATGCGGTTGCGGTAGAGAAGTCGGAACGCATCCGATTCTTGCGCCGAGTACGATGTGGGGGAATAACTGCTTGCAGAGAGCGATTCGCCGGCATTGACGATGCCCTTATTGATGATTCCCAACAGCTCGGGCTTGCCGCGCGAAATCAAACACGATAGCTGTGCCGTGCCGGTGAGCTCCTGTGTTTGGAAATCCTCGATGTTGTAGGTGTCGCGGATGGTTTTCAGGCGCGTGCTGGGGACAATGATGCAACTAGCCTCCCCCTTATTGAGGGCTTCGAGCGCCTCGTTGCCATTCGGATAATCGGTGATCGTTGCGTCGGGGAAGAGGCTCTCGAGCGCAGAATGGTTGACGATCGCGTCCTGTGTACAAGCGATTTTCTTAAGGTCGCTGTTCGGGTTGTTGCTGCTGTGAATGGCGGTTAGGGAAACCGTTCCCATCGGGTTTGACTGAATGACCCCTTTCTGTTCGGCAAGCCAGTAGTCGCGAAACAGAGGCAGGGCGACATCGATGGTTCCGTTGGAAAGGGCTTTGAGCATTTGCTGGTTATTTGAGATCGCGACCGTTTTAACCGTAATGCCAAACTTGTCGTGCAGCGTCGTTGCAAGCGAGGCGAGCGACCCTTCCATCTCGCCGTCGTCATTTTGCGTGCAATAGGGAAGTTGGTTTTTAAGATAGCCAATCGTGATGGTGTTGCCGTTTGCTTTGAGCCAGGAGGTCTCGGTGCCGGCGAGCGATGATGAGCCGCTGTTTTGGGCCGAGTAGCTCGATTTGACTTCGTCGTTATAGCGCGGGTTGACGCGGGCGATTGCCGTCATGGCGGCGTTGATGTCGTTCATCAGATCAGGGCGGCTTTTGGGAACGGCAAAATAGTAGTCGCTCGAGCCTACGTAGAACATGGGTGACGCATCGGGCGACGAAATGGTGTCGTTCATGATGACGGCGTCGACCTCGCCGTCTGCAAGCGCCTCAAAGAGGGCGCTGCCGGTGTCGATTTCTTTATAGGTGCAGGTAACGCCTTCGTCGGCGAGCCACTGCTGGCCGACGATAGTTTGCATAACGCCGGCGTTGCAGCCGATGGTAAGGCCTTGGAGCGCCTGGGGGTCGCCTTTGGCAAGGTCGTCGCGATCGGGCCTGGCGTAGATGTAGTAGCGCTCGGTGCCCTCGGGGTTCGAGGAAAAGAGCAGCTTCTGCTCGCGCTCTGCCGAATACGAGATGTTGGGCATGAGGTCGATTTCGCCCGCCTCGAGCATGTCCATAAGCTCGGAGAAGGTGCCGCTAACGTATTCGTATTGCCAGCCCTTTGTGTAATACGAGAGGGTCTGGAGGTACTCGTAGCCCCATCCCGAGAGGCGCTCGCCCGGCGTGCCTTCCTGGAAGCCTTTGTTGTTGACGAGCCAGCCAACGCGGACCGTCTTGACCTGCTGGTCGGAGTCGGCGGCAAAGGCGGGGGCAGGCATGACGGCGCTCAGTACGGTGAGTACGGCAACCGCGACGGCTAGGGTGCGATATAGAGCCAAACGAAGGACGGCGGAAGGTTTCACATGAAATCCTATCGAGTTGAGACAGTTTCGCATAAGGATACCAGCTCAGCATGCTTAGTCGGCAGCTGAGCCGCTAAACGGTCCCGCCCGGCACTTGGGGACAGTCCCTTTCTGCCGGCACAAAAGGAACGTCCCCAACTGCCGGTTGTGGGACAATACCGAGCGAATGTGATTGGGCGTCTGGGAAAAGGGGTCGCGATGAACAAGTTGAGGACGCTTGCCGATGTTTTGCGCCAGGCTGGCTTTGCGCGCATCACGGGCCTGTTTCTCGTCTTCTATCTGCTGTGCTCGACGGCCGTCTGGCTGTCCGAGCCCACGACCCTTACGTTTGGCGACGGCCTCTGGTTTAGCTTTGAAACCGTATCGACCATCGGCTTTGGCGATATCCCGGCCGAGACGCCGGTTGCCCGCGCTATCACTGTCGTTTTGAGCGTCATCAGCATCTTCTACATCGCCATGCTCACGGGCGTGGCGGTGAACTACTGCAATACGCTCATCAAGATGCGCCAAAAGGACACCATGGCGCGCTTTATGGACGATCTTGAGCATTTGGAAGAGCTCGATCGTGACGAGCTCGCTGACCTGTCGCGCCGCGTGCGCGAGTACCGTCGCCGGCAACGATAGAACGGGTGCCGCGCGTCACGACGAGGGGGATTGCATATGAACATCACGGTGTACCTGGGCGCGAGCGTCGGCAACGACCCGGCGTTTCTGCCTGCAGTGCGAGAGCTCGGCACGTGGATTGGCTCCAACGGCCACGCGCTGGTATACGGCGGCTCCAAGTCGGGCCTGATGGGCGCGCTTGCCGATAGCGTGCTCGAGGCGGGTGGACACGTGACGGGTGTTGAGCCGAGCTTTTTTATCGAGGCAGAGTTTCAACACGACGGTATTGACGACCTCATCGTGACGAGTGACATGGCCGAGCGTAAGGCCAAGATGATCGAGCTCGGCGACGCGTTCATCGCTTTCCCGGGCGGTACGGGCACGCTCGAGGAGATTGCCGAGGTCATGTCCGCCGTGTCGTTGGGGCACTTGAGTGCGCCGTGCATCCTGTGCAACCTCGGGGGCTACTACAACGATCTTAAGGCGCTGCTCGAGCACATGATTGATAAAGGACTTTCGAGCCCGCAGCGCCAGCACGGCATCTACTTTGCCGACGATTTGCGCGAGATTGCCTCGATTATTAATGGATGAGTCTTGAGCCTGCCCCACTATGACTCCCAATGGTGCCGTTTGCGGTGCAGACGGTTGGCTCGTTCGGGCAACGCTCGCTCTACAATAAAACGTATCTTTGTCGATTTTGACCACGGGAGGACCCGATGGATAACCTTGCCAAACCCACAAACCGCGCGCTGTTTTTGGTCAGCGTTGCCGTGACCGGTGCACTCGCGGGTGCTGCAGTCTGGCTATTCTTCTTTGCGATGGAGCACGGCATTGATTATTTGTGGACCGAGGTCCCGCATATGCTGGGTGCCTCTTCGCCCGAACTCGCCAGCGGTCCGTTTGGCTTTTTGCCGTACCCGTTTTTTGTCTGCCTGCTGGGCGGCTTGGTGATTGGCCTGTACGAAAAGATGACGGGCGCCAAGACCGACGACCTCAACCAGGTCATGACCAAGGTCAAGCAAGACGGTCGCTACCCGTACGACAATCTGGGCAAGCTGTCGATTGCGGCGCTGCTGCCGTTGCTGTTTGGCGGAAGTATTGGACCGGAGGCCGGCCTGACCGGCGTTATCGCGGGACTGTGCAGCTGGGTCGGCGATCGCATGCGTCGCTTTGGAGCTGAGTTTAGGGAGCTCACGCTGCTGGGCACCCAGGCTGCCCTGACGGCGCTCTTTACCGCGCCCGTGTTTGGCTTTGTGGCGCCGCTCGCCGGAAGTGCTGACGGTCAGGGTGCCAATGACGATGAGTCCGCGTCTGACGAGATCACCATCAAGCTTCCCAAGGCGCAAAAGACCGTGGTCTACGGTATCGCGATCGCTGGCGGTTTGGGCACCTACCTGCTGCTTGGCCAGCTTGTGGGCGGCGGCATGGGTATGCCGAGGTTCGAGGCCGCGCAGGTGGGCAACCTCGAGCTTGCTTGGCTTATTCCCCTGGCGCTCGTCGGCACGGCCTGTGGCTGGCTGTACTTTGTCTCGGAGCACGCGAGCGAGGCGTTGGCCCACGCCATAGGGGAGCGCCCTGTCGTCAAGGCCATGCTGGCCGGTTTGGCGCTCGCTATCTGCGGCACGGTCCTGCCCTACACCATGTTTGCTGGCGAGACGCAGGCCGACGTGCTCATGGAGACCTATATGACCATTCCCGCCGGTGTGCTCATTGCAACTGGTCTTATCAAGGCCATGCTGACGCCCGCCCTCATCAACCTGGGCTGGCGCGGCGGTCACTTCTTCCCCGTTATCTTCTCGGGCGTGAGCCTGGGCTACGGCCTTGCCGTCCTTACGGGCGCCGATCCGGTCTTTTGCGTCGCCGTCTGTACCGCCTCGACGATGGGTGCCGTCATGCGTCAGCCCGTCATGGTCGTGGGCCTGCTGCTCATGTGCTTCCCGCTCAAGGGCATTGTCTGCATGATCATCGCCGCCGTCATCGCGGCAGGCATTCCGCTGCCCAAGCCGCTGCGCAAGTAGCACGATAGCGCGTGCCGGGGATATGCCATTTGTCACGGATTTGCGGCGGGGGCGATCGCGTCCTTCGTGGATTGAGACTCGCGTGCCTACAGGTCGTGTACTCGATAAACCTTGGTGCTGACGGTGCAGCTGATTGCGCATAGCGCGAGGGCCAGCACGGCAATTCCTGCGCACAGACAGCCCAGAACGGCAGGATCGGGATTCGCTCCGGCAATCGACATGAGCCAGTTGCTGATGGGGTTGGAGGAGCTCAGCGCTGCCATGGCAAGGCACCCGAGCAGGGCAAACAGGCCGACGGAAAGGCGCAGCGCCTCCATGTGTCCAAATCGAAAGAACAGCGGCTGTGCCAAAAACACCATCATGAGGGAGATGAGCATCGATGCGGCGGAGGCTATTGTGGTCTCAAAGACGGTCTGTCCCGTCGAGGGAATACCCGCGCTGTTGAAGAGCGGGATGGAGACGATGCTCAAAAGCGCGGCGGCGCACGCCATGACGGCCGAGAAGACAATGATGCTCAGGTAGCGTGCACAGATGATGTCTTTGCGCGAGATGGGCAGCGTTGCCCGATAGCGCTCCCATCCGTTTTGATTGTCGTAGCCGGCCAGCGAGTTCATGACCACGATGGGCGACATGGCGCTGACCGCGCAGGCGCCGGCACTCATGCCAGAGTCACCGTCCGATGCGTTGGCGAGGGTCAGTACGACGAAGATGAACAGGCCGACGCCCGCGATGCTCGGGACAAGCGTGCGGACGATGGCGAGCTCAGACATAAAGGCGCGTTTCATTTCGAAGCCCCTTTCAGCGTGAGGCGAAGATAGTCATCAATGGTTGCCCGGTCGCAGGGAATCTCGGGGAAGGCCTCGAGCACATCGCGACGGTTGGGCACGAGCACGTCCACGCTATAGGCGTGGTGGGCGGCACGGGCGCCTTCGACGCAAGCCATAAGCTCTGCGGCCTGTGCTTGGGTGCAGTGGGCGATGCCGGCTCGGTCGGTAATGTCCTCGCGCGGCAGGTCAAACGCAATCGAGCCGTTATCGATGCAGATGACGCGGTCGGCAGCGCGATCGAGGTCGGACGTAATGTGGCTTGAGAGCAGCACGCTGTGCTGGCCGTCGGCGACAAAGGCAAGCAACTCGTCGAGCAGTTCCTCGCGCGCCATGGGATCGAGGCCCGCGGTGGCTTCGTCCAAAACGAGCAGCTTAGCATTGTGACTGAGCGCACAGGCGAGCTGCAGCTTCATGCCCATGCCGCGGGAGAGGTCCTTGACCTTCGTCTTGGGATCGAGGCCAAATCGGTCGATGAATCCGGCGAACGTTTCGCAGCTCCACGTGGGGTATGCCGGGCCTACGAGCCTCTCGACCTGGCCCACCTTGAGCGTGGAGGGGAAGGGACACGTGTCCAGGACAAGCCCGATGCGGGAGCGCAGGTGGCGCTGCGTCTCGTCGGGCGCGTTGGCGTCGCAGCGCTGTCCAAGCAAATGCACCTCGCCGGCATCGAGCTTTATAAGCCCAAGCGCGGCGCGAATGGTCGTCGTCTTGCCGGCGCCATTTGCGCCCACAAAGCCAACGATCTGGCCGGGCTCCACGGCGAGTGTGACCACTCGCAACGAAAAACGGTCGCTCACACGGCGTGAGATGCCTTTGAGTTCTAAAAGGTTTTGCATGGTATAGCCTTTCTTGCAGATGGCTACTGCATGGTTTCGGGGGCTACCAGGTCGAGCATCTCGTGCAGCTTGTCGCGCGTAACGCCCAGGGCTTCGGCTTGGCTCGCCGCTTTCGCAAGCAGTTCTTCGATATGGCAGAGCTGGTTTTCGCGCAAGAGCTCCTGGTTGCCCTCGGCGACAAAACAGCCCTTGCCCTGCACGGTGCAGATGAAGCCGAGTTGCTCCAGGTCGGCGTAGGCGCGCTTGGTGGTGATGACACTCACGCCAAGATCGCTCGCGAGTGCACGGATACTGGGGAGTTTGGCTCCCGCCGCGAGCGTGCCCGAAAGGATCTGAGCTTTGACTTGCGAGGCTATTTGCTCGTAGATGGGCTTGTCGCTCGAATTGGATAGGATGATGTCCACAGCGGCTCCTTAGCTGATGGGCTACACGTGTATATAACCGGTAAGCACAGTATATATACACTATGCACAGTTACGCAAGAGCTAAATGTGGAATAGTCCGCCAGTGCCGCGCTTGCCCCAAAACAATCTCAATCTGTAACACCTAGGTCCGTTTTGGGTCGCCTGCTGTTACAGATCGAGATCTTATTTGCCCGCCTGCTTATTTGTCTCAATCTGTAACAGTAAGAGTCGATTTGCGCGGCTAGATGTTACAGATTGAGACATTGGCTCCCTGCCTTCCTGTTTATCTCGATTTGTAACAGTTAGACCTGATTTGGGCGGCTAGATGTTACAGATTGAGATTGTGCCGGCGGGCCTGCCAGTTTGTCTCGATCTGTAACAGGTAGGGGCTCAAAACCCGTCTTGCTGTTACAGATCGAGACAATCCTTGAGGCGGCTGCCCGGTGCACAGCGAGCTCGGCTAATGAATTTGTCCTGATAGGTGCCCTATGGCGGGATTTGGCGGCTACAATAATGCGGTTACAACGACGTAATGCACTCAATGCAAGAAAGGATCCGCATGGCAACCCTGTCGGATGAAATCTCGTCGCGCCGCACATTCGCGATCATCAGCCACCCGGACGCCGGTAAGACCACGCTTACCGAGAAGCTGCTGCTCTATACCGGCAGCATCCAGACCGCCGGCTCGGTCAAGGGCAAGAGCTCGGCCAAGCACGCCGTCTCGGACTGGATGGACATCGAGAAGGAGCGCGGCATTTCCGTTACCTCCTCGGTTCTGCAGTTCACCTATAACGGCGCCTGCGTCAACATCCTCGATACCCCCGGCCACCAGGACTTCTCGGAGGATACCTACCGTACCCTTATGGCGGCCGACGCCGCGGTCATGGTCATCGACGGCGCCAAGGGCGTCGAGGCCCAGACCAAAAAGCTCTTTAAGGTCTGTACGCTGCGCCATATTCCCATCTTTACCTTTGTGAACAAGCTCGACCACGAGGCTCGCGATCCGTTTGAGCTCATGGAAGAGATCGAGAACGTCCTGGGTATCAATACGTATCCCATGAACTGGCCGATTGGCAGCGGCCGCAACTTCCGCGGCGTGTTCGACCGTCAGACCCGTCGCGTTATCGCCTTTGAGGGCGACGGCCACGCCAATGCCACCAAGAAGGTCGCCGAGGTCGAGGCCGAGCTGGGCAATCCCGCCATGGATGAGCTTATTGGCGAGGAGAACCATAAGAACCTGATGGACGACATCGAGCTGCTCGATGGCGCCGGTGACGAGCTCGACCTGGATGCCGTGGCCTGTGGCAAGCTGAGTCCGGCGTTCTTTGGCTCGGCACTTACCAACTTTGGCGTGGAGCCCTTCCTTAAGGAGTTCCTGCGCTTGGCGCCGACGCCGCGCGCCTATACCGATACGCTCACCAGCGAGCCGGTCGCGCCCGCCGAGAACGACTTTAGCGGCTTTGTCTTTAAGATCCAGGCCAACATGGACAAGAACCATCGCGACCGCATTGCCTTTGTGCGCATTTGCTCGGGCAAGTTCGAGCGCGGCATGGATGCCTTCCATATGCAGGGCAACCGCAAGCTCAAGCTGGCCACGGGCACCTCGATGATGGCCGACGACCGCGCCATTGTGGACGAGGCGTACGCCGGCGATATCGTGGGTCTGTTCGACCCCGGCATCTTTAGCATCGGCGACACCGTGTGCTCCGGCAAGCGCCACGTGCAGTATCCGCAGATCCCGACGTTTGCCCCCGAGATGTTCGCCCGCATTACGCAGGTCGACACGCTCAAGCGCAAGCAGTTTGTGAAAGGCATGGAGGAGCTTGCCCAGGAGGGCGCCATCCAGATCTTCCGCGAGCTCGGCGCCGGCATGGAGAGCGTCATTGTGGGCGTGGTCGGCGTGCTGCAGTTTGAGGTGCTCGAGCGCCGCCTGAAGGCCGAGTATCGCGTCGAGGTTCGTCGCCAGCCGCTGCCCTATACGGACATTCGCTGGATCCAGAACGACCCCGACACCATCGACATCCCGGGTCTTTCGCTCACGCGCGACACGCTGCGCGTCGAGGATATGCGCGGCGGCAAGCTGCTGCTGTTCACGAGCCCATGGAACGTGGATTGGGCGACCGACCATAACCCCGACCTCATCCTGTCGGAGTTTGGCAACGTAACGTTTTAGCGCACCGGCGCGGTGGCCTTGCGGGGCTGCCGCGCCGTTTGCTTGCCTGATGCCGTGTGAGCGGCTATCATACCCACCGTCGTCTCAAGACCGGGGCGTCCGAGCAGTTCGGGTCCGATATCCTGCTCGTTAAACCTAAAACCAAAGGAGTACATAATGATCAAGAAGGTCATGGAGGACTACAAGGTCCTGTTGCGGAGCATTCCCGCGGCAACGGTTTCGCTGTTTTTCGTGAGCGTTATCATGATGAACCTGCTGGCCAACAAAGAGCTTATCAGCCTGCCGTATCTGGCACTCGATTGCGGCTTTGTGGTGAGCTGGGTTTCGTTTTTGTGCCAGGACATGATCTGCAAGCGCTTTGGCGCCAAGGCATCCATCAAAATCTCTATCCTCGCGCTGCTGGTCAACCTGGCCGTGAGCCTATGCTTTTGGGCATGCTCGCTCACGCCCGGCATGTGGGGTGCCTACTACGACACGGGTATGATCGAGGTCAACGCCGCCCTTAACGCCACCATCGGCGGCACCTGGTACGTGGTGCTGGGCTCTTCGCTGGCAATGCTCGTTTCTGCCGTGGTTAACTCCACGCTCAACCAGTCGCTCGGCCGCATGCTCAAAAAGAATAACTTTGCGAGCTTTGCCTTCCGCTCTTATGTGTCCACGGGTGTTGGCCAGTTTATCGACAACTTGGTCTTTGCCATTGTGGTGAGCCACACGTTCTTTGGTTGGACCTGGGTGCAGGTTCTTATGTGCTCGCTGACCGGCGCTGTCGCCGAGCTGCTGTGCGAGGTCTTTCTGAGCCCCGTGGGCTATAAGGTCGTGCGCGGCTGGGAGCGCGAGAATGTGGGCTCCGAGTACCTCGAGCGCCACGCAGCTGCCTAAGGAGCACCTATGCGGGTTTTGATCACGGGCGCTTCGGGCGGCATTGGAGCCGCGTGCGTGCAGCGCTTTTTGGACGAGGGCCACGAGGTCGTGGGCTTTGATCTGCTGCCGGCGGCCGTCGAGCACGAGCGCTATCGCCATCTGATCGTTGATGTCCGCGAGCCGGACTCGTTTCCAGACGGCCTTGAGCCTCAGGCGATCGTAAACGTTGCCGGCACGCAAGATTCGGCCGACGACATCGCTGCCAACCTGCGTGGCACCATCAACGTGACCGAGCGCTATGCCTTTGCGGGGGAGGGGCTTGCCGCCAAGCCGGCGCCTGCTATCCAATCCGTGGTCAATGTGGGGTCGGCGAGCGGACATACGGGATCGGAGTTTCCCGCCTATGCTGCCAGCAAGGGCGGCGTTATCGCCTACACCAAGAACCTTGCAAACCGCCTGGCGCCGCAGGCCATCGCCAACAGTGTGGACCCGGGCGGCGTTATCACGCCGCTCAACCGTTGCGTGATGGAGGACGAGCACCTGTGGAGTCAGATTATGGAGCTCACGCCGCTTAAGCGCTGGGCCACCGCCCAAGAGATCGCCGAGTGGATCTACTTTGTGGGCGTGACCAACCGGTTTATGACCGGGCAGAGTCTGCTCATTGACGGTGGCGAGGCCGGCCGCACGCAGTTTATTTGGCCCGAATAGGAAACGCGCCCGATGGCAAGATTGCCGTCGGGCGCGTTTTTGATGTATCGATTTTTAGCCGAGGCAAGTCCAGTTGACGGGGGTCGAGCCGTGCTGTTCGAGTAGCCGATTGGCAGCGGAGAAGGGGTGCGACCCCATAAAGGCCGGGAGTTCTGCCGTGGCACGGTTTGCCGAAAGCGGCGAGGGATGCGTAGAGGCTAGGCAGAACTTGTCGCCTGCCTTGCCCGCGCCGGTCGCGGCGAGCTTGCCCTCGACCATCTGCTGGGCAAAACGGCCCCATGCCAAAAAGACGACCGGCTGGGGCAGCTGGCAGCAGCGTTCGATAACGTAGTCGGTAAGCGTGCTCCAGCCCAGCTTGGCGTGCGAGTTCGCGGCATGCTCGCGCACGGTGAGCGTCGTGTTAAGGAGTAGGACGCCCTGTTGTGCCCAGGGGGTTAGGTCTCCCGTGGCGGGAATGGGGCAGTCCAGATCGGCTTTGAGTTCCTTATAGATGTTGCGCAGGCTCGGCGGTAACTTGGTTTGCGACGCGGGGACCGAGAACGACAGCCCCATGGCCTGGTTGGGTCCGTGATAGGGGTCCTGACCCAAGATGACAACCTTGACCTGGTCGGCCGGCGTGTAGGCGAGGGCATTGAGGATGTCGTCTTGTGCCGGGTAGATGGTCTGCTCGGCACGCAAAAGGGCGATGCGCTCGAGCAGCTGGTTCGTTGTGTCGCGTACCGGCTGCGGCGCATCGCCCAACCAAGTTGCTATGTTGCGGTCGCGGGTCGCGGCGTCCATGGGGCTCCTTTACGTCAGATGCTCTGTTGGCATCTATTATAAAGGCGCACCGGTTGCCTTTATGCCGCGGCTGTATAAGGAGTGGGGTCTACGAGACGCGCTCGGGCGCTCTTGCCATGCGAGCGTGCCCGTGTGCACGAAGACGCGGGAGCTCGACGGTTGCCACCATGACGCCGGTGAGGATGAGGGCGGCGCCAAAGAAGGCGATGGGGCTCAGGACCTCGCCGACCAGGAAGAACGAGAAGACAGCGGAGCAGACCGGCTCGAGCGAGAAGGCAAAGCCTGTGGTCTCGGCGGGCACGTGGGGCTGCGCGAGCGTTTGGGTGATAAAGCCGTAGGCAGAGCAGATGAGCGCGAGTGCGACGACGACCACGACCTCGCCCGGCGTGCCGGGAAGCGTGAAACCGCCAAAGGTGAATGCGGCGATACCCGAGAATAAGCCGCCGAAGCCAAGCTGCCAAACGCCCAGGGCCAGCGGGTCGACATCTTCGACAAAGCGCTTCGCCACAATGATATGGCCGGCATAGATAAAGGCCGAGAGCAACATGATGAGCGCGCCCGGGTTCAGGCTGGTGAAGTCGGCGCCCGAGAGCAGCAGCATGCCACAGGTGACGATGGCGGTGCCGACGAGAACTTTGCGCTCGGGGGCGCGGCGCAGCAGGGCGGCGTTGGCAAACGGCACGATCACGACCGTCAGGCTCTGCAAAAAGCCGGCGGTGGAGGCGGAGGTAAGGCTGGAGCCCAAGCACATGCAGGTGAGCTCGGTTGCCATGATGGCGCCGATGATGGCGGCGCGAACCATGAGGTCGCGGTTGATGCGCAGCGCGTGCTTGTGGAAGAGCAGCAGGCAGGCCACAAAGGCGATGATGCAGCGCAGCGCAACGATGCTCGTGGCGTTCATGCTGTCCATGCCGATCTTCATGAGGGGGTACGAAAAGCCCCATGCGACGGGAACGGAAAACGAGAGCGCGATTGCTTTTTTGCGATCCATGGGACTCCTTTTGTTACAGAACGGTTTCGCAAAAAGGATTCTGCTCCCAGATTTTGATGTAGTAAAGCGAATGTATCTTCAGTATGATTAAGCAATACTAATGTAGGTAGAAAAAGCCCTGGCAAAACGTTTTACGGCTACACCGATGTGGAGGCACGATGGCATCGCGATATCAGATTGTATGTATGGTGGTCGATTGCGGCAGTCTTAAGGGCGCGGCCGACGAGCTAGGCTATACGCAAAGTGCGGTGAGCCAGGCCGTCAAGGCGCTCGAGCGCGAGCTGGGCACCACGCTTATCGAGCGCGGCAAGCAGGGCGTTTCGCTTACGCGCGACGGCAAGCAGTACCTGCCGTATCTGCGCCAGATTGTAACTGCCGAGGCCGAGCTTGAGGGCAAGCGCCAGGAATTGCTGGGACTCTCCTCGACTGATATTCGTATCGCAACGTTTACCAACGTGAGCCGCACCGTGTTGCCGCGCGTGATCCGCGACTTTGGTGCCCTGCATCCGGGTGTACGCTTTACGCTCAAACAGGGCGATTACACGCGCAATGCCCAGTGGGTGCACGATGGCGTGGTTGATTTTTGCTTTACGGCACGCGGATTTACTGCTGGGCTCGAGAAGCGCGTGGTCTATCACGATGAGTTGGTGGCACTGTTGCCGGCCGCGCATCCGCTGACGGCAAAGGAAAAGGTGACGCTCGCCGACCTGGCGTCCGAGCCGTTTGTGCTGCTGGATGAGGGCGAACAGAGCCTGGTGCTCGATGCATTCGCGGCGCATGGGCTGTCGCCGCACGTGACGAGCGAGGTGACCGACGACTACACCATCATGGCGATGGTGGAGGAGGGCCTAGGCGTGAGTATGCTGTATCGCCGTACCGTCGAGGGCATGAGGGCCGATATTCGCGTGCGTCCCATCGTGCACGCTCCCTCGCGTGACGTAGTGGCAGCCTGGCGCAGCTGGGACACCATGCCTATCGCCACGAGGCGTTTTATCGACTATATGAGCTCGCATATTGTCAATTAATGACTGGCGTGACGTTGAGTGCGGTGTTTAGCGGGCTGTCGCTTTGGCTTGGGCGGTGCGATAGGTGCGTGCCGGGTGGCAGAGCAATACCGCCACGACCATAAAGAATGCCGTGGTGCCCAGGCTGATGGGGTAGACCATCATGATGTTCGCAAAGGTACGGAAGTGCGGGAACACGCAGAATACCCAATAGAAGCGAATGCCGCAGACGCAGATCATGGTGATGAGGGCGGGCATGAGCGAGATGCCAAAGCCGCGCAGGTAGCCGGACATGTTTTCGTAAAACATGCTAAAGGCGTATGCCGGGAAGATCGAGCACACGCGGATATAGCCGATCGAGACGATGTTGGGGTCGCTATTAAACAGCGCTAGGATCTCGCGCCCCAGACCGACGATGATAACGATGGTAGTGAGCGCGACGATGCCACCTTCGACCAGGCAGACCTTAAGGGTCTTGGTGCAACGGTCGATCTGGCGGGCACCGTGGTTTTGCCCCACAAAGGTGGTGCAAGCCTGGCTAAAGCTGTTGAGCAGGTTGTAGCACACGTACTCCAGGCTCATGGCGGCGCTCGATGCCGCCATGACCTCGGTGCCCAAGCTGTTGATGGCGGACTGGATGATGATGTTGGCGACGGCAAAGACGGCGCTCTGGATGCCGGCGGGCAGGCCGATCTTGACGATGCGCCTGAGGGCGACGGGGTCTAAGCCTAAGTCGCGTGGAGTGACGCGGACGACGGAGTCGGTCTTGAGCAGACGGATAAAGAGCGTAGCGGCGCTGACGGTGTAGGCGATGGCGGTGGCGATGGCGACGCCCGCGACGCCCCAGTGGAGTACGGGGACAAAGATGAGGTCCAGGCCAATGTTGAGGACGGTGGACACGGCAAGCGCCTGCAGCGGCATGCGGGTGATGCCGACGGAGCGGAAGATCGCGGCCTCAAAGTTGTAGAGCAAGATCGAGGGCATGCTGAGCAAAAAGACGCGCAGGTAGAGCGAGGCGAGCGGCATGGTTTCGGCGGGAACGTTGAGCGCGGCGAGCATGGGCTCGGCAAAGATCTCGCCCAGCGCGATGACGACAAAGCCCACAAGCGCCATGAGAATCGAGGTGTGGACGGCGCGGTTGACCATGTTCTGATCGTTGCGGCCGATAGCGTTGGCGATGACCACGTTGGAGCCAAGCGACATGCCGATAAACAGGTTGAGCATAAGACTGGTAAGCGGAACGTTGGAGCCGACCGCTGCCATGGCGAGGGTTCCCTGGTCGCCCGAGAAGTTACCGATGATGACGGTGGCGATGAGGTTCGACAGCTGCTCCAAGATGCTCGTGGCGGCTACGGGGAAGGCGAACAGGGGAATATTGCGCCACAGCGAGCCGGTGGTCATGTCAATGTGCTTAGATGCGGTGTCTGCCATACGCTCTCAATCTCTAATATGCTCTTTCGTGCTTATTTGCGCAGACGATGATACTCCTAATGCAGCCAGCCGGCGCTTAGGGACGTTCCTTTTCTGTCGGCAGCTGGGGACACTCCTTGTCTCTTCTATGACTAGATGGGGAAGGCGTGCGACAATGGTGGGCGTTGTGTTGTTCGCGCTAAGGAGTTGCCATGTTGTTGTGTCCCGTTTGCCATGAACCGTTGGTGGACGACGAGCGCGGTGCTGCATGCACGGGCGGACACCGTTTTGACCGTGCGCGCGAGGGCTATCTATATCTGCTGCGCTCGTCCAAGAGCGGCGACTCCATGGGCGATCCCAAGTCGCAAGCGCGCAGCCGTCGTGACTTTCTGAACCGTGGATACTACGCGCCGTTGCGCGACGCAATGGTCGAGCTGGTGCGCGAGCGGGCGACTGGGCGTGCTGCGTCTGCGAACGGTCCTATGACCTTGCTCGACATTTGCTGTGGCGAGGGCTACTACACCAGCGCCATGGGCGCGGTATCGGGCGTAGATGCTTACGGGTTCGACTTGGGCAAGGAGATGGTGCGCCTGGCTGCCAAGCGCGGCGATGCGACCTACTTCGTGGCCAACATGAAGGACATCCCCGTGGCGGACGGCGCCTTCGATATGGTGACCGAGCTCTTCGCTCCCTTTAACGAGCGTGAGTTTGCCCGCGTGCTGGCGCCCGAGGGCTCGCTCTACACCGTGGTGCCGGGTGCTCGGCATCTGTTTGGCCTCAAGGAGGTGCTCTACGACACGCCATATCTCAACGACGAAAAGCTGCCACAGACCACCGAGCTTAAACTGGTCGGAACGCAGCGGGTGACAGCTTCCATCACCCTCCAGACCCAGGCTGACATCGAGGCGGTGTTCCAGATGACGCCCTACTACTACCGCACGCGCCCCGCCGACAAAGAGCGCCTGGCAAACCTCGATACCCTTCAGACCGATATCGACTTTATCATCGCCGAGTACCGCCACTAACCTACCAAAAAGGGACAGGTTTATTTTGGCAGGTTTTATCTGGGCAAACGTAAAGGGCCGACCGCGGAGATGCGCGATCGGCCCTTTTTAGTTGCTTGGCTGCAGGGAGCTGTGGGGGCAGGTGCCTACAGACGATCCTTGTTCTCGGCCTTAACGTCGTGTGCCTGCTGAACAAAGAACAGGTCGTACACCACGATGACAAAGGCGCCATAGTTTATGGCGTCGCCGCCAAACGCGGGAAGCGTGAGCACCGCCTGGGCAAGCGTGGCGACTGCAGCAACGATACCGAGCTTAAACGCGCCGTCAACCTGCGAAGGCTTGTTGGCACCCTTGATGCCCGCAACGCCTGCGGCGAGATCGATGAGGCCCTTGGCGATAATCACGGCCGCGGCGAGCATGGCGTTCGATCCGTAGGTGGACTCGAGCTTGCCGGTCGCGATGCCGGCGATTCCAATGACGAGACTGGCGATGCCCAGAACAAAATAAATCAGGGCAAGGATTTTGAGAGTCTTGCGAGTGAAGCTCATGGCTGGTCCTTTCGATACGAGTACGCCAACCTGGCGCACCCTTTGTGCTGCACATATGGTGAAGCACATTGTAGTTCAACGCGGCGATGCATGCGCCTGAAAGCGACTCTTGCCTGTGCGGCCCAACCTTTCAAAAAGGAAAGCTGGGCGTAAGCAAAATCGATGGCAGCGTATGCGCGGCGCTGCGATGATGGGGCCATGGCAAGAGCTGGACCGAAGGAGGGGCCATGATGTACGGGGCCAAGCAAGTGCGCGAGCCGCGTTCGTTAGGAAGGCGTATGGGCGATTCCGTGATCGCTGCCGTGTGCACGGGATTGATGGCGGTGCTTTGCATTGGGATGCTGTGGACCATGTCGCATGTGGGACAATAACGGACGGTTGGGTGCTGGCATAAACGGCGCTCACGTATTCGTTTTGCTTGTTAAGGAGTGTCCATGGGCGTCGTCGATCCCTTTTCTGTTGCTCGGGCCGCGGGGCTTGAGCTGACCGGGAAGTCCGAGGGCCTCACGCTCACCGACGGCACGATGGAGCTGCGTGCCGATTTTGGCCGCATGCTTCCGCGGCTCAAGCAGGGTCGTCTGCAGCAGGAGCTGCTGGTGAAGGCCGCGCGCGCGAAAGGCGTTGAGCATCCGTGGGCAGTCGATGCCACGGCAGGTTTTGGCGAGGATTCGCTGCTGCTGGCGGCCGCGGGCTTTACCGTCGATCTGTATGAACAGGATTGCGTAATCGCGGCACTCCTCAAGGACGCCTTGGATCGCGCGGCAGATGATCCGGCGCTTGCGGCTGCTGTGGCGCGCATGCGCTTACATGCGGGCGAGGACAGCATTGCCGGTCTTCGCCATACGGCCGAGCTGATCAAGCAAGGTGAGCTCGCGGCTCCCGACGTGGTGTATCTGGACCCCATGTTTCCCGAGCGCACCAAGAGCGCGGCGGTGAAAAAGAAGTTTCAGCTCTTGCACCATCTGGAGCAGCCGTGCGCCGACGAGGAGACGCTGGTCGAAGCTGCGCTTGCGGTGCACCCGCGCAAGGTCGTTATCAAGCGACCGGTGAAGGGGCCGCTGCTTGCCGGCGTTAAGCCGAGCTATCAGCTTGCGGGCAAGGCCGTTCGTTACGATGTTTTGGTGCCGCCGCGCCCGTAGCTTGTGCACGATGGCTGGCGCTTCGCCAGCGCCGTGCCGATGCGGGGTCTATTTCCAAGGGTGCGACGTCAGGTGCCAGCCGCCGCAGTATTCGCATTTGTAGCAGGCCAAACCACGCCGTCCGCGGTTTTCGCAGTCGGCCATAACGGCCTCGGCTTCGGCGCGTGTGTCGTAACGGTTTTTGCGCTCGCACGACTTATAGCGCCAAGCCTCGTCGCGCTCGGCGTCCAGGGCGTCGCGGCGCTCGTCCTCGCGTGCAAACAGGTCGCTCATATCGCCGCCGGTGGCAGCGCCCAAAAACTCGCTTTTGGCTTTTGACCAGGCGGCTCGCTTTTTGCTACCCATCTGCTTCGCGCTCCTCTCCAAACGTTGGTATCATTGCTCAATCAAAGTGATACCAATAAACGTGAGGTCGCCGCGTGATGATCAGAAAAACCCTCGATACCGACATTCCCGCCGTCATGGCTATCTATGACGCGGCCCGCGCCTTTATGCGCGCGCATGGCAACGCCACGCAGTGGCCCGAGGGCACGCCTTCGGCCGAGCAGCTGGCTGCCGATATTGCCGCTGGTGGCAGTTACGTGTGCGAAGTCGACGGCCGCGTGGTGGCGACGTTTGCCTTTTTACCGGGTCCGGACGAGTGCTATGACGTGATTGAGGACGGTCGATGGCGCAGCGACACTCCGTATGCCGTGCTGCATCGCGTGGCATCCGACGGCACCGTGCACGGTATCGCGGCGGCGATGTTTGCCTTTGCCAAGGAATGCGCCGACCATCTGCGTATTGACACGCACGAGGACAACTTGCCCATGCAGGGCGCCATCGCCAAGGCGGGGTTCGAGCGTGTCGGTATCGTCTATGTGTCCGACGGCACGGCGCGTGTCGCGTTTGATTGGCTGCGCGAGGCGTAGGAGCCAAGGCACGTATCATCACCCAGCTCAAATAAAAAATGGCCCCGAGTGGGGCCATTTTTGGTAAAACGCGTCGTTGTGGGACTCGCATTGTTACCGCCCCAGATGAACCCGGGCAGACAAAAAGGGGAGGTGCCGGCTTTCGCAAGGCGCGAACCTACGAAAATCGCCGCGCGGCAACGCGGGGCGATGAGCTCGGTCGGGGGATAGGGCCCGCTTCGCCCACCGGCCCGTAAATTGTATCATCCAGTGTGGAGCGTGAACGCCCGTTGCCGCGTGCGATGGGCTTGCAATAAGAGGAGAGCCATGTCGAAGCAAGCGGTCGTTGGAATCTTGGCGCATGTCGATGCCGGCAAGACCACGTTGGCCGAGGCCATGCTGTTCAACGCGGGCCGCATTCGCAAGCGTGGCCGCGTGGACGATGGCGATTCGCATCTGGACACTAACACGATCGAGCGCGAGCGCGGCATCACGATTTTCTCGTCGCAGGCCGTGCTCGACCACGGCGATACCCACGTCATGCTCGTGGATGCTCCCGGCCATGTCGATTTTTCTGCCGAGGCGGAGCGCACACTGCGTGCCCTGGACTACGCGATTCTGGTGGTGGGCGCCAACGATGGCGTGCAGGGGCACACCGAAACCCTGTGGCGCCTGCTTGCACGCTATGACATCCCGACGTTCATCTTCATCAACAAGATCGATTTGGAGCATCCCGGTCTCGATGTTTTGCTGGCACAACTCGGTCAGCGTCTTTCCGAGGGCTGCCTGGATGCCAACGAGCTGCTGGCGGGCGGCGCCGTTCAGGAGGACGCTGCTGCGTTGGACGAAGCGGCGCTCGAGGAGTTTCTTGAAGCGGGTGAGCTTTCTGTCGCAACGCTGTCGCGCATGGTTGCCGAGCGCAAGCTCTTTCCCTGCTTTGCCGGCTCGGCGCTCAAGGACCAAGGCGTTGACGAGCTACTGGATGGTATATGCGCGCTGATGCGTGAGCAGGCGTGGCTCCCGGAGTTTGCCGCGCGCGTCTATCGTGTCAGCCGCGGGGATCGTGGCGAGCGCTTGGCTTGGGTTAAAGTGACCGGCGGCACGCTGCGCGCAAAACAGATGATCAGCGGGCATTCTAGTGCCGAGGCGTGGGAACAGAAGGTCGATCAGGTACGCATCTATAACGGCGAGAAGTATGAGCTTGCCCAAGAAGTTGCTGCTGGCGGTATTTGCGCCGTGACGGGTCTTGCGCACGTTCGCCCAGGGGACGCCCTGGGCGCGGAGTCCGCGGGCGATGCGCCCGTCATTGCGCCAGTCCTCACCTATACGGTGCTGCCGGGCGAACACGACGCCCATACGGTGTTCAAAGCATTGACTGAGTTGGCGGACGAAGATCCCATGCTCGGCGTAAGCTGGAATACGCATCTTGAGCAGATTCACCTGCAGTTGATGGGCGCCGTGCAGCTCGAGGTCGTGCAGCGCGTGCTGGCCGATCGTTTTGGCCTTGCGGTCGAGTTTGAGCCCGGCGGCATTCTCTATAAGGAGACGATCTCGCAGCCGGTCGAGGGTGTGGGCCACTTTGAGCCGCTGCGCCACTATGCCGAGGTGCATCTGCGCCTGGAGCCGTTGCCAGCAGGTTCGGGCGTGCAGTTTGGCACCGTGACCTCGACCGACGAGCTCGATCTTAACTGGCAGCGTCTGGCACTCACCAACGCCATGGAGCGCGACCACCTGGGCGTGCTGACCGGCTCGCCCATCACCGATGTGCGCATTACGCTTACGGGCGGCCGCGCGCATGCCAAACACACCGAGGGCGGCGATTTTCGCCAGGCCACGTACCGCGCGATTCGCCAGGGTTTGATGCAGGCGCGCGAGGCCGGCGCAGACGTGTTGCTGGAGCCGTGGTACCACTTTGAGCTCGAGGTGCCGGGGGAGTGCGTGGGCCGGGCGCTCTCGGATGCCACGCGCATGGGTGCCGAGTACGAGCCGCCGGCAATGGCGGGCGAGAGGGCGAAGCTTGTGGGTCGCGTGCCGGCATCCGAGGTGCAGGATTATGCGCTGGAGGTAGCTGCCTACACGAGCGGTCGCGGACATCTGTACCTGGAGTTCGCCGGTTATGCGGCTTGCCATGATGCCGAGCGCGTCATCGAGGCGGCCGCCTATGAGCCCGAGGCCGATCTGCCCAACACGCCCGACTCGGTCTTTTGCGCCCACGGCGCCGGCTACACGGTCAAATGGTACGACGTGCCCGCCGCGGCGCACGTAAAGGTCGATCCCGCCACCTTCCGCCCCTGGCGAGCAGCCGACGCCGAGTTTTTCGGCCACATGTGACAAAGGGGCAGCCCCTTTGTCACATGCTATTGGTATAACTCGGTACAAGTTGGTATAACTATTACCAGGGTTTGCCAATCCGAGGAGGCCGACATGAATCCAAATCCCTTTAAGCCAACGGCAGGCAAGCGGCCTCCGATGCTCATCGGTCGCGAGTCGGTCGTCGAAGATTTCGAGGAAGGACTCGACAACGGCGCCGGAGCGCCGGGCAGGCTCATGCTCATTACGGGAAACCGCGGCTGCGGCAAGACGGTTCTCCTGCGGGAGCTGCAACGTCTAGCCAATGAGCGCGGATGGGCGGTTGTCTCCGATTCCGCTTCGCTTGGCTTATGCGATCGCCTGGCCGACGCGCTTCGCTCGAATAAACCCGTTGTGACGTCAATGGAGTTTGGGCCGTCGTTTGGTCGGATGTCGGTCGAGGCGGCTCGGGCAAAGGGCCAGACGCTACGGGGGCTGGTCAACGAGCGCCTCAAGAAGCTCGGTCCAGGCAAGGGCATACTGTTTGCGATTGACGAGGCACAATCTGCGTCTATCGAGGAACTGGCGGCTCTTGCCGTTCTCTATCAGCAGGTGCTCGGAGATCAGGATGCCACGGGCTTGTCCGATAGCGACCAGCGCGGTCTTGCGCTGGTGTTCGCCGGCTTACCCAGTATGGTTGACGATTTGCTCGAAGAGCCGAGCGTGACGTTTTTGCGGCGTGCCCAGCAGCGTACGCTGGGGGCGATATCTTTGCCCAAGGTGCGCGATTCATATATCCAGACGGTTAAAGACGCTGGCCTTTGCGTTGACGCGGAGACGGCGGACCTTGCGGCACACAAGAGCATGGGGCATCCCTATATGGTTCAGCTGGTGGGATATTACATGTGGCGCTCTGCTGTCCGGCGCAACTCGCGAGTCATTGAAAGACGCGATGTCGAGGATGGCCATGCGGATGCCATCTCCGAGTTCTACGAAGCGGTCGATGCGCCCCTGTATTACGGGCTGCGCAGTCCACAGCGCCTCTTTATCGAGGCCATGGCGGTTGACGAGGGCAAACCGACGCGCATGGCGGATATCATTGAGCGTTGCGACCGCACCCAGAGCTGGGCGAGTAAATATCGCGCAAGCCTAATTCGCGAGCGCGTCATCGAGGCCGCCGGATACGGCCTCGTCCGGTTTACCGTGCCCATGCTGGGCGCGTACATTCGCGATCGCATTTTATGGCACGACTGATGTGACAAAGGGACGGTCCCTTTGTCACATTTGATCAACAGGAAGGGGAGCGATGACGGTGTCGCTACAACCAAGTGCTATCGAGGTGCGCGGCGCGCGCGTCCACAACCTCAAGGACATCGATATCGATATCCCGCTGGGAAGGCTCGTGGGCATTGCCGGCGTGTCGGGCTCGGGCAAGAGTTCGCTGGCACTGGGAGTTCTTTATGCCGAGGGCTCGCGCCGTTACCTGGAGGCGCTCAGCACCTATACCCGCCGTCGTCTGACGCAGGCCGAGCACGCCCAGGTGGACGAGGTGTTGCATGTGCCGGCGGCGCTCGCATTGCATCAGCGCCCCAGCGTGCCGGGCGTGCGTTCCACCTTTGGCACCATGACCGAGCTCAACAATAGTCTGCGTCTGCTCTTTAGCCGCTGCGCCCATCACATGTGCCCGCATTGCGGGGCGCGTGTGGAGCCGAGCCTTAACGTGGCTGCGGGCCTGTCACTCACGTGTCCGACATGCGGCCGCGAGTTCTACGCGCCGAGTGCCGAGGATTTGGCTTTCAATAGCGGCGGTGCATGTCCCACCTGTGGCGGCACCGGTGTCATGCGCGAGGTGGACGAGGCGAGCCTGGTGCCCGACGAGTCAAAGACTATCAATGAGGGCGCAGTGCTTCCCTGGGGCACGCTCATGTGGGACCTGATGAAGCAGGTGGCCGGCGAGATGGGCGTGCGCACCGACGTGCCGTTTAACCAGCTCACGCCTCAAGAGTGCGACATCGTGTTCCATGGTCCGGCGGTTAAGAAGCATATTCTCTACGTCCCCAAAAACGGCGAGGGCGCCACGCCGCTCGACTTTACCTATTACAACGCCGTCTATACGGTCGAGAACGCGCTCGCCAAGGTTAAGGACGATAAGGGCCTCAAACGCGTGGCACGCTTTTTGCGCGAGGGCCCGTGCCGTGACTGCGGCGGCACGCGCCTCTCCGAGGCCGCGCGCCAGCCCCAGGTGCGCGGTATCAATCTGGCGCAGGCGGCGGCCATGACGCTGGGCGAGGCGATTGAGTGGGCGCGCGGGGTGCCCGCATCCTTGCCGGCCGAGATGCAGCCCATGGCGACGGATATCTGCGATTCGTTTTTGAGCGCGGCTCGTCGCCTGGTCGACCTGGGGCTCGATTACCTCTCGCTCGACCGCGCCGGTGCTACGCTCTCCACGGGTGAGCGCCAGCGCGTGCAGCTTGCCCGCGTGGTGCGCAACCGCTCGACGGGCGTGCTGTATGTGCTCGACGAGCCCTCGATCGGCTTGCATCCTGCCAATGTTGACGGCTTGGTAGGCGTAATGCGCGATCTGGTGGATGACGGCAACACCGTGGTCGTTGTCGACCACGACACGCGCGTATTGGCGGAAGCCGATTATCTGGTCGAGATGGGCCCCGTTGCCGGAGCGGGCGGCGGTAATGTGATCGCCGCCGGTACGGTGGATGAGGTCGAGCAATCGCAGGACAGCCGCATCGCCCCGTTTTTGCGCTCGGAGCCCAAGCGCTTGCGGCCGCAGGTGGCTGACGACGAAATGTTCGACCGGGGCCATATCCGCATGGCGACCGATGCCATCCATACCGTCAAACCGCTCGAAGTCGATATCCCGCGCGGTCGCTTGGTCGCGGTGACGGGCGTTTCGGGTTCGGGTAAGACGACGTTGGTGCTCGAGACGCTCATCCCGGCGCTCAAGGCTCAGGCAACTGGCGAGCGCCTGCCAAGCCATGTGCGTTGGGTCGATGCCGAGGGCATTGCCCGCGCAAATTTGATTGACGCTACGCCCATCGGCGCCAACGTGCGCTCGACGGTGGCGACTTATGCCGACATCCATGACGAGCTGCGTCGCGCCTTCGCCCGCACGCCCGAGGCCAAGGCAGCCGGCTACAAGGCAGGCGCATTTAGCTACAACACTGGCGCCTTGCGCTGCCCTGCGTGCGATGGCACGGGTTCGATATCGCTCGACGTGCAGTTTTTGCCCGATGTCGAGATCGTCTGCCCGTCATGTCGCGGCTCACGTTATGCAGACGCGGCTTCGCATATCCATCGCGAGGGCAAGGACGGGGGCTTACTGACGTTGCCGCAGCTCATGGACATGAGTGTGGACGAGGCCCTCGACGCCACGCTGGGACTCAAAAAGGTACAGGCGCGTTTGCAGACCTTGCACGACCTGGGATTGGGTTATCTCACGCTCGGTGAGCCCACGCCGGCGCTTTCGGGCGGCGAGGCGCAGCGTCTTAAGCTTGCGAGCGAGATGGGCCGCGTGCAGGACGATGCCGTATTCGTATTTGACGAGCCCACGATCGGCCTGCATCCGCTCGATGTTCAGGTGTTGCTGAGTGTGTTCGACGGCCTCGTCGCCAAGGGCGCCACAGTTGTCGTGATCGAACACGACCTCGACCTTATCCGCAACGCCGACTATGTGATCGACATGGGCCCGGGCGGCGGTGACGCGGGCGGGCAAATCGTCTGCGCCGGCACGCCGGGCGACATCGTGGCCTGCCCCGCAAGCATCACCGGCCGCTACCTATAACCGAATGTGACAAAGGGACAGTTCCTTTGTCACATTCCCGGAAAGCCTGTTTGGCGCAGGGCCTCGTAGAGGACGATGGCGGCGCTGTTGGAGAGGTTGAGAGCGCTGATGCGGTAGTCGTCCGGGTCGACGAAGTTGCCGCAGATATCCTGTCGAAGGATGGCTTCGTGGCTGTCCTCGGTATGCCCGAGCGACTCCTCGTGGGCCTCCCAGGCGTCGGCGTTTTCGAGCGAGTCGCAATCGCGCAACATGGGGATGCGCTCGCAGCGCTCGGGCGCCGCGGCAAGCAGTGGCTCGGGAATCCCCGAGCTCTCGCTGCCAAAGACCAAAAAGTCACCGTCGCGGTAGGTACTTTGCGCATAGGTGCGGCGCGCCTTTTTGGTCAGCAGATGCAGGCGTTCGTCGGCGGGGGAGAGGCCGTTGCGCGCAAGGAAATCCTCCCAGCCGGCATAGGTCGTCACGTCCAAATTTTGCCAGTAGCCCAGGCCGGCGCGACGCACCGTCTTGTCGTCGAGCGAAAACCCCAGCGGCTCCACCAGATGCAGGCGGGCGCCGGTAACCACGCAGGTGCGGCCGATATTGCCCGTATTGGCCGGAATCTCGGGCGCATACAGCACAATGTTGAACATGAATCTCCTTGGCTCAGAATGAAAAACCACCACGAAGGGCACCTTCGTGGTGGTTTGGCGGTTACGTAGGCGGAAAAATGCTCGCTTGGATAAATCTAGGCGCGGTGCCAGTCGGTCAGGCAGGCATCGAGGGAGGCGATGAGCGCATCCTTGTCCATGTGACGGCCGATGATGCACAGGCTCGTCATGCGGTCGCCCGTCTCGTCGTCCCAAATCTGCATGATCTCGGGGTTCTCGTCGATGATCTTCTGCTTCTCGCCCTCGGGCGCGGAGTCAACGAACAGACCGTTCTCCATCAGGCGCATTTGGTGGCCGGCCTGCTCGAACATGTAGCACATGTCCGGATCGCCGGTCTGCCACAGCGGACCCTTGACGCGGATGACCTCGTCGGGCCACTCCTGCTCAACAAAATCGGTGAACTTCTGCAGGTCAAACGGCTTGCGGCGCGAGTACACAAAGGTCTCGATGTCGTACTCGAGCACCTCGGGGTCGTCGTGCTCCTCGGGATGCTCCATGGCCTCGATCCAGGCGGCGGAGTTGTAGGCGCGCATAAAGTCGAAGCGGTCGGTGTCGAGCAGCTCCTCCATGGGGACCTCGCCGTTTTGGGCCTCGACAATCACGGCGTCCTTCTGCAGGCTGCGCACGATAGCCTTGAGCTCGGCGATCTGCTCAGGGCTCACGGTATCGGTCTTGTTGAGGATCAGCGTGGAGCAGAACTCGATCTGCTGGATGAGCAGGCTCTCGATGTCGTCCTCGTCGATATCCTCGGCCAACAGGTCGCGGCCGCCGTTGAACTCGTCGTACATGCGGGCGCAATCGACCACAGCCACGATGTTGTCGAGTGCAAGCTTGGGCTGGCCGCCCACCTTGGCCTCGTCGCAGAAGCTCGAGATGGTGTAGGCGATGGGGATAGGCTCACAGATACCCGAGGCCTCGATGATGATGTAGTCGAACTTGCCCGAATCGGCGATGCCCTGCAGCTGGTTGGCAAGGTCGTCCGAAAGCGTGCAGCAGATGCAGCCGTTGGTGAGCGGGATGAGGTCGTCGGTCTCGGAAAGGCCGCCGTCGGCGATGAGGCTGGCGTCGACGTTGATCTCGCCGATATCGTTGACGATCACGGCGGCGCGGATGCCGCCGTCGTTAGCGAGGATGTGGTTGAGCAGTGTGGTCTTGCCGGCACCGAGGTATCCGGTAAGCATGATGATCTTCACGGGTTTGTTGGGCATATGCCCTCCTTTGTTAGACATGGCTTACAGTTGAATCTTATGCCAAACGCCTGCTCTTATACCCACGCGCCGGCAAATAACACAGGCTACTCCCAGGCTCCCCATACATCGGGGCAATAACCGACGGTGGCCTTTTTGCCGTTGCGCACGATGGGCTCGGCTAGAACCTGCTGGTTCTCGAGCAACTTGTCGAAGCGCTGGCTAGGGGTGAGGTGCTGGATGAGCGCGAGCGTCTCCTCGTCCTTGGCTTTGGGGTTGAGCAGCTTGTCGATGCCGCTGACCGCCTGCATCACGCTCGTGAGCTCGCCTTTGCTCATCTCCTTTTCCTTAAGGTCAATAAACTGCACCTTAATGCGGCGCTCCTTAAAATAGCGCTGGGCCTTCTTGGTGTCGAACGACTTTTTGGTGCCGAAGATTTGCACGTTCATAGTATGTTCCGCCGTTCTACCTGATAAAGTTGGTGCGCTCGCGATCGGCCTCGGGGGCTTCGATGCCGGCAGCCTTGCCCGCCTCGATGCAACGCAGGAGCCAGACCATGTTTTTGCCGATGTTTCGCATGGTGGCCAGACCCTCGGCATCTCCATCGGCCTCGCCGGGCACGCAGCCAAACACGTTGTTCCAGTACGTGGACGCTACCACAGGCATCTGGTTGATGGTGAAGTACTTGTTGAGCACGTCGAACGTGGTCGACGTGCCGCCGCGACGGGCAACGGCGACAGCGGCGCCCGGCTTGTGCGCAAAGGCCTTGCTGCCAGCATAGAATGCGCGGTCGAGGGCCGAGAGGATGCGCCCGCTGGGGTGCGCGTAGTAGACGGGCGAGCCAAAGACAAAGCCATCTGCCTGCTCGGCGGCGGCAATTAGCTCGTTGACCACGTCGTCGTCAAAGATGCAACGGCAATCGAGCTTGCCGCACTGGCCGCAACCGATGCAATCGCGAATGCGCTTGGCGCCCAGCTGGAACACCTCGGTATCGATGCCCTCGGCGTTGAGTTGCTCGGCGACCTCGGCGAGTGCGCGGGCGGTATTGCCGTTTGCCTTGGGACTGCCATTGACCAAAAGAACCTTCATCACAAACTCCCTCTGCTGTCGATGACTTCTGTAGAGGATTATCTCACGAGCGGGCAGATAGCGTGGGGCACGATGCCGGCTCCGAGGGCCCACGGCAGGCTCGCTCACCAGGTACGAGCGGGATACGGTCCAGAGGATGTTGGAGTGCGGGGCCTCGTGCGAGCAGATTGTAAGGGGTCTGGGCGGGTCGCCCTCGATGGCGAGCCTTGAGGCCTTGGAAGGCGGGCTGCTGCGGCGGCTATGGTTTATACTAAGGCGGTTGCTATCGAGTAATTCATACTTGGTTTGATTCGATTGTGAATGCGTAACTGGGATGGAAAGCAAAGGAAACTCTATGGAAACAGAGGATGCTGTTTGCTTGATGACTTCGATTGCCTTGATTGTCCTTTCAATCCAATACCGAAGAGGAAGATGGCTCTGCTCAATTGCTGGATATGATGTCACAAAAAGGGAGAGCGAGATTGATATACGCCCTTACGCAAAGCTGATTTCTTCTGTGACGTTATGGATGGGGCTGCTGTTTTTCTTGTGGGCGGTAGAGGGCTGGGTACGCGATTGGAATACCAGCGTTTTTGAAGTTTTGGTTCTACTTCTGTTCAGCTTGGCCTCTTTGTCGTTCGTGCGGCTCGTTAGGTTTGTGTTTATGAGGCGATAGCCAGCGGAAGTGGCTGGACGACAAAATGGACCAATGCAGCCAATTGTCAATAGAATTTGATAGGCTTGGCTTAACAGATTTACTCGAGGGCATATCCGTGGCGGGGGATAGGTTCTATCTTGTTGAGCACTTATTTGCATCAGGCAAAGTAAACCAAGAGTATCGAAACGGTGCCCCCGGGCCCCGGGAGGGACTGCGGGGACGTTCGGCTAACTGCGGGTACGACCTATTTGCCCAATGTGTTCGCCTGAGATCGGAAATTAACCATCATGCGCCCCATAACGCTAGCCCAGTTTGGTGCCCGGTACCTGCGACGCTTCTTTAAGTAGCACTTTGAGCTCATTTAGAACGGAAACGGGCTGTCGGTCGACGGCATCTAGATGAAGTGTGGCCACACGAATGGGCGGCTGATATTCAAATGAGCCAAAGAGTACGGGCGACCCCAAGAACCGCTCGATTTCCTCTGCGATCGCGTCGATCTCTTCGGGATCGAATTCGTCGAAAAGCGCCACGAACATCGGTCCCGTCGAACGGAACAGACGACCCTTGCCGCGCGAACAATCCATGAGGCAGGCGGCGCTCTCCGCCAAAACGCGATCGCCCGCATCAAAGCCAAAGCGGGCATTGACCTGAGCGATATCGTCGATTTTAATGGCGACCATGCTCGCCTTGCGCGCCACGCGACGCATTTCGCCAATGGCGTTGACCAGGGCGTGAATATCGCCCAGACCGGTCACGGAATCGGTCGTATCTGCCAGGCTTCGGTTGATGATAATGCCCACGTACATGTTAGGCTCGGTATCGGTGCCGTCCAAGCGGTAGCCCGTGCAGTCGCAAAGCGCGTACGCTCCGGTAGCATCCATAACGCGGTACTGCATGTAGTGGAAGTGCCATGTGCCGTTTATCACCATGTCGAGCTCGGCGCGTACGTTGTCGCGGTCCTCGGGGTGGACGCGAGCAAGCCACATGTCGACCGAGTTAAAAGGGTGCTGGGAAGGCAGGTCAAAATCGCGCACGGCGTTAACCGACCATTGCGATTCTCCAGTATCGAGGTTAAGGATGAACGGATAGCGCGTCTCGGAGCTCATGGAGATCGCTTGGAACACCCGGTCGTTGCAGGGAAGCTGATCGACGATTGGGTGTTGTGGCACGTCATTGTCTTTCGGTTGCTGCACACGATGCATAAGCTTATAGCGATACATTTTGCGATCGGCATCCATCGTCATCTGGCGACGTGTATCGCCTGCAAGCGGGTCGACGTGCGAACAACCAAAACTAAAACTGGCGATCATGGGCGCCTTGTCGTCCGATGTTGCCTCGACAAGATCGGTGCGTGTCCGCTCCAAGCGTTGCTCGAGCTCGGCTTCACCTGTCGTGGGGGACACGAGTACAAATTCATCTCCACCGATACGGAACAGCATTTCATCGTGCTCCATTGCCTCGGTGAGCGCACGACAGATGCCCAGAATATAGCGGTTGCCCTCGGCGTGGCCAAACTTATCGTTGCAGTGCTTGAGGTGATCGATGTCAATATAGGCGCAGGTGAAGGGGGCGCCTTTGCGCCAGAGCTGATTGACATGGCGGTCGAGTCCACCGCGGTTGCCAAGATTGGTGAGCGAATCGATATAGGCGCTACGTTCGAGCAGCTGGCGTTCTTGTTGCAAGACGGCGAGCGTTTTCTGCAGTTGCTCGCCGACGGCGCGCAACTCCGTGGGCAGCGCGTCAACGTCGAGCTCGGCGGTCGAGGCCCCGTTCGCAAGCCGCTGAAGATGGGCAATGATTGACTGCTCGCCCATGCGATACGACTCGTTCATGATGGATAACCTCCTTGGGTGACAGGATGCTCCGTATCATATCCCCAATTCGGTTTGAATTGGGGATATGAGTTAGCCAATGGGGACAAATGCTCCCCTAGACGGTGGTGTTTTGCGCGCGAGCGTATCAGTTGTTATTGCCACCATCGAACAATGCCTCAAAATCCTTCGCCGGCATGGGGCGGTAGTAGAGGAAGCCCTGAGCGTAGCGGGCGCCCATCTGTCGTAGCATGTTCGCCTGCTCATTTGTCTCGACGCCTTCGACCACGACGGGCAGATGGAGCGACTGCGCCATCTCGAGCATAGACGACACGATCTGGGAGCTCCGGTTGTCGGTTTTCCCATCAGGCAAAAAGGTGCGGTCGAGCTTGATAACATCGACGTTGACGTTCTTGAGCATCGCGAGCGTGGACTGGCCGGTGCCAAAATCGTCCATATAGGTCGAGAAGCCGCGGGTGTGCAGGTCGGCTGTCAGTTTGTCCACGGCTTCGGACTCCCCCGTATAAGCCGTCTCGGTGATCTCGATACGCATGAGCTCGGGCGGTAGGTTGTATTGGGCGGCGAGCGCCCCCATATGTTCGGCAACGTCGCAGGCAAGGATATCCACGCGCGACACATTAAGCGAGACCGGAACCACGCGAAGTCCTCGATCGATGCGCTTGCGCAGCCACGAGGCGACACCCTGCCAAATGTACTTGTCGAGCGTCACCACAAAGCCGCTTTCCTCGAGCGCCGGGATAAAGGACGCGGGCGGAATTAACGATCCATCTTTGTCGATCCAGCGTGTGAGCGCCTCGGCGCCAATGATCTCGCCGGTTTCCATATCAACCAGTGGCTGCAGGTAGTAGGTGATGCGGTCGTTTGAGAGCGCATACTGGAACTCGGTGAGGGCGCGGTGAAACGCAACCTCGCGCTTGTATTCCTCGGGGCGAAAGACGGCAATGCGATCCTTAAAGTCGTTTTTCGCGCGCCGATTGGTAAACATGGCCTTGGCCTGTGCATCGATGGTGATTTCCTCGTTGGAGTCGATGGGGTAGACACCCATGGACGGCCAGAAACCTACGCCGTTATCATGCTTGGCCACGGCCTCGCGAACGCGGTTATAGATTTTATGGACGGTGTCGTGCTCAAAGGGGATGAGTACGCAAAAGTCATCTTGGCCCCAGTACCCTGCGACGCCCATGTCGGCATTCTCGATGTCCTTGAGGACCGTGCCCACATCGGCGAGCATGCGGTCGCCCTCGGCCTGTCCGTGCCATTCGTTGAACAGCCGCATGTGTCCCATGTCGACGGTAGTGATACACCAAGCGCCGTCGCGCCCTGTCCTCAGAAATGCGTTGGCACGCCGCATAAACTCGCTGGGTCGATAGAGGCCCGTGAGCGTATCGATGCGTTCGGCGACGGCGCTTTTGCGCTCAATCTCAGGTATGGGGAGGCTGTCGTTGGGAACAAGCCCGCCGGCCGCACGAAGACGACGGTCGAGCTCGCCTAAAACGGCGGTCGCTTGATTGATTAAGCGCTCGTAAAAGGCCGGAACGACGAGGCAGACGGGGGTAATGGTATCGCCCGCGATTTGAACAGGAGCGAAAACGGCTTCTTTAAGATGATGGGTCAGTTGCTCGAATGCCTCGTGGCCCAACTCGTTGCTAAGCACGACGAACTGGGCGTTTCGTGAGCGGAAGACGCGACTCCTGCCGCGGGTGATCGACAACATGCGGCCTGCGTATTCGGCGAGCATGTTGTCGACAGCCTCGGCCCCATAGAGCTCGTTGAGCTTTGCCGTGCCGCGAACGCGGACCGCTATAAGCCCCGTCTCGCAACGGTCGCGACGGCAAGCATCGATAGCGTTGATCAGCATACGCTGCGTTCCGAGGCCCGTAGCGGCGTCGACGGTTTCAGCAAGCGAATGGTTGACGAGCTCGCCGACATAGAGCGAGGGGGTATTTCCGTCGCCGTCGATACGAAACCCGCGAGCGCGGCAAAGGACGTAGTCGCCCGCGGCATTGCGCATGCGGTACTGCATGACGCGGCGGTGTTTGGAGCCGTTGTAGATTTGGTCGATATCGCTGGTATAGGCCTCAAGGTCATCGGGGTGGACGCGCGTTTTCCAGTAATCGTGGCAGTTGTCTACATGCTCAGAAGGAAGACCGAGATCGCGCAGGGCACCTTGTGACCAAAGGGTGCGATGTTTGTCCAAGTTCTCGATAAAGCAATAACGGCCTTCGTTGAGCATCGAAAAGGCGTCAAAAACGCGATCGCTTATTTCGAAGTCGTCGGTGTGGACTTGCGCGATATTGCGTCGATCAAGATGCATGGCATGGCGTAGCTTGTAGTCGTACATGCGATGGTCGGCATCGAGTGTCATGCGATTGGAGACTTCACCCAGGGCGGGGTCGGCGTGCGACACTCCGTAGCTAAACGAGTGAGGCATCTCGGAATCGTTGTTTTTGAGTAGGACCGTTCGGCAGTGTTCCAGGCGCTCGGCGAGGTCGTCCTCGGTCGCAATCGTAGACAGGATGGCAAACTCGTCGCCGCCTATGCGAAACGCCGCCTCGTCCACCTTCATATACAGCTTGAGATAGAGGCTTACCTGCAAGATATAGCGGTTGCCCTCGTCATGCCCGAAGACGTCGTTGCAGTGCTTAAGGTTATCGATGTCGATGAACGCCATGGTAACGGGGATGTCCTGCTCCCAGAGCTCCTCGAGGGAACGGGCAAAGCCGCCGCGGTTGCCAAGTCCGGTAAGCTGGTCGGTAAAGGCGGTCCTAATCAGATCATCCTGACGCTCGAGAAGGTCACGGATGGTCTTTTCGAGCGTTTCGGTGTAATTGCTGACAGTATCCATGTTCTAAGCGGCTTCCTGAGGTCGGGGCGGATTGCGTCGGGCGAGCTCGTTGTGTACACGCGTCGTTGCTCAGCGTATTGCGTGTATCCAGGCCTCCGCCTTGCTGCGTTGTTGGGTTACTTTGCCGGCTAATGTTCGCTGTTGATAACTGCTGAGTAGTATAAACAACAGTACAAAATTATATAGGGGTGCCCATACTATGGGTGACAATTATTTGCCAAGCGGTAACACGACGATGCGATGTTCGATGAAAATGCGACTGAGACGATATATGTTGACGGGTATACTTGTCCCGTTTAAAAACGCAGAAACGGGGATGATCGCATGACGCAGCCAGATACGACGCGCACGGTGGGGCTCGCGCTCGAGGGAGGCGGCTACCGCGGTATGTATACGGCGGGCGTGCTCGACGTATGGATGGAGCGCGGCTTAACTTGCGACCATATGGTGGGTGTCTCGGCGGGCGCGGCATTTGGCTACAACTTTAAATCGCGGCAGATTGGGCGCGCCATTCGCTACAACAAGGCCTATTGCGCCGACAAGCGCTATGCGAGCGTAACCAGCTGGCTGCGAACCGGCGATATGTTCAATGCCGACTTTGCCTATCACGAGGTGCCCGTCGAGCGCGATCCCATCGACTTGGAGACATATCGTGCCTGCCCCATGCGGTTTACGTGCGTGTGTACCGATATCGAGACGGGCAAGGCCGTCTATCACGATCTGCCGTATGGCGACGAGCGCGATATCGAGTGGATCCGGGCGTCGTCGGCGATTCCTGTGGCGACGCGTCCCGTCGCCATTGAGGGGCGTAAGTACCTGGATGGCGGCGTGGCTGATTCCATTCCCAGCGCTTGGCTGTTTGCACAGGGGTATGACCGCAACGTGGTGGTGCTGACGCAGCCGGCGGGCTTTGTAAAGCAGCCCAATAGCGTGATGCCCATGCTGCGTCGCGTGTTTCGTCACTACCCGGAGTTTGTCGCAGCGCTTGAGCATCGGCATGAGGTCTACAATGCCACGCTCGATGACCTGGCACGTCGCGAGGCTGCCGGCGAGATCTTTGTGGTGCGGCCGAGCGAATCGGTGAAGGTGCCGTCGCTGTGTCGCGAGCCGGATGAGCTCGAGCGCATCTATCAGATCGGCCGCCGCGATGCGGAGACGACTTTGCCGGCGCTGGAGGCATATCTGGCGGGGTAGGGACTACGCCGGAAACTGCATCCCGTAATCAGCGTTCAGACTGGGACGCAGTTTCCCGCTGGTCCTCTATGCGGAAAGCGCATCCCAGAATGGACGTCCAAACTGGGATGCGCTTTCCGCTATTGAAGATATGGGACTGCGGAGCAACTGCTCGGTCTAGGCTTATGCCTGCTGCCAGGTATCGACGAGCTCCTTGGCTGCGGCGTAGGGGTCGTCGGCGCTGCAGACGGCGCTCACCACAAAGAAGCCGTCGACGCCGGTAGTCTTGAGCTGCGGCAGGTCGGCTTTCTTGACGCCGCCGCCCACCACGATGGGCACGGGGCTTGCTGCATGGAGGGCAGCAAGGTCCTCAAAGCTCTTGGTGATGATGGAGCCATCTGCCGCGCGTCCGCAGTCGCGCTTGGTCTCGGTCTCGTGAAGCGGGCCCACGCCCAGGTAATCGACCAGGCTCATATCGGCGGTCTTGACGTACTCGAGCATCTCCTCGCAGCGGGCGGAAAGGCCCACGATGGCATCGGGACCCAGCAGCTTGCGGCAGACCTCGACGGGGATATCGCTCTGGCCCACGTGCACGCCGTCGACGGCGATGCCCTGCTCGCGTGCGGCAAGTACGCAGTCAAGGCGGTCGTCGATCAGCAGCGCGACCTGCCCGGTTTTGCCGGCCTGGGCGATGGCCTGCGCGGCATCGCCCGTCAGTGCGATGATCTCGCGGGCGCTTGCCACCTTGGAGCGCACTTGGATGCAGGTAAAGCCGGCGTCGAGCGCCTGGGCCACCACATCGCCCACGGGACGCCCGAGGGTGTTTTCGGGGCCGAGCACCAGATAGGCCGAGATATCAAGGTTGTCGCGGATACTCATCGTGCTTCCTCCTGCTTTTTGATCTGCGCTTCCATGCGCTCGAGTTTGCCGGTCATGGTATCGGTAAATCCGGGTCGAATATCGGCTTTGAGCACGACTTCGGTACGGATGCCCTTGCTCGCCAACACAAAGGTTGCGTCGCGCACGACCTGCATGACCTCGTCCCAGTCGCCCTCGATCTCGGTGAACATCGAGGTGGTGCGGTTGGGAAGGCCGCTCTCGCGAATGACGCGTACGACCTCGGCGACCTCGGCGGATAGCTCGTCGCCGGTGCCGCACGGGGCGATGGCCACGGCGACGAGCGTGTTCATACCGGCATTGGTTGCGGGCTCGGACATGGCTTATGCCTCCTCGAGCTCGAGTTGGTTGTCGGCAATGTCCTGGGCGGTCGCGCGGTAGAGCTCGTCGATAAAGGCGACCTTAAAGCTTGCCGGGGCATCGGCGAGCGCGGCGGCACGCGTGCCGGCAAGGTTGTAGACGGCGGTACCGCAGATGGCCGCCGTAAACGGGTCGGTGGCGCAGGCGTACACGGCCAGCACGCCGCCCTGTGAGCAACCACAGCCGGTGATCTTGGACATGAGTGGGCTGCCGCCGTGGGACTTGGCCACGGTCGTGCCGTCGGTGATCAGGTCGACTTCACCCGAGACCACTACGGCACCGCCGGTGTAGCGAGCGAGCGCCACGGCGGCATCGCGGGCGGCGTCGACCGTGTCGGTGGTGTCGACACCGCGTACGCGGCTCAGATCAGCCGCCTCGCCCTCAAGACCCCACAGGCCGGCGAGCGCGATAATCTCGGAGGCGTTGCCGCGCACGATGGCGGGTTTGTACTGCTTGAGTTCGCCTGCCAGCTGGGTGCGCAGGCTACCGATGCCCAGGCCAACCGGATCGAGCACCCAGGGCTTGCCGGCGTCGTGTGCCGCCTTGGCCGCGCGGGGAATCGTCTGCTCGTAGATGGGGAAGAGTGTGCCCATGTTGAGATAGATGGCGCCGCCGCCGGCAACGAGCGCCTCGCCCTCGTCGGGCAGATAGACCATGGCGGCCGATCCGCCCACGGCGAGCTGTGCGTTGGCGACAAAGTCAATCGTCACCGTGTTGGTGATGGAGCCGGCCATCGGATTGGTGGCGCGAATCTCCTCCACGGCCTTGATCACTTGTTGCTTGAGCTGTTTCGAATCGATCACTGCACATGCCTCCTTGGCATAGAAAAGGGGCGCTGTGCATAGACAGCGCCCCTGTAAAGGCGGCATGCTCCCTACGCCAGCATTAACTGACAGGTTCAAAGGATTGGGCCCCATGCCCTCTCAGCCTTGTGGTTTGCACCGCCGGCACTCCCGCATCGAATCTGTTGTTCCCTATACTAGCGCACCTGCCAAAAAGGGACAGGTTTATTTTGGCAGGTAACAACTGGGGCTTTGCGTTTTCCCAGATAAAACCTGCCAATATAAACCTGTCTCTTTTTGGCAGGTCGGTACAATAGACGGGATTAAGAATGACCGAGGGGGCCTTATGATTAAACTTGTGCTGACCGATATGGACGATACGCTGATTCCAGCCGGGCATGACGGCGCCAGCGACTACGCCATCGAGGGCATTCATGCTATGCAGGCGGCGGGTCTGCACTTTGGCCCGGTTTCGGGTCGCCAGCCCTCCGCGATGGGCTGGATGTTCCGCAATCGCGCCGAGTGCTTCTCGACCGGCGCGTTCTGCAACGGCCAGGTCATGTTTGTGGACGGCGAGGTGGTAGCCTCGCATGCGACCGACAACGCCGCCCTTATGCGCTTGGCTGACTACTTGGAGCAAGAGACCGACGATACGTATCTGAAGGTCTACGGCCTGGGTGATGACTTTTGGGGCAACGATGCCTATTGTGTGACGAGCGACCCCGAGCGCGTGCGCCGCGCCATGGAGTCGGGCGGCAACGCATGGCTCAAGGGCGAAGAGGCCCCGTGCCGTCCTGTCGTCGATGACGCGTCGGTGTTCAAGGCAAATATCTGGAGCGCCCGCTCGCGTGAGGAGCTCGCGGAGCTACGTGAGCGCGTTGCCGCTGAGGTACCGGAACTCTCGCTTGTGTTTCCCAACAATCGTGTGCGCCTGTTCGACATTCTTCCAGCAGGTTGGGACAAGGGTTGCGCTGCGCTGGAGCTGGCGCGCGCTTTGGACCTGACGTCCGACGAGGTGGCCGTATTTGGCGATTCCGATAACGACCTGCCCATGATCGGCGCCGTCCCCAACTCCGTTGCAGTCGCCAATGCCAACGAGGCCGTCACGGCTGCCGCACGCTGGCATATCGGCGCTGCGGCAGACGATGCGGTTGCCGGGGCTCTGCATCAGATTGCCGCCTGCGCCGCGACGGGGGAGATGCCGTCGTTTATGCGTCAGGCAGATGCGGCGGGTTCGGGTATCGCGGACGTCTAGGGAGGCCATCATGAAGCTTCAACAGCTCAGGTATGTCGTCAAAGTTGCCGAATGCGGCAGCATCACCGAGGCCTCGCGCCGGCTCTTTGTGTCGCAGCCTTCGATTACCGCGTCGATCCGCGATCTCGAAAACGAGATGGGTGTGCACATCTTTGAGCGCACCAACAAGGGTGTCATTGTGTCCGAGGAGGGCGAGACCTTCTTGGGCTACGCGCGCCAGGTGCTCGACCAGGCGGATCTGCTCGAAGGCAAGTACAAGGGCGAGTCCGAGCAGGTGCCGCACTTTAGTGTGAGCTGCCAGCATTATTCCTTTGCCGTTAACGCGTTTGTCGATGTGATCCGTGAGTTCGATGCCGCGCGCTACGACTTTACCCTGCGCGAGGAGCAGACTCACGAGATTATCGAGGACGTCGCGCATATGAAAAGCGAACTGGGCATTCTGTACTTATCCGAGCATAATCGTGAGGTTATCGAGCGCATGCTCGCCGCCAACGAGCTCGTATTCGAGGGGCTCTTCTGCGCCACGCCGCATGTCTTTGTATGCGCCGACCATCCACTGGCGGACCGTTCCAGCGTGACGCTCGAGGATCTGGAAAACTACCCGTTCCTGTCCTACGAGCAGGGCAGTTACAACTCGTTTTACTATTCCGAGGAGCTGACCTCGACGTTTGAGCGTCGCAAGAATATCCGCGTGCGCGACCGTGCGACGCTGTTCAACCTGGCCATGGGCCTCAACGGCTACACGGTGTGCTCGGGCGTGATTAGCCACGAACTCAACGGCCCCGGCATTATCTCGATTCCGCTCGATGTGGATGAGTACATGGAGATCGGCATCATCACGCGCAAGAACACGACGCTTACGCGCTACGGTCAAGCCTATATCGACGCGATCCGTCAGCATATCTAGACTGCTGCGTCCTGCACAGGTCAAATCTCTTCATGGCAGTCCCAACTGATATAGGAAGCATCTATATCAAACTGTTATAAACGTATATTTTACGATGGCTATATGAGCGCTCATACTCTGTCCCAGTAAAGCAACCAATGCAAAGGGAGATATCTATGAGCACTTCAATTCAACCGAACGCGCCGTTTCGCGCTGATATCGTCGGCAGCTTTCTTCGTCCGCAGGCCGTAAAGGATGCCCGCGCTGCCTATGCGGCAGGCACGCTTGATGCCGAGGGGCTTAAGGCCGTCGAGGATGAGGCTATTCGCGACCTGGTGGACAAGCAAAAGGCCTCTGGCCTGCAGGTGATTACCGATGGCGAGTTTCGTCGCAGTTACTGGCACCTCGACTTTATGTGGGGGCTCAACGGCATTGAACGCCGCACCTCGCGTACGGGCTATATGTTCCACGACGAGGAGACCACGGCTGACACCGCCGTGGTGACCGGCCCCATCAGCGGCGAGAACCACCCCTTCGTCGAGCACTTTAAGTTTGTCAAGGCACTCGAGGGGGAGGGTCAGGTTGCGCGCCAGACCATTCCGGCGCCGATCCAGACGTTCTCGGAGGTTACGCTCGACCGCTGCGATGGCCAGCAGGAGAGCCTGCGCGCCGTCTATAAGACCGATGAGGAACTTGCCGACGCAATTGCAGCCGCTTATCGCACGGTGATCGCAGACCTGTACGCCGCCGGTTGTCGCAATATCCAGTTTGATGACTGCACCTGGGGCATTTACTGCGATACCGACTTTGTGTCCAAGACTGGCATGAGCCCGGTTGACCTGCAAAGGGTGAGCGAGCTGGGCGTGGCGCTCAACAACGCCGCCATCGAGGACAAGCCCGACGACCTCGTCATTAACACGCACGTGTGCCGCGGCAACTACCACTCTACCTATGCTTTCGAGGGCGGCTATGACCCCATCGCGCCGTACCTGTTTGCACATGAGGACGTCGACGCATTCTACCTGGAGTTCGATACGCCGCGCGCCGGCGGTTTTGAGCCGCTCAAGTACGTTGCCCCGGGCAAGAAGGTCGTGCTGGGCTTGGTAACCACCAAGGCGGCAGAGCTCGAGAACGAGGATGTTATCGTCGAGCGCATCCGCGAAGCCGCAAAGTACGTGCCGCTCGAGAACCTGTACCTGTCGCCCCAGTGTGGCTTTGCCAGCTGCGAGATCGGCAACAAGCTGACCGAGGACGAACAGTGGGCAAAGATTGCGCTGGTTAGGCGCATTGCCGAGCGTGTCTGGAAATAACGATGCCGTTCGCAGGTGGCGGCGCGTGCGAGGTACTGCGTATCGCGTACAATGGTTCGGATCGTATCGTTCGGGCAGGTTATCCGATATGCCTGATCGCCCTTCCATTATGAAAGGACATCCATGTCCCAATCCTCGACGTCCGCCGTCGCCGATGCCATCTACGATGCGTCGTCGCTCGGTCGCCCGCGCATGTTCTTGCTCGGCCTGCAGCACCTGTTTGCCATGTTCGGCGCTACCGTGCTGGTGCCTGTGCTCACCGGCCTTTCGGTTTCGGCGACCCTTTTGTTTGCCGGCCTGGGCACGCTGCTCTTCCACTTCCTGTCGCGCGGTAAGGTGCCGGCCTTCCTGGGCTCGTCGTTTGCCTTTATTGCCGGTTATGCCGCAATCGCGCCCAACGGCGAGGCCGAGCTTTTGCCCTACGCTTGCCTGGGCGTAGCTTGTGCCGGCCTGCTCTATCCGGTGCTGGCGGCCCTGTTCCGCGCGTTTGGCGCCAAGCGCGTCATGCGCTTCTTTCCGCCGGTGGTGACCGGCCCCATCGTCATTTCCATCGGCCTGATCTTGGCAAGCTCTGCCATCGCTAACTGCCAGACCAATTGGCTTGTTGCCGTTGTCGCTGTGGCTGTGATCGTCATCTGCAACATCTGGGGCCGCGGCATGGTCAAGATCGTGCCGATTCTGCTGGGCGTTGTGGTGAGCTATGCCGTTGCGGCTGCGCTGGGCGAGGTCGACTTCTCTGGCGTCGCAGCCGCTCCCTGGGTTGGCTTGCCCATCGTGTGGGACAACACCGTGTTTGCGCTCTTTGGGCCTCAGTTCGATAGCGGCCTTGCCACGACTGCCATCATCACCATCATGCCGCTGGCCTTTGCGACTATGATCGAGCATATTGGTGATATCTCCGCTATCGGCTCGACTTGCGAGCGCAACTACATTGCCGATCCCGGCCTGCATCGCACCCTGCTTGGCGATGGCCTGGCGACCATTCTCGCATCGCTCTTTGGCGCTCCGGCTAACACCACCTATGGCGAGAACACCGGTGTGCTTGCCCTGACGCGTGTGTTTGACCCGCGCGTGATTCGCATTGCCGCGTGTTGCGCCATTGTGCTCTCGTTCTGCCCCAAGTTCGCGGCTGTCATTGCGGCCATGCCGGCGTGTGTGATCGGCGGCGTGTCACTCGTGCTCTATGGCATGATCAGTGCGGTAGGTGTGCGTAACCTCATCGAGAACCAGGTCGATTTCCAGAACAACCGCAACGTGCTGGTGGCCGCTCTGGTGCTGGTGCTTTCACTCGGCATTGCTTACAGCACTGCCGGTGCTATCGTGTTGGAGCTGGGCGGCGTGACCATTTCGCTTTCGGGTCTTGCCGTGGGTTCGCTGATGGGCATTGTGCTCAATGCCATCCTACCGGGTAACGACTTTGAGTTTGATGTCTCCGAGCTTGAGGAGGCTGCTGAGTAACAACTGCGTCCAGCTGAATCAAAAAATGGCGCCCATGCGTACGCGCGGGCGTCATTTTTAATGCGTCAATATCCAGTGGATGCCACGTGCCATGCGCAGATCGGTTTGGGCAAAGTGATTGCCGGGGTTGAGCTCCAGCGTTGTTGGAATGCCGCGCGCGACGAGTAACGCTTCCATCGCGCGTGTGTCGTCGAGTACATGCCGCATCATGCGGTTGGGTGTCTTGGTCTCCTTTTTGCCGAGTGACAGATAGACGGCCTGCGGGTTGCCGGCAAAAGGGGCCGTGCTGGCGCGATCGACAAAGTCGGGAAACCACAACGACCCCGATGCGCTTGCGGCGCGGCTAAAGGCGTCGGTTTGCCAGAGGGACCAGAGCGCGAAGAGGCCCGCGAGCGAGTAGCCGGCAATGCCGCGCCAGGTGGGCGGCTGAGGAAGCGACGACTCGGCCTCTGGGATTATCCAGTTCAACAGCTCATCGAGAAATCCGGAAGCCTGACCGCCAAAGGGCTCGGCATCGCGCACGGTTCCGTCGCATCCCCAGGGGCTCAGCTCGCGATTCCAGTTGAGGCTGCCAATGCCGACAAGCGTGAAGGGCGGGCAGTTGAGCTCTCGGCAGCGTTCATAAACCTCCGCGCCGTCGCCCATGACCACGGGAAGATAGATGACTGGTGCGCTTTCGGCATGCTGTGCATGAACGGTTATCTGCTTTTGATGCGCTTCCATGACGGGCTTCTCTCGGCGTTGTGATATCGACGGCCCCCATTGTCGCACGCCGGCTCATGCAGGTTGGGCTAGACAAAAGACAATCTCGTGCATACCCTGCGGACGCATATGGAAAACGCCACCGCCGGAGGGGAGCTCGGCGGTGGCGTTGTTAAACGGTGCTGGGACTCGGGGCCTTCGCGGGAGCTGCCATGTGCGCAGAGGCGTCTACGAGCGTTTGCGGCTCGCCATGGTGCCTGCGGCGATAGCGGCTGTTCCCGCAAGGACGGTTGCCACGATGGCCGCACCCGAGGTGTCGCCGGTTGCCGCGAGCACGCCGGTGGCCTTGGCCTTCGTGGTTGCAACCGCAACGGTCTTGGTCGTCTTTGCGCCCTCGGGCTTGGGGTCCTGCTTGGACTCCGCGGGCTTGGTCTCGTCGGGCTTGGGGTCTTCCGGCTTGGCTACCTCGGGAGGTGCGATGACCATGCTCTTGGCGACAGCTTCGTTATAGGGGGAGTCGATCACAGCGTCGCCCGTGCCGATGGCTTGGCCTGCCTCGTAGATGCCGTTACGGAGCTTGCGATAGTCAATGACCTTGCCGCCTTCGGGCGTCTGGATGGCGGCGTTCTCAATCTTGATGGTGCCGATTGCCTTGCCGTCAGCGCTCATGGCACGGGCAAAGATTGCCGCTGTATCTCCTTCGGCCGTTACCTTGCTGCGGATGATCGAGATGACTGCGGGTGTGACGCCCTCGCTGGTCTGGGCGATGATGCCGATGTTCTCGCCTTGGGGCTCGGGGCTCGTCTCACCATCTTGGTTTTCGCTGTAGGGGATGGGGCCGTCGCCGTTCTCGACATAGCGGGCTATGGCCTTGACAACGGAGTCGCTGATGTAGATGTGGCCACCCTCCTCGTTGGGTCGATCGTTTCTGGTGGAGAATGCAGCCGAAACCTCGCCTTCCGCAAACGCGTCCACGGTGGAGCCGTTCTTGACGACGATGTCGTCCTGGTAGGTGAAGAGGGCGATGGCGCCACCGTATCTGCCTTTACCTGCACGGACCGTCACGTTTGCATGATCGAGGGTGATGCCCTTGTGGGCATAGACGCCATATTCAACACCGTTTACGTTGAGGGAGGCGTTTGTGGCTGCGAGGCTGCCCTTGGCCTCGACGGCAGCGTCTTTCTCGGAGCTTGCCTTGACCTGGCTGCCGTCCGAGATGTTGATATTGCCGCCGCTCCAAAGGGCCTCACCATCAGCTGAGCTTGCCTCGACCGTCCCGCCACCCTTGATGGTGAGGTTCTTGTCGGTTCCAATACCCTTGTCCTCGGTAGCCCTGGCGGTGACGGCTCCGCTGTCGTCAATCGTGATATTGCCGTTTGCCCTGATGCCATCCGATGCACCCGTGGCGTTGACGTTGCCCGAACCTTTGATAGCGAGATCACCCCCGGCATTGATGGCATCAAACCCAGTGCTCGTGGCGTTGACGGATCCGGCTCCGTCGATGTTGATATTACCCGTGGAGAGGATAGCGTCCTCAGTAGATGTCACGCTGAGCGTGCTGCCCGCGTCGCCTTGGATATTGAGCTCGGCATTCTCGTTAGTGCCATGAGAAACGTTGATGCTTTCGATCCATTCGGCAGTGACGATGTTGGTTCCCGAGTAATTCACGTTGAGCTTGCCTGCGGCCTGGATCTCGCCGCCGTTATAGTTGTTGAGCTTCAAGTCGTCGGCGCCGTCCCACGACCAGGTACCGGCCTCGTCGCTCGCCGCGGTGTTGTACTTGTTGCCGCCGACCTTGACCCATTCCGCTGCGAGCGAGACGCTCGGCATGAGCAGCGAGCTCACCGTGAGCGCGCACACGGCGCCCGCGACGATGCGGCGCGTCACGCGGCGCCAGCTGCCGTGTGCGAGCAGCGTGCGACGGCGCAGGTCGGGCTCGACAAAATGGGCTCCAGAGGTTTTGTCATTGCGCTTGGGGGTCGTGAACAAGGCGGCCATGGTTACTCCCATCCTCATAGGGCCTATGCGGTTATATCCAGCATATCTGCAGGATGTAGCCGTCGGTAGTGCCGTTTGGAGAGCAAAACGTCCAAAACTTGCGAAGCAATACATCGCGCGTCCGTGTGGTGCCTGGTTTTAAAAGCAAAGCGCGGAGCCGCTCGATGCGACTCCGCGCTTTGCTGTTTGGTATTGCGAATCTTGCGCCTACGCTACAAAGAAGTAGACGAGGAAGGCGAGGGCTGCGATCCACATGAGCGGCTTGATCTTGGATGCCTCGCCCTTAAAGAGCGCGACGACCACGTAGGCGATAAAGCCCAGACCAATGCCGGCAGAGATGGAGTAGGTGAAGGGCACGCCGGCGACAATCATGAACGCCGGGAAGCCCTGCGACACGTCGGACCAGTCGATCTCGGAGGCCTCGCTCATCATGAGGTAGCCGACGTAGACCAGAGCACCGCAGGTGGCGGCGCTGGAAACGATGGTGACGATGGGGGAGAAGAACGCGGCGAGAATGAACAGCACGCCGGTGGTGACGGAGGTGAGGCCCGTGCGGCCACCGTCGGCAGCGCCAGAGGTGGACTCGACGAAGGTGGTGATGGAGGAGACGCCCATAAAGCCACCGGCAGCAGCGGCCACGGAGTCGACGACCAGGATGGGACGGATGTCCTCGACATTGCCGTCCTCGGTCAAGAACTCGCCCTGCTTGGCGACGGCCATCGCGGTGCCCATGGTGTCGAAGAAGTCGCTCATGAGCAGCGAGAAGGCAACGACGAGCAGCATCGGGTCGGTCAGGACCTTCACGATGGCAAGGTTGCCGTCGGCAGTGCTGGCAAACGGGGCGCCGAAGGTCGAGAAGTCGAGCGGTGCGATGAGGCCCTCGGGCGCATGGGTGACGCCCAGCGGGATTCCGGCGATAACGGCGACGATGATGCCGATGAGCAGCGAGCCCGGCACGTTGCGGGAAGCCAGGGCAACCGTCACGACGATGGAGATGATGCCGACGATAAAGGTGGGGGAGGCGATGTCGCCCAGGCCGACGAGCGTACCGGCGCCAGCGGTGATGATGCCGGCGTCGCACAGGCCGATCATGGCGATAAACAGGCCCAGACCCACCGAGATGGCGTGGCGCAGGACCACGGGGATGGCGTCCATGATGGCCTCGCGCAGGCCGCACAGGACGAGCAGCAAGATGACGATACCCTCGAGGAAGATAACGCTCATGGCCACGTGCCAGTCGCCGCCGCACATGGTGGTGGCGATGCCCGCGATCATGGCGTTGATGCCCAGACCCGACGCGCAGGCGAGCGGGCGGTTGGCGAAGATGCCCATGCAGATGGTCATGATGCCGGCGCCCAGGCAGGTGGCGCAGGCGAGCGCTCCCGCATCAATGCCAGCGCCCGAGAGCACTGCGGGGTTGACGGCGATGATGTAGGCCATCGCCAGGAATGTTGTCAGTCCAGCGCGAAGTTCGGTCCCGATTGTGGACTTGCGCTCACTGACGTGAAAAAGTTCGTCCATGCATACCCTTTCCTTGTTCAGCCCCGAGTTTAGGCCGATTGACACGAACTCACTTACTATATCGTCTTTACAACCTTGCTGTTCCTCGCATGTTGATGTTCGGCGCTTTGTAACAGATGGACGGTATTTATCGCATGAAAATGTGTGGGTACCGTATACTTAAGCGGTTACAACGACCCCTATGGAGGAACGTATGATTAAAGAGCTTTGCCACGACGAGGCTATCCTGTCCCAGCGTTGCGAGGTTGCGACCGTCGAGGACGAGTCGGTTGCTCAGGACCTGATCGATACCATCAAGTCGCTCGACGATGCCGGCTGCCTTGCCGCTAACCAGATTGGCGTTACCAAGAAGGTCTGCGTCTACCTGGACGACGCCGGCGAGCCCCACGTGCTCTACAACCCCCGTCTGGTGTTTGGCCTGGGCGCCAGCAAGATGGAGGAGAGCTGCCTGACGCACGAGGAGGTCACCAAGTCCACGCGCTATATCAAGTGCAAGGTTGCCTTTGACCAGATCGTCGATGGCAAGATGCGCGAGCGCAAGCAGGACTTTGTGGGCTTCGAGGCGCAGATGGTCCAGCATATGATCGACCACTGTCTTGGAAAGTTGGTCTAAGGGGACCAAAGCACCGCACTTCGTCTCTTTTGGTCCGGGCGTGACATTGTTGTCATGTCCGGGCTTTTGTGTTTAGCGCCTTTTTGTTTGGTGACAATAACCTTAGCAGGACCGTAAAGCTAGGAGGCGCTATGTGCACGAGCATTCGATTTACCGATAATTCTGGCCACATGTATCTGGGCCGCAACCTCGACTGGAGCTTTGACTACGGCCAACAGGTTCGCGTGATGCCGCGCGGGTTCCACATTCCGTATTCGTTTATCGACGATGCGTCGGCGGCACACGCGGTAATCGGCATGTGCATCGATTACAAGAACTATCCCATGTTTTTCGACTGTGGTAACGATGCGGGTCTGGCTGTGGCGGGGCTCAACTTTCCCGGCTATGCCGAGTATGCCGAGGGCCCTGTCGACGGCAAGACCAATATCGCGGCCTATGAGTTTCCCCTGTGGGTGGCAGACGTTCTCGACGGTCGATGAGGTCGAAGCCGCGCTGCGCGACACGGTGATTGTCGCCAAATCTGCCGGAGAGGGGCTGGGCGTGTCGCTGCTCCATTGGATTATCGGCGACAGCCAGCGCAGCATCGTGGTCGAGATGATGGCTGACGGCCTGCATGTATACGACGATCCGGTCGACACCCTTGCCAACCAGCCGACCTTCCCGTGGCACATGGAAAACCTGCGCACCTATATCACCGCCACAAGCGATTTTCCGCAGACGGCGACATGGCGTGGCGCCGAGCTTAAGCCCTATGGAGCCGGTGCCGGCATGCGCGGCATTCCGGGCGATTGCTATTCGCCGAGCCGTTTTGTAAAGGCGGCGTACCTCAATGCCAATTACCCGCAAAAGGAGAGCGAGACCGAAAACGTCGTCCGCATGTTCCGTTCACTCGAGGGCGTGGTGATGATCGAGGGTGCGTCCAGGATGGGCGATGGCAAGTTCGAGAAGACTATCTACACCGGATGCTTTAGCGCGCGCACGGGCAATTATTGATCGCGTCGAAAATGTTGGTGTAAGGGTGGCTCCCTAGCGTCCGTTTAACGAAG
>CATYZI010000002.1 GCA_958415625.1 uncultured Collinsella sp. | reverse complement strand
GATTTTGCCTCTTGACAATGTCCTGCTCATATTAAAAGGAACGTCCCCAAGTGCCGCCCCAATGACTACCATGACAACGCCGCAGGTAGAGGACGGACAGCGAGCGGGCACCAGAGCGAACAAATTGGCATGAAAAGAGGACGGCATAGACCTTCTGGTCATGCCGTCCTCTTTGAATGACAAGTTGTCGCTCTGGTGCCCGCGCAGCGTCGAGCAGTTGCGGCGTTTGGTAAAACGCCGCAACAAACTAGCTCAGCATTGCATCCATCATCTCGGAGTTGACGGAGTCATCGGCAGACCACTCGCCGTCGTCGTTGCAGGTGTACTTGAAGATAACCGTGGTCTTCCTGGGCTCGGTGGCCTTGGTCACATCGACCATAACCTGACCGGCCATCTTGTACAGCTCGTCATCGGAAGGAACCGTGTCAAGCGCAGCGACCTTCTCCTGATACTGAGTGGAGAAGTCCTCGACGATCTTGTTCATAGACTTGCAGGTGATAGAGACCTCGGCGGTCGCGACACCCTTGTCCTCGTCGACCGTCACGTCGCCGATCTTGTAGTCAAAGCCCTCGAGATAGGTCTTGGCGTACTCCTTGGGATCGATACCCAGCTGCTCGAACTCGTCGCCCGAAGCCTCCTCCAGACCAGAGAGGAAGTCGTCGCCACCGTTCTTGACCTCGTCAAACTGCGTCGTAAGATCCTCGGTGATGAGTTCCTCGACCGAAGGACCTCCACAGCCGGAAAGCACGACCACGCATGCAACCAAGACGGCCATGAGGGGCGCAAGCAGCAGCTTCTTTTTCATGTTGTTCCTCCCAATGAGCGGCACCGCGCTTCCCAGACGCGGCGCACGTTGTAAAAAGTAAGCCCATACTATCAACTTATTAACACCCTCGACGGCACGAAGGCGCGGTCGGTTCGTTTTAGCGTCCGAACGGTTTGCGAGCCCGCCCAACGTGCAATAAAACGCTTCCCCGCGGTGCAATAAAAAAGGTGGCCGGACAACCCGACCACCCTTGCACATCCTTATGATGCCGCAGTTTACTTGCGGACGACCTTAACGATGGCGTCACCGGCGGCGACAGCGGAGTCGGCCTCGACGGCGAGCTCGACATCGGCAAACTCGGCGGTGTTGGACACGGCCACGACGACGCAGTCCTTGTAGCCGGCGGCGGCGATCTTGGCGCGGTCGATCTTGAGCATGGGCTGGCCGGCCTTCACGACGTCGTCGGCCTTGACGAAGCCCTCGAAGCCATCGCCGTTCATGTTGACGGTATCGACGCCAACGTGCACCAGAACCTCGATGCCGCTATCGGACTGTAGGCCCACGGCGTGACCCATGGTGACGGTCACCTTGCCGTCGCAGGGAGCGTAGACCAGATCGTCCTCGGGCCACACGGCACAGCCCTTGCCCAGGACCTCGCCACCAAAGACGGGATCGGGCACGTCGGCCATCTTGATGACCTTGCCCTTGACGGGCGAGCACAGCACGTCGGCGCCGGCAGAAGCAGAGATGGAGGCCGGAGCAGCGGCAGCCGCGGGCTCAGCCTTCTTCTTGAACATGTCAAACAGACCCATACGATTTCTCCTCTTGATTAAGCGCAACGTTTTGCGCATGCCTATGGTGATTATAGTGCCAAATGGCCAAAATACTAAGGTGAGGGTTCGAATCGCAAGCCCTTCCAAGCCCTTCCCAAAACCTTTTCCCCAGTGGCGCTCATATTGTCGATTAATCCAGGCCCTCGGCACCGTTGGACTTGATGATCTTCTGGTAGGCGTAGAAGCTGTCCTTGCGGCGGCGCTCGTAGGTACCGGTGCCGTCGTCGTACTTATCGACGTGGATGAAGCCATAGCGCTTGCGCATCTCGCCGGTGCCGGCGGACACCAGGTCGATGGGACCCCACCAGGTGTAGGCGATCAGGTCGACGCCGTCGGCAATGGCCTCGCCCATGGCCTTGATGTGGCTCTGCAAGTAGGCGATGCGGTACGGGTCGTGGATGGAACCGTCCTCCTCGACCTCATCGTAGGCGCCCATGCCATTCTCGACCACCATCAGCGGAATCTCGTAGCGGGCGTAAATCTCGTTGAGGGCGATGCGCAGACCCAGCGGATCGATCTGCCAGCCCCAGTCGGTGGACTCCAGATAGGGATTCTTGCCGCCAAAGGTCATGTTGCCCTCGGTCATCTCGTGATCCTTGTGGGTGCCCACGGTGCCGGACATGTAGTAGCTAAAGGTGTAGAAGTCGACCTTGCCGTCGGCGATATCCTGCAGGTCACCGTCCTCCATCACAAGCTCGACATCGTTCTCGGCCCAGAAGCGCTTGGCATAGAACGGATACTTGCCGCGCACCTGCACGTCGGAGCAGTACCAGTTCATGGTATTCATCTCCTGCTGCGTGGCGAACACGTCGGCCGGATCGCACGTGGCGGCATAGGAGAGGATGAAGCAGTCCATGTTGCCCATCTTAAACTGCGGGTAATGCTCGTGGGCATAGCGCACGACGCGGCCGCTGGCGACAAACTGGTGATGCAGCGCCTGCATACGAGCCTGCGGCGTAGCATGGACCGCCGAAGCCGGGCCCTCAAAGCCCTGAATCATGCTGGTCTCAAAGAGGTTGCCCATGTCCTGAGTGCCGCAGTTGATCTCGTTGAAGGTGAGCCAGAACTTGACCTTGTCCTGATAGCGGTCGAAGACGGTCTGGCAGTACTTCTCAAAGAAGCCGATGAGCTCGCGGCTCGCCCAGCCGTTGTATTTCTCGACCAGGTGATAGGGCATCTCGTAGTGCGACAGGGTCACGAGCGGCTCGATATTGTGAGCGCGCAGGCAGTCGAAGACGCGGTCGTAGAAGGCGAGGCCGGCCTCGTTGGGCTCGGCGTCGTCGCCGTTGGGGAAGATGCGGCTCCAAGAGATGGACATGCGGAACATGGTAAAGCCCATCTCGGCGAACAGCGCGATGTCCTCCTCGTAGTGATGGTAAAAGTCGATACCGTCATGGTTGGGGTAGAAGCGATTAGGGTCGATGTCGATCGTAATCTGGCGCGGCTCCTTGTAGCTGCCGCCCAAGAAGTGGTCGTCGACCGACGGACCGCGGCCGTCCACGTTCCAAGCGCCCTCAAACTGATTGGCGGCGGTAGCGCCACCCCAATAGAAACCCTCGGGGAATCCCATAAGTGTCTCCTCGCTCATGCGTGTTGCTGATGAAACGAGTATGCCGCCGAGTCGCTCCAGGCCAGGGCGAAGGCGCCGATTTGGACACTTCTTTTCGCAGACGCGCGCTGCAACAGCGCTGCAGCTGAAACTTTTTGACACCGAAGGAGCGAAGACGATCCGCCCCGCGCTTACCGGCGGTATGCCGCGGGGGTACAGCCATACTTGTCGTGAAACTTACGGTAGAAGAAGCTCATGTTTTCATAGCCCACCGCATGCGCAGCCGCCCCGGCCGTGGCGCCACCGCGCAGAAGCTCGGCCGCACGCACCAGGCGTCGCTCCTGCACAAGTTGCCTAAAGGTCTTGCCCACATGTCGCTTGAGGAGCGCCGTCGCATAATTAGGGCTCAAGCCAAACTCCGCCGCCATCCCCTCGAGGGAGCATGCAGCGAATTCGCGATCGATATAGCCAAGCATTCCCGTCACCAGGGCAGTGGGCCCCGCCGCGCCGTCCGCCGCGCCGCGCACCAGCTCGCGCTCGTAGCAATCCATGAGCTCGGCCAAAAACAGCTGAAACAGACGCAGGACGATCTCGGAACCGTTGGGGCTCGGGTCGTACAGCTCGCAGAGCATCTCCTGCATGTAGCGCCGAATCCGACGGCTCTCGCCGCAATGAAAACGGACATGGCCCCGATGGTCCGTCTCGCTGTTGAGCGCGTTGAACAAAAACCGCGAGACCGCGCTCTCGCGCGAGAGGCTCGACTCGAGACTCCGGCGCAAAAAAGAGCGTGAAACGGTCATGCTCAGCATGATGTCGTCCTCGCCGAGCGCCGCCACGGCATGAGGGCAAAGGGCGTCGAGCAAAAGCACCTCGTTGCGGCGCAACTCGAGCCTCTCCCCCGCCACCGTCTGCGGGCAGCGCCCGCGATACACATAGCTCATCTCCACGTAATCATGCACGTGCTCGGGAACTGCATTAAAGCGCGAGTTTTTCCTTATCGTCAGGCCACGCGGCATGCCGGGCTGGGCATAGGCAAACCCTGGCTGCCCAATCTTGCGCACTGGGCATCCGTCGATTTCGACATGCTCGGTCATAATCGACCAATCAAATGCCATGCCGTCTTTATAAGCGATCTCACTGGTGCTCAGTTCGCTGAGCCTACGCTCGAGCTCGTCGATCTCCATGGCTTGCCAATCGTTGATTTGGTCATAGTTCGTCGTGATTCAGATATTAGCAGAACGCGCCGACGCGTCCATAATCTGTGCTATGCAGCAGACCGATCGAGCCAAGGAGGATCCATGACCGCGTACTATCAGCAGGTGCTCGAGGGCACATACGACAACCACGTGCTTCCGTTTTTGTGGATGAAGGGCGAGAGCCATAAGACCATTGCCGAGTATCTGGAAAAGATCGCCGGCGCCGACATCCACGAGGTCTGTCTCGAAAGCCGCCCACACCCCGATTTTTGCGGCGAGGGCTGGTGGCGCGACTTGCGCTTTGTCATTGACGAGTGCAAGCAGCTGGGCCTTAAGCTCTGGATCTTGGACGATGCGCACTTCCCCACGGGCTTTGCCAACGGCGCCGTCGAGGAGGCCGTGCCCGAGCTCCGCAAGATCGTGCTCACGCACCGCACGTTCGACATCGTGGGCCCCACGTCCGCCGCGAGCATCGCGCTCGCCAACATGCTCGACAAAACGGAGCGCTTCTACGGCGTGACATTTATGCAGGACGGCAGCCCCGTCGACGTCGCTTACCGAGTAATCGACGATGCAGACGGCAACCCCAGCCGCCTGGTCTTCGATGCACCTGCGGGCCTCACGCAGGCATGCGTGATGTTCACGAGCGGCAAGACCTCCTACAACGAGGACTACATCAATATGGTCGACCGCGCCTCGGTGGCGCAGCTCATCGATGCTGTCTACGAGCCGCATTTTGAGCATCTGGGCGATGAGTTTGGCAAGACGATCCTGGGCTTTTTCTCCGATGAGCCCGGATTTGCCAACGAGAAGGGCACCACGGGCCCCGATGGCATCTCGGACACGCTCATCGGCAAGGCCACCGCGCCCCTACCCTGGTCGGCCGAGCTTGAGCGTCGCCTACGCGCTGCACTGGGCGAGCGCTACCTGGCCGAGCTCCCGCACCTGTGGGACCGCGAGCCGGCCGGCGCGCACGTACGCCACGTCTATATGGACATCGCGAGCACCCTCTATAAGGAGTGCTTCTGCGACCAGCTCGGAGACTGGTGCCGCGCGCGCGGCGTGCAGTACATCGGCCACGTTATCGAGGACAAGGACTGCCACGCGCGCCTGGGCGTGGGCGCCGGGCACTACTTCCGCGCCGTGGGCGGTCAGGACATGGCGGGCGTCGACATCGTGATCAACCAGCTGGTACCCGGCATGGACCGCGGCCTTCACAGCTACGGACGCGGCGTATGGGACCTCGAGTTCTATAACTACGTGCTGCCCAAGCTGGGCTCCTCGGCAGCACACCTCGACCCCAAAAAGCAGGGGCGCTGCATGGCCGAGGTCTTTGGCGCATTTGGATGGCACGAAGGCCTGCGCGAGATGAAGTGGATCGCCGATCATTTTTTGGTGCGCGGCGTCAATTGGTTTGTGCCGCATGCCTTTAGCATGGCCGCCTTCCCCGACTGGGACTGCCCGCCGCATTTCTATGCGCATGGCCAAAACCCCCAGTTTGCACACTTTGGGCAGCTCATGAGCTACATGAACCGTACGGCGAGTCTGCTGAGCGGCGGGCGTGCAACGACCCCGGCGGCGCTTCTCTACCATGCGGACGCCGAGTGGGCAGGCGAGGCGAACTTTATGCAGCATGCCGCCTCCGAGCTTATGCGCGCGCAGGTCGACTTTGACATCGTGCCAGCAGAGGCATTTGAGGACGCAGGGCGCTATGCCGTTGAAATTGCCGCAGACGGTAGCGGCTTTAGCGTGAACGGCCAGGCATACCGCTGCCTGGTGATGCCCGGAGCCGAGTTTGTCGGCGGAGCCGTGCTCGACTTTGCCGCGCGCGCCGCAGCCGCGGGCGTTGCCGTGTACGCGCTGGATAAGTTGCCGAACAAGCGCTACGACGGCGACACTGCAGGCCGCGAGGGCTTTGCCTCCCTGGATGCAACCGCGCTCGCCGGCATCAAACTCCTGGCGACCACCGGGCTCGCAGGCACACTTGCCAATACCGGCATGCAGACCGTGGTTTGCGCCGAGCCCCAGCCCTGGCTGCGCGCACTGCGCTACGAGCGGGCGGGCGAGAGCTATCTGATGCTCGTCAACGAGCATCCCAAGCAGGGTATCTCCACTCAGGTTGCGCTTGCCGACGGCACACCCGTTGCAGGCGCGCGCCTCGACCTGCTCAACGGCACCGAGCCCGCCGCCTTTGACGGCACGCTCGAGTTGGCTCCCTACGAGAGCTGCATCGTGGTCCTTGGGGCTACAGGTTCCGCCGGCGCGGCAACCGTTGGAGACGAAGCCGCATGCATCGACGGGCCCTGGGCGGTTGCCTTCTCTGCCCCTGGCACCGATGCCTTTGGCGAGCCTGTTGAGCTTGCAGACCTGCACGACCTTTCCTCGGCCGAGTTCCCCGGCAAGGCCGGCACATTCCGCTACCAGGCCTCCTTTGTCCTGGGCGAAGCGGTCACCAGCACCGTCATCGACCTTGGCGAGGTCTTTGAGACCGCAACCGTCGCCCTCGACGGCAAATCCCTCGGCACCCGTATCTGTCCGCCTTACCGCTTTGAGGTCGGCGCGCTTTTGGCCGGTGAGCACGCGCTTACGATCGACATCATCAACACCCTCGATCACGCCGTCCCCGACATATTCGGCATGACCGAGCCCTCCGAGCCCAGCGGCCTCTTGGGGCCCGTACGTGTGCTCGGGTAACGCCCCGGGCGCAAACGGCCCAACAAGGACAGTGCCCCCATGTTGAGCCCGCACGGCGTCGAGCGGTCCGTCGTTCATAGACCGGCGGACCAAAACTCCCAGCCAAGCCGAACGTTTTATTTATCGTTATGATTGGTTTATCGCGACGCAAACGCATAGGAGCCATATGGATATCAGGCGAAAGATCACGCAGGGCAAAAGCCTCACCCCCACCGAGCAACAACTTGGGCAAACGGCCCTCGCCATGGGCGAGGATGTGCGCGGGCTTTCCATTAAGGAATTTGCCGCGTGCGCCAACGTTTCGGTCGCGAGCGTGCACCGCTTTTGCAAAAAGCTCGGCCTCGAGGGATTCAAAGACCTCAAGGTCGAGCTCATCCGCCAGGCGACCGAGGCGGGCAATCGGCGCGACGTGGACATCAACTTTCCCTTCGATGCCACCTCCACCCCCGCACAGGTAATGGAGCGCATGGAGGGGCTCTACCAGACCACCTTGGCCGAAACGCAGGAACTGCTCGACCCCGCACAGCTCGACTACGCCGCCAAGCTCGTCATGCGCGCCGACACCGTGGACATCTACACGGGCTCGCATAACCTGTATCCAGCGGGAATGTTCCGCGATCGCTTGCTTTCCGCCGGTAAAAGCGCGACGTGCTACGGCAGCGTCGAGGCGCAGGTGCGTACGGCGCTCGCCTCGGGCCCCGACCATGTGGCGATTGTCATCTCCTACAGCGGCCTTGCCCCCAACCTCAGGGAGATCTTGCCGATCCTCAGCAGTCGACGCGTCCCGGTCATCGTCATCGGCACACCGTACTGCGCCCGCATTCACCCCGGCTTTGCCGCCTATCTCATGGTGAGCGACCACGAGAGTATGACGCACCGCATCACGCAGTTCGCCAGCCACATCGCCGTGCAATACGTGCTCGATTCGCTCTACAGCAGCTACTTTGCCAAAGATTACGCCCGCTGTTCCGAGTTCCTCGAGCGGTCGTTTCCCTACACCCGCCTGCCCGGGCTCAAGTAACGACGAGCGTGGATTTTTGGACACTCAGATAACGAGCGTGGATAATCTCCCACTTTGAGCCCGCACACAGGCCAAAACCGGGAGATTATCCACGCTCATTTTGGGTCCCCTGGGAAACGCATGAGGAGGGCGGATAGACAGCCGTTATTTGCGAGGCGTCAGCGACGTAAAGAGCCCGTGTTGGTTGCAGTAAAGATATATCCTGCCGCGCCCGGTAATATGGAAGCGCGGCTGCACCGATTGCTCTGGATAGAGCTTCTTAAAGCAGACGCCGTCCATAGTCGCATATGCCACAAAGCTAATGTAGTGATCCTTGGTCATGGGATGATCGAGCGTGACGTACCAATCGTCCTCGATGCGCTCGATGGAAAAGGCGTGGTCCGCGTCCGGCTCTTCGGCCTCCTGGGGAAACATCGTGGAGCCACAGCAGCTAAAGCTGCCTTCTCCGAGCGCGTGCACAACGTTTCCGCAGATAGGGCAAACGTAAAAGACGCCTTTGAGCATATTGCCTGCACGGTTGGCGTTGGCCCGAATGTCACCAGCCAAAAGCTCAGCCACGCTTATGCCGAGTCTCTGGGCCAAAGGCTCAACGAGGGAAATGTCGGGAAGGCCGCGGCCGGATTCCCACTTGCTGACGGCTTTATCGGTCACACCAAGGCTTTCCGCCAGGGCGCGCTGGGTGAGGCCGCGCTCTTCGCGCAGCTGCTTAATGGCATGCGCTGCCAAAAAAGTATGGGAGGCATTGGTTTGCCGTGTCTGGTTCATGGGCTGTCCAATCAAATTGAAGAAATGGAGTGAACCGGTTCGACAGTCAGTATCCATTTGAAGGCCAGGCTCGACAACCTACGCTGCGTAGACATGCGCCAATCGAACGAGCGCGGATTTTGGACGCTCATCCTAAGTAGTCATTTAAGAACGTCCCCAATGACTACATCAGGAGTGTCCCCAGATGCCGCATCGCCAGCAACGGGAGTGCCGATGTCTTGGCAACGACAGCGAGCGGGCCGCATTTGAGACAAGGTGACGTGAAACGAAAGGGCGCTGACCTTCTGGTCGCGCCCTTGAAGTTGAACGTCAGATTGTCCAAATGCGGCCCGCGCAGCGTCGGCCGGTTACGGCGTTTGGTAAAACGCCGTAACCTACTTAACTCCGTACTGCTCGTAGTAGGCGTCGATAGCGGCCTTGAGCTCGTCATCGATGACGACCTTGCCGTCGATCTCGTGGTTGTAGAGGGTCTCGACGACCTCGGCCATGGAGACGATGCTCGCGACGGGGAAACCGTACTTGGCCTCGATCTCCTTCTGCGCGGTGGTCACGCCACCCTTGCCGACCTCCATGCGGTTGAGGGAAACGATAAGGCCCTTGATCTCGACATCGGCAGCAGCCTTGACCTTGGGGTAGGTCTCGTCGATGGACTTGCCGGAGGTGGTGACATCCTCGACCATAATCACGCGGTCGCCGTCCTGGGGCTCATAGCCCAAAAGGTTGCCCTTGTCGGCACCGTGGTCCTTGGCCTCCTTGCGGTCACAGCAGTACTTGACCTCCTTGCCGTACAGCTCGTGGTAGGCAATGGCGGTCACGACGGCCAGCGGAATGCCCTTGTAGGCCGGTCCAAACAGCACGTCGAAGTCGTCGCCAAAGTTATCGTGAATGGCCTGGGCGTAATACTCGCCCAGCTTCTTGAGCTGATAGCCCGTCACGTAAGCGCCGGCGTTCATAAAGAACGGGGACTGACGGCCGCTCTTGAGCGTAAAGCTGCCGAACTTAAGAACATCGGACTCGACCATAAACTTGATGAACTCTTGCTTGTAAGCCTCCATGCGGGCTCCTCTCGTAATCGCGTACGTGTCTTCCAGTTTAGCGCAGGCAAGGCGCGTTGCGGGCGCGCTTTGGGGCCTCAGCATTCTGTAAAGGCTTTGTCAGGGGCAATGGTTTTCCAAACAAAGGGGTTGACACGGCAAACCCCCTCATCAAAAATACGGGCGGATTAAAACGGGTACGAGATACCCAAAGCGCGCCGCGCCCGGCCTTAAGGGGGTGTGCCATGGAAGGCAGCCATAGTCGAAAAACCTGCATGTCGCCCTCGGCACGCCGCGAGGATTCCGCGCACGCATAAGCGCCACTAACCGATCGTCAAAACCACCACAAAGGTGCCTGTCCCTTTGTGGTGGTTTGAAAGCATGACGTGAGCGACATCTAGGTTTTTTGAAGCAAATACGACACGTACGCTAACTCCCTTCAACAAGGAGGACCCTATGCTGATGCTCAAAACCGCCACGGTACTCGAAGCCATCTCCAAGCGCCGCCGCACGGCGCGCCCCGCCGCTCGCGCCGGCATGTCCAAGAACATCATATTCGCCGCCACCCATAGCGCCGAGGACGCCCTCGTGCTGCTCGACGCCACGGCCGACGGACTCACTGCCGAGCATGCCGCCGAGCGCCTGAACGCCGTCGGCCCCAACACCATCGAGGCGCCGACCAAGACGCTTGTGCGCCGCATCGCCGACGCATTCGTTGACCCCTTCGCCGGCATCCTCGCCGCGCTCGCGCTGGTCTCGCTCTACATCGACGTGCTCGCCGTGCCCGAGCCGCAGCGCGACCCCTCCACGGTCATCGTCATCGGCATCATGTTGCTGGTATCGGGCGGCATGAAGTTTATCCAGGAAGCCCGCAGCGGCAATGCGGCCGAGGCCCTCAAGGACCTGGTCTCTAACACCTGCTGCGCCCTGCGCGACGACGAGCGCCTCGAAATCCCCTTCGACGAGCTCGTCCCCGGCGATGTGATCCGTCTCTCTGCCGGCGATATGGTGCCGGCCGATGCCCGCATCATCACCGCGCGCGACCTGTTTGTGATCGAGTCCGCGCTCACGGGCGAGAGCGAGGCCGTCGAGAAGACCTCTGCCGCAGCTGTCATTGAGGGCGCCGACAGCTCCGCGTTGCCGCTGTCTGCCTGCAAGAACATCGTCTTTACCGGCACCTCCGTGCAAAACGGCACCGCCATGGCACTCGTCGTTGCCACCGGCTCGGACACATACCTGGGCGGCATCGCCAAGATGCTCAACGGGCGCGGCGAGAAGAGCGCGTTTGACCGCGGCGTCTCGAGCGTCTCCATGCTGCTCGTGCGCCTCATGCTCGTTATGGCGCCGGCGGTCTTTGCCATCAACGCCGCCACCAAGGGCAACGTCATCGATGCGCTGTTGTTCGCCACGAGCGTGGCCGTGGGCATCACGCCGCAGATGCTTCCCGTCATCGTGACCACGAGCCTGTCGCAGGGCGCCAAGGACCTCGCCCGTCGCCAGGTTATCGTCAAGGAACTGCCGGCGATCCAAAACCTCGGCGCGATGGACGTCCTGTGCTGCGACAAGACCGGCACCCTCACCGAGGACCGCATCGTGCTCGAGCGCTACCTCAACACCGACGGCAACGAGGATGCACGCGTGCTGCGCCATGCGTTTTTGAACAGCTTCTTCCAGACCGGCCTCAAAAACCTTATCGACCTGGCCGTCATCGACCGTGCCGATGTGACGCCCTCGACCGTCGTGCCCGATTCCATGCTGGGCCAGAGCCTGCGCGACCGCTATACCAAGGTCGACGAGGCGCCCTTCGATTTCTCGCGCCGTCGCCTGAGCGTAGTTGTCGCCGACGCCCAAGGCAAAACCCAGATGGTTACCAAGGGCGCTGCCGAGGAAATGCTCGAGATCTGCTCCTTTGTCGAGGTCGATGGCATCGCTCAGCCGCTCACCGACGAGAGGCTCGCCCAGATTCGAAAGCAGGTCGCCGGACTTAACGCCGAGGGCCTGCGCGTGATTGCCGTGGCGCAGAAGACCAATCCGCGCTGCGTGGGCGAGTTTGGCATCGCCGACGAGTGCGACATGGTGCTGATGGGCTTTTTGGCCTTCCTCGATCCGCCCAAGGCGAGTGCCGCGGGCGCCGTCGCCACCCTCGAGGCCAAGGGCGTGGCGGTCAAGGTCCTGACCGGCGACAACGATCGCGTCGCCGCCACCGTCTGCGAGCAGATCGGTATCGACGCGAGCAATGTCTTGCTGGGCTCCGAGATCGATGCGCTCGATGACGCCGAGCTTGCCGAGCGCGCCGAGCACACCCACCTCTTCGCCAAGCTCTCGCCGCTGCAGAAGGCGCGTCTGGTGCGCGTCATGCGCGAGCTGCTCGGCCACACCGTGGGCTTTATGGGCGACGGCATCAACGACGCCGCCGCCATGCGCGCGAGCGACTGCGGCATCTCGGTCGATTCGGCCGTCGACATCGCCAAGGAATCCGCCGATATCATCTTGCTTCAGAAGGACCTGGGTGTGCTCGAGCGCGGCATCATCGAAGGCCGCCGCACCTACGGCAACCTGCTCAAGTACCTCAAGACCACGGTGAGCTCCAACTTTGGCAACGTACTGTCCGTGACCGTCGCGAGCCTGTTCCTGCCGTTTTTGCCCATGAGCGCCCTGCAGCTGGTGTTGCTGTCGCTGGTCTACGAGATCGTGTGTATCGCGCTGCCGTGGGACACCGTCGATGACGCCTGGACCGCCCGTCCGCGCGCCTGGGACGCCGCGTCCATTAAGGGCTTTATGCTCGAGTTGGGTCCCGTGAGCTCGCTGTTTGACATCGTAACCTTCGCCGCGCTCTTCTTTGTGGTGTGCCCTGCCACCGTAGGCGCAAGCTGGTCCGAGCTCGCCGGGACGGGCAACGCCGCAGGCATGGCGGCCTTTGTGGCGCTCTTCCAGAGCGGCTGGTTTGTCGAGTCCATGTGGTCGCAGACGCTCGTGATCCACATGCTGCGCTCCCCGCGCCTGCCGAGCCCGCGCGACCACGCCGCGCCCGCGCTGTGCGTTCTCACCGTACTGGGCCTGGCGCTCGTCACCTGGCTGCCGGCAAGCCCCATCGCCGATGCGCTCGGCCTCTTGCCGCTGCCGGCGAGCTTCTTCGCGCTGCTCATCGGCATCGTCACCGCCTACATCGCGCTCACTCAGCTGGCAAAGCGCCGCTACATTGCCCGCCACGGCGAGCTGCTGTGACGCCCGAATCGTGGCGCGCGACCCATCAGGCGGTCAAAAAGTCCCGTCTCAAGTTAAACCACTCATTTAAGTACGTCCCCAATGAGTGCGGCGGAATGGCTCCCCTTGACAGCTTAAAGCCGTCATGCAGGAACCATTCCGTCGCAGCCTTATGAAAGGGACTGGGTTGTAAATGTTGGAGAAGAGCCGTTAGCGCTCGGGTGTCAGGATCACCAGAGCGTCGTGCTCAAAGGGATGCTGCGCCACGCGCACGGTGCCGTCACCGTTGTCACGGACGGGCAGTTTTGCGATGCGCTTGTCCTCCATGTCGAGGACCGTCGCCGTCCAGCCACGCGCGCCGTCGAGCTTAAACTTGAGCGCCGTGGTGCGCGGCAGGTACGTGACGACGCGATCGCCAACGCGCGCCACACGGATGGCCTCGCGCGCGTCATCGAGCAGCTCCTGCGCCGGAACCACGGCAAGCGCATCGTCACCGGCAGTAGCGCCTAGGCTGGCAAGCACATGCTCGATCGCGCCAAAGTCCCACACACCCGCAAACTGCAGGCACTCTTGCCAGCGGAAGGGCATGTCAAAGCCCTCGCCCAGGACCGAACCCTGGCTGCGCGATGTCTGCCAGTTCCAAACGCCGTGCGCGCCATAGGTCACGCCGGCACTGGCGCCGGCAAGAATCGACGACCATACGCTCGCGCGGCAATCCTGCGCGGTAAAACGCCAGTAGACGTTGCGCGACGCACCCATCTGCTCGTAGCAAGGCTCGGAGTTGACCATCGGCTTTTTGGGATAGTTGGCGATAAAGTCCTGCGGCAGACGCCATGCCTCGGGCTGGCCCTCGTAGTTGTGGCCGGGCTGGAACATGTAAAAGTCCAGACGGCCCAGATACTGCGCCGGAATGGTACGATTGCCGCGGTTGATATGCATGGTGCGCAGTGCCTCGGGCGCGCGCTTGACGACCTCGTCGAGCGCGTCCTCGTAATAGACGATCGCCTCGTCACCGGCAAAGTCGGTATCGCCCGTCACTACGTAGACGGGGTCGAACTCGCCCAGGTTCTCGACGACGCGGGCAACGTGGGCACGGACCTCCTCACGCGGCATAACCTCGGCGCCGCAACGCTCGGCGATCTTGGCACCCCAGGTACCGGGCACGTAGTTGCACCACATAAGCACGAGCGCCGGGCGAATGCCGTGCTCCACGGCCGCCTGGCACATGCGGCGGGCGCGGTCCCAGTATTCCTGGTTGGGCGCGCTCCAGTCAAAGTGCACGCCGTCCTCGCTCGCGTAGGGCCAGATGCCCAGGTCGGGCAGGCAGCGGTCCCACTGCGGCAGGGTATTGACCTGCAGCACGTTCATGCCCTGCTCGGCGCGGCGGGTCAGATAGTAGTCCCAGTCCGCCTCGGTGATACTCGTGAATGCGCTCCAGCACGTGTCGGCAAACCAAAAGAACGGCTTGCCGTCGCAGAGAAACCCGTCCTCACGACCGTTGACGGTCAGCTTTCCCAAACTCATCTGCGTGTCCTTTCGTTTGATAAAGGATTTGCGAACCGCCGGGGGCTTTCGCGATAACCCCGCGCGAAAGCCTCCGCCGCTTGGCAAACCCTCGCGGGCGAAGCTCACCCGCCCCATCAGTCTACCTTGCAAGAAGGGCCCCGCCGGGCTTACGCCTGACGGGGCCCTGTCGTGTAGGTGAGGTCATATGTGACCGAATGGCTTGGCCTTAGGCCTCCATCTCGGCGAGCTCCTCCTTGGAGAAGCCGGAGACAAAGACGACGGCAGCGGCGATGACAAAGGAGATTGCCATACCAACGATAGCCCAGACGGTGTTCATCTGGCCACCCTGCAGGTAGTTGGTGAAGACCAGGAAGTTGGAAGCACCGCCTGCGAGGTAGTAGGTGACGCCCATGAGGCCGGAGAACACAGCGCCGATGGCACCGCCGATGAACATGCCGAACATGGTACGACGGAAGCGCATGAGGATACCGAAGAGCGCGGGCTCGGTGACGCCGCCGGCGATAGCGGAGATGACGTAGCCGATGGCAAGGGACTTCTCGTCGGGGTTCTTCATCTTGAGGAAGGCACCGAAGGCGCAGCCCCAGACAGCGGCCATAGCGCAGTTGGTGGAAACGAAGACGAAGGGATCGTAGCCGGCAGCGATGATCTGAACCTGAGCGAGCAGGATGACGGGCATGTGCATGCCGCAGACCACGAAGAGCTGCCAGAAGGCGCCGAGGACGGCCATGACGATCAGGATACCGATGCCGCCAAGGTCAGCAAGGCCGAAGAGCGCGTTAGCGATCAGCGTACCGATCTCGTTGCCGATGGGGGCGAGGACGATGAAGGCGATGGGGATGGTAACGATCATGGTGCAGAACGGCGTGAAGACCGTGGAGAGCACGTCGGGCATGACCTTCTTAAAGAACTTCTCGACGAAGTAGAGGACAGGCACCGAAAGGATAATCGGCAGGACGGACTGCTGATAGTTGGCAGCGGCGATCTGGATGCCGTAGACGGAGATGATGCCGCCACCCTCCTGAGTCGCGACACTCACGACGGACGGGGCCATGAGAGCGCCGCCGAGGAGCATGCCCAGAACCGGAGAGGCGCCGAGCTTCTTAGCGGCGGCATAGCCCAGGTAGATGGGGATAAAGGTAAACGTTGCCTCGTACAGCGTGGTGTAGAGGAACGTATAGGTCGGGTCGTCGGCCGAGAGCACACCGAGCATGGTGGGGCCGAGGACGGCCGCGATGGTGCGGAACAGACCGCCAGCCATGAGCAGCGGGATGAGCTGGGTCATGGAGCCGGACAGATAGTCGAGGATGATGTTAGGCAGGTTCTTGAGCTCGAACTTCTCCTTGGGAGCATCGAGGTTCTCGTCAACGGCCTCACCCTGCTTGACGCCGGAAATGGCGACGAACTCGGCGAGTACCTTGGGCACGTTCTGGCCGATGATGACCTGGAGCTGGCTGCCGGCGAACTGGCAACCCAGAACACCCTTCACCTTCTTGATCTTCTCCACGTCGGCCTTGCTGTTATCCTTGAGCGTCAGACGCAGGCGCGTCATGCAGTTGGTGGCGACGGTAACGTTCTCCGCGCCGCCCACGAGCTCGAGGACATCGGTGGCAATCTGTTTGTTATCTACTGCCATGGGACCCCTCCCCATATCTTCGTGTGCCTACCCGCTTGGGCGTAGGCACGCCTTTGGCCCGGCGACTATAACCCCTTACGGTTACCGAACCCTTGGATACGCTTTTGTAAACAAGGTGTTTACTGAACGTTTACGGGCTTTAGTTTACACGGAGCGCCGAATTTATGGCAATTTTGCCGTCTACAGTCCGGTGAACGGTAGGAAATCGGGGGTGAGCGTATTTGAATGGCGGGAGATGGTCTCTTTGACCCTCTATTGATATATAGCCATTTACGTGGGATTTTATTTTGATGAACACCTCACTGATCTGTTAACTCATCAACAGAATCCCTGCTAGAAGCTAGTAAACATACGTTTAGTAGTTCACGACGTGTTCAATTTTGCCGTTTACCGAGTTCATCTGGTTATTCTTCAATTCTAGATTACACTAAACATGTTTAGTTTGTATTGCCGCAGATGCCAGGCATTCGCGGCGCAAGGGAGGCAGCTCATGGAACTCAAATTGTGTACCTACGCAACCGTCACCACCTTGGGCGACTTTGGCCCCTGGATCAGCAAGGTCGTACTCGACCTGCCCTGCACCGTGCGCGCCAACGACATCGACACGAACACCTTCCATATATATGTAGAGCGTCACGAGCGCTCGGGCGAGGTTCTGATGCGCAAGGAGCGCGGCGCCGACCATGCCGCGCCCTCCGTGGGTTACATCGACATTCTCGCCGCATATCCGTGCGACGAGAACGGACGTAAGCTCGCCGTGGGCACCCATGTGGCACTCGAGGTCGCCGAGCAGCGCCTGACCAAGACCATCGAAGGCGGCGTCATGGGCTCGCGCATGCTCGATGACCAGCTGCGCATCACGCAGCTCACAGCTCTTCCCGGCAACGACGGCGACGATCCCACCTGCGGCCTGGTCTTCGACACCTGCCGTGGCGATATCTGCCCCGCGCTCAAAGGCTGGAGCAACGCCACGCAAAAGACCGCCGTCGACGGTATCGCGCTCGAATACGGCTTCTTTGAGCCCAGCTTTAAGGCCGAGGACTCGGCATGCTTCAACCCCTTTGCGCCCGAGGCCACGGCCATGCCCCAAAAGGCACCGCTCGTGGTGTATCTGCACGGCGCCGGCGAGGGCAAGGGCGCCACGCAGGGCGAAGGCGCCACGCGCGCCTATATCGGCAACCGCGTGACGGCCATCAGCCAGGCGCAGATCCAGCGCTACTTTGGCGGCTTTGCCTGGGTGCTCGTGCCGCAGTCGCCCACGTTTTGGATGGACAACGGCGTCGAGCAGCTTGGTCACTCCAACCAGAGCATCTACTCCCCCGTGCTCAAGGCACTTATCGATGAGTTTGTCGCCGAGCATGCCGACCGCATCGACACCGACCGCATCGTGGTCGCCGGTCTTTCCAACGGCGGCTTTATGACCCTGCGCCTGTGCGCCGACTACCCCGATTTCTTCGCCGCGGGCCTTCCCTGCTGCGCCCCGTGGTACAACGCCACGGACGAGGACGTAGCCGCGCTCGCCAAGACGCCGCTGTGGTTTACGCACTCCAAGGGCGACGAGCTCGTGCACCCGCAACAGACCGTGCTGCCGCTGTTCGCGCGCCTGCGCGATGCCGGCGCCAACGTGCATCTCACCTACTTTAGCCATGTCGAGGACCTGACCGGCGTGTATCGCGAGGCCGACGGCTCGGCCAAGAAGACGTTCAACCACGGCGTGTGGATCCACCAATTCAACGACCTGTGTTATCAAGACTTCGACGGGGGCAACGTACTCATCGACGGCGAGCCGGTGGGCTGCTGGGAGTGGTCGGCCAGGGTCGACCGCTAAGCCCTCCCATCGCGGGGACCGGGGTTTAGTCTTGCAAACGTCCTCGGGCATGCATGGGCTGGCGCTTTGCGCTTCGCGCTGCGCCTGCCCATGCCCCCTGCGGAATGTTTGCAAGACTAAACCCCGGTCTCCGCTGCGTTGACGTTGCTGTGACCCTGGCCGGGCGCTTCCGGCGGGCCGACGGGTCGGTGGCGATGGGGGCGTGGGTCCCATCTTGCCTTGCGCGTAACTGGCTGAAATTATTTTGGTTGGAGCTTTGCTTATGTCTCAAAATTTGACTCGGGTGATTGTTACTACCGATATGGAAGTCGATGATATGAACTCACTTGTTCATTTGGCTCTGTATCTTAATTTGCTTGATGTGCAGGCTGTGGTGTATACGGCTTCGCAGTATCACTTTCTTGGGGATGGAGTTCATACGCTCGGCGAGGTGAATTCGCATTGGCGGACCAAGGGTGTGCGCTCCTATACCTGGGATGTTGTGCCTCATGAGCCCGATCCGCTGGCCGGCGAGCTTCGCGAGTATCGGCCTTTTCCCGAGCATTGGATCGAAAGTCTTTGGAGCAACGAATACGCCCAGGCTTGGCCGCAGCTGCAGGCCAATGCCGTTGCCGCCGGCGAGCCGTCCTTCCCCACGCCCGCACAGATGATTGAGCGTACGTTTGTGGGAAATGTTGCTTTTGAGGGTGATGTGACTGAGGAGACGCCCGGTTCGCGCGTCATCGCCGATGCCATCATGGACGACGACCCCCGCACGCTGTGGCTGCTCAGCTGGGGTGGTATGAATACTATCGTTCGTGCCCTCATGAGTATTGCCGAGCGTTATCACGACACACCCGAGTGGCCCGCCGTACAGCAGCGGGTCTATCAGAAGGTGCGCGTGATGGGCGTTGCCGATGGCGTGGGACAGGACAACTCGTGGCTCGACCATGGGCGCGAGCTCTTTCCCGAGCTCGTCTTTTGGCGTGTGCCCTATATGTATGGCGGCTATCTCGACGCCAAGACGGCTCAGCCCGATACGCTGCCGCTGTTTAAGGCTCCTTGGCCTGAGCAGAATCTCACGCAGGACAACGGCCCCCTCATGGCGCGCTACATGCTCTATGGCGATGGCAAGGTCTACGAAAACGAGCCTGAGCGCTTTCAGTTTGGCAAGCATGCCCGTCTGGATTGGGGCCTGGAAGGCATGCCCGCGGTGCAGTTTGAGCGCGGCGACTTTATGGCCGAGGGTGACAGCATGACCTATATTCCGCTGCTGCCGTTTGGCCTGCGCGGTATCGACGACCGCGGCTTCGACACACTGCTCGGCCGCATGTTTCTTGATGGGCATCCCGATGCGAACGCGCCCGCCGGTCTTGCCGCCCTCGGCACGCCTGCAGACGACAATCTCAATCCCTATCTGCGTGCCTATCAGGAAGACTTTGCCGCCCGCGCGCAATGGTGCGCCCATGATCCGGCCATCTGCTCGCATCCGGCACATGTTGTCGAGGTCACGGCCGACCGCAGCGCCGCAGCCGGCGAGCGCATCGACCTTGCGGCGACCATCGTCGACCCCGACGACCGCGGCTTCGACGCACATTGGGATATCGCCGTGGACCCGTCGAGCTATGCAGGCGTCCAGGATCTGTCGATGTGGCAAGAATGCACGGTAGACACCGCTTTCATCGTGCCCGCCGACGCACGACCCGGCGACCGCTTTGTGCTCACCCTCACCGTGCTGACGCACGCCGAGCGCCCCTGCACCCGCTACGCCCAGGTCGCCGTGACTGTGGCGTAGCAAGGACAGCGCCAATATTCAACAAAGAGCGTCCCCAGGTACCAAACGAGCGAGGATTTTTGGACACCCAAATGACGAGAGTGGATAATCTCCCACTTTGAGCCTGCACACAGGCCAAAAACGGGAGATTATCCACTCTCACTCTACGGGTACTCATTGGGGACGTACTTAAATGACTAGTCAGACAAGAACGTCCAAGTGCCAAAAAAGGGGCGCCGTCGGAATATCCCGGCGGTGTCCCTTGCGCTGAACTGTCCCCCAGAGGAGAAAAATACCTGTAGGAAGCGTTACTCCTCGTCAAGCTCGGCCTGGTCGGCCTCGGTGATGCCAAAGAAGAAGGCGAGCACGGCGGAGACGATAAAGGCCACGGCAAAGCAGATGCCAAAGTTGATGAGGTTGCCCATACCCGGGGTGAGGTAGCCCAGGAACACCAGGAAGTTGGAGTTGGCGCCCGGCATACCCAGCGTCACGCCCAGAATGCCGGCGAGCAGACCAGAGATGGCGCCGCCGATAACCATGCAGGGAATCATACGCTTAAAGCGCATGATGCAGCCAAACAACGCGGGCTCGGTCACGCCACCGAGGATAGCCGAGATGACATAACCAAAGGTCAGGGCCTTCTCCTCCTTGTTGCGGATGCGCAGCGCGGCACCAAACACGGCACCCCACACGGCAATCATGGCAAAGTTGGACGCAACAAAGATGAACTTGTCCTCGCCCAGCGCCATAAAGGTAGCGAGCGCCGGCATGATCACGGCGATGTGCATACCAGTCAGAACAAACAGCTGCCACAGACCGCCGACGATTGCCATGGCGATGTAGAAGCCGATACCGGTGCCCGCCATACCAAAGAGGACGGCGGAGAGCAGGTTACCGAGCTCGTTGCCGATAGGACCAAGCACGATAAGCTCGATGGGCACCATAACGACCATCGTAAAGAACGGCGTAAAGACGGTAGACAGAACGTCCGGCACAATCTTCTTAAAAAACTTCTCGACCCAGTAGAGCGCGGCGCAGGAAAGCAGGATCGGCAGAACCGTCTGCTGGTAGTTCTGCAGCGGAGCGCTGATGCCATAGACCGTGAGCGAGGTCTCGCCGCTCTGGGCAAGCGCCACGATGTCGGGGCAGATGAGGATACCGCCGCAGAACATGCCGAGCACCGGACTCGCACCGATCTTCTTGGCCGCGCTGTAGCCCAGATAGACCGGCAGCAGGTACATGGCCGCGTCAAACAGGTAGGTGTAGAACAGCAGGTAGGTGGGATCGGTCTCGGGCACCAGGTTAAAGACCTGCGGACCGATGAGAGTGCCGATACACTTGAACAGGCCACCGGCCATCAAGATGGGGATCAACGCCACCATGGAGCCGGACAGGTAGTTGAGAATGTTGTTGCCGATCACCTTGGGCGTGAGCTTTTGCTTAGGTGCATCGAGGTTCTCGTCGATTGCGGCGCTCTTGGCAAAGCCGCCCATTGCACACACCTCGTCATAGACCTTGGGCACGTTCTGGCCGATGATGACCTGGTACTGGCCGCCCGACTCCTGGGCGCCGATGACACCCTTGATCTTCTTGACCTTATTGGTATCGGGGATACCGTTGTCCTTGAGCGTGAAACGCAGACGCGTCATGCAGTGCGTCACGCCCGAGACGTTCTCCTTGCCGCCGACGGCTGCAAGCACGTCCTCGGCAATCTTCTTGTTGTCGGCCATAATGACCTCCTTTTCTCGCGGGACCCGCCCGCCGGCACCTCTACGGCGCCCTCAACAACCCGTCGCCCGGCTGCCGCGATTTGTAAGGGGTATGGGGAGCTTCGCGGCGGCCTCAGGCCGGTTTACCCGCAGCGATAACCGACGCTGCTGCGGTATATCTACACCCGGGGGTGCGAGATACGATGAATGTGCATGAGCACGTATAGCTTCTCGGAGTCGCTGATCTGGCATCCAAAATGTTCCTCGATAAGCACGCAGGCGTAGTCGAGAACCTCAGCCGAACGGCCCATCTCGCCGCGCACGGTTCCGTAAAGCTCCGCGCCGTCGGTGTTCATGGGCTCACCGGTACGAATGCGCCCAAACAAATAGTGGATATGGGTAGCGAAGCGTGCAAACTCAAAGCCGTGGCGGTCGACCTCGATTCCGTAGGTCTTCTCGATCCTTGCAATGATGGCGCCAATGAGACGTTCATCGTCGCGGGCCTCGGCGTCGGTTTCGGCCTCGTTCTCGGGCGCCAGACGCGCGTTGAGCAGGCACATGGCGATCCCCACGCCCTCGCTCTCTGCAAGCTCCACATTGAGGCCATCGAAGATACGCCTGAGGGCAAAAACGCCCACCTTGTACTCGATGGGATACATCTGCGCCACGTCATAGGCGAGCGGCATCTGCACGGTAATGCCGCGCTTGGCGCGCTGCAGGGCAAAAGTAATGTGGTCTGCAAGGGCGAGCACGGCGTTGTGACTGAGTTCGTAGGGGAGCTCCAGGTCGGCGGCTTGAATGATTTCGGCAGAGACCGCGAGCACGCGGGGCGATAGCTCTTCGAGAAGCGCCAGGTAATGTTCGTCCACGTTGTAGAAGGTGCGCTCGATAGCGGCGAGCGGTAGGTCACCCGTCTCCTTGTCGATAGCGAAGGCGATTCCCTTGCCAAATGCAACGACGCTTCGACCCTTTGAGTCGGTGCACATAACTGCGTTGTTGTTGATTCGCTTGACGACCTTCACAGTTCTTCCCTTCGGCAACGGCGTTCTACGGCGGCGCATGGCGTGCATGCGCGGGCGCAAATCGACGAGCCGCCCGATCATGCCTCGAAGGGAGTCGCACTCAAGCTGAGCTCTGACTGTTATTTAAGCGTCATTGAATCGCTTTAATAGCGGAATTGTGGCCGCGCTTGGCGAACGGTCGGCATTAATCGGTGAACGGTCGGCCCCCTGCGCGGCCGACACCGTCTCCCGTTTAGAGGTAGCCCCCAGGCAAGGAATGTCCCCAGGTGCCGGCACAAAAGGAACGTCCCCAAGTGCCAAACGAGCGGGGATTTTTGGACACCCAAACAACGAGAGTGGACAATCTCCCACTTTGAGCCCACAAGCAGGCCAAAAATGGGAGATTATCCACTCTCGTTCTGCGAGCACTCATTGGGGACGTACTTAAATGAGTAGTTTCACTCATTTAAGTACGTCCCCAATGAGTAGGAAAAATGGGCCATGTGTCCCAGTTGTGGAGACTCGTTGAGCCGTCTGGGTATCGTGAAAGATCGCGCACTCCCCCATCATCAAAAGTGACACACGCTACCAGTTGATGGGAGGCAGCCATGGGCTTCTTTGACAAGATGTTCGAGAAGAAAGAGTGCGCGATTTGCGGTACCGAGCTGGGACTTCTAGGTAAGACAAAAATCAATGAAGGCTACCTGTGCAAAGAGTGCGCCGGCAAGCTCTCCCCCTACTTTCACGGCTATCGCTCCAGCACCGCGGACGATATCCGCGAGCAGCTCGCCTACCGCGAGGCCAATGCCGAGCGCCTGGCGTCGTTCAACCCCACGCGCACGCTTTCTGCCGGGCGCACCAACATCATGCTCGACGAGGACGCGGGCCTGCTGATCATTACCTCGCAGAGCCGCTGGCGCGACGCCAATCCCGACATCATCGAGTTCTCGCAGGTACTCGGCTGCGATATGGATATCGACGAGCATCGCACCGAAATCTATCGCGAGACCAAGGACGGCGAGCGCGAGAGCTACAACCCGCCGCGCTACGACCTGGATTACGACTTTAATCTGACCATCCACGTCAACACGCCGTACTTTACCGAGATCAACCTGCGCGTGAACGACTCCACCATCGATCAGCGCGGCTCCATCGAATACCGCGAGGCCAAGCGCCAGGCAACCGAGGTCCGCGACGCGCTGGTGCAGCTGCGCCAGGAGACGCGCGACAGCGTCGCGGCCGCCAAGGCCCCCAAGACCGCGGTGACCTGCCCCTTCTGCGGAGCCACCACCATTCCCGATGCCAGTGGGCGCTGCGAATACTGCGGCGGCGCCATCGGCGCATAGCCTCCGGCACGGAAAGGACCGATCATGGCCTTCGAGAGCGTTAACTATCAGTGCCCTGCCTGCGGTGGTCCCCTGCATTTTGCCAGCGCCGAGCAAAAGCTTGTCTGCGACTACTGTGACTCACGCTTTGAAGTCGAAGAAGTCGAGGCCCTCTATCGCGAGCGCCAGGACAAGGCAGATGCCAAAGCCGATGCCGCAGCCGCAGCTCCCAAACCTGCTGCCGACGATGCCGTGCAGGAGCTCGCCCAAAACGCCGGCTACATCTGCTCGTCGTGCGGCGCCGAGCTCGTGTCCGACGGCACCGTCGCCGTCACCACCTGCCCGTACTGCGGCAACTCCGCCGTGGCGCCCGGCCAGCTCTCTGGCGACTTCTCGCCCGACCTGGTGATTCCGTTTAAGCTCGGGCGCGACGACGTCACGGCCGCACTCAAGGAACACTACAAGGGCAAGATCTTGCTGCCCAAGAGCTTTGTCACCGGCAACCACATCGACGAGGTCCAAGGTGTCTACGTGCCGTTTTGGCTCTACGGCGCCCGCGTGGACGGCGAAGTGTACTTTGACGCGACCAACGAGACCGTGACCGAGGAATCCGACCGCACCGTCACGACCACCGACCACTACGATGCCTATCGCAAGGGCAATATCTCGTTTAAGCGCGTGCCCGTCGACGGATCGTCCAAGATGCCCGACGGCCACATGGACGCCATCGAGCCGTTTGACTACGACGCGCTGCGTCCGTTCTCGGTCGCATATATGCCCGGCTACATCGCCAACCGTTACGACGAGGACTGCGAGACCTGCAAGGCGCGCGCCGAGCGCCGTATGGAAGAAAGCACGATCTCGGCCCTGCGCGAGACTGTCGTCGACGAATACGACGATGCCACGGTCGAAAGCAAGCAGCTCGACTACACCTGGGAAGACAGCGACTACGCCCTGTTCCCCGTCTGGATGCTCTCCACCTCGTGGAACGGCAAGAGCTACCTGTTTGCCATGAACGGCCAGACCGGCCGCTTGGTCGGCGAGCTCCCCTGCTCCAAGCCCAAGCTCGCTATTGCCTCGGTGCTGTTCTTTGTGATCGGATTTATCCTCTCCCAGATTCTCTTTATGGGTGAGAACGCCTTCGATCCGGATTACCTCGCCTTTGATATCGAGGGCATCCTCATCAACATCGTCGCGCCGCTGATCATCGTGATTATCGGAGACGTGCTACTGGTAGGCCAGCTCAAGACGGCCAACGAGGCCACCCACGCCGACGAGTACTGCGGCGAGCTCGACCTGACCGAGAAGCACGACACCTTCAACCACACCGAGACCACCGTTGTCATGAAAGACGACAAGGACGACTAAGCAATCCGACCAATACCACCCGGCCTTTGACGAGAAAGGAAGATCACCATGGGACTCTTGAAAGCTGGATTGGGAGCTGCCGGCGGCGTCATGGCCGACCAGTGGAAGGAATTTATCTACTGCGAATCGATGCCTGCTGACGTCTTGGCCTGCAAGGGCAGCAAACGCACCGGTGGCCGCAGCTCCAACACGCGCGGCGAGGACAACGTCATCTCCAACGGCTCGGTCATCGCCGTCAACGACGGCCAGGGCATGCTCGTGGTGCAAAACGGCAAGATCATCGAAGTCGCGCTGGAGCCCGGTGAGTTCGTCTTCGATACCGGCAGCGAGCCGAGCGTCTTTAGCGGCAACCTGGGCGATTCCATCAAGGAGACCTTCGCCAATATCGGCAGCCGCTTTACCTTTGGCGGCGACGCGGGCAAGGACCAGCGTGTCTACTTCATCAACACCAAGGAGATCATCGGCAACAAGTACGGCACCGCCTCGCCTGTGCCCTTCCGCGTGGTCGATAACAACATTGGCCTGGACGTCGACATCTCCGTGCGTTGCAACGGCGAGTATTCGTACCGCATCACCAACCCGCTGCTGTTCTACACCAACGTATGCGGCAACGTGACCGATAGCTACACGCGCGACAAGATCGACAGCCAGCTTAAGTCCGAGCTTCTCACCGCCCTGCAGCCCGCCTTCGCCAAGATCTCGGAGATGGGCATCCGCTACAGCGCCATCCCCGGCCACACCACCGAGCTCGCTCGTGCGCTCAACGAGGTCCTCTCTGCCGACTGGCGCGACCTGCGTGGTGTCGAGATCGTGAGCTTTGGCGTCAACTCCATCGCAGCCTCGCAAGAAGACGAGCAGATGATCAAGGACCTGCAGAAGGCCGCCGTCATGCGCGATCCCACTATGGCGGCAGCCAACATTGCCAGCGCCCAGAGCGACGCAATGCGCGCGGCAGCCGCCAATCCCAACGGCGCGATGGCAGGCTTTATGGGCATGGGCATGGCAGGTGGCATGGGCGGCATGAACGCCAGCCAGCTGTTCGCCGCCGGCCAGGCACAGCAGCAGGCCGTCCCGCAGCCGGCTCCGGCACCCGCTCCCGCACCGGCTCCTGCCGCTGCTCCCGCGGCCGGCACATGGACCTGCAGCTGCGGCGCCACCAACACCGGCAAGTTCTGCTCCGAGTGTGGCAGTCCCGCACCCGCCCCGGCACCGGCCAAGTGGTTCTGCCCCAACTGCGGCAGCGAAAACGGCGGCAAGTTCTGCAGCAACTGCGGAACGCCCAGGCCCTAGCCCCTCTATCTGGTAATTGGCGGGGGATCCGCCACCCCCGCATTTGCTTCTATGGGTTTCGTTCGATAAAGGAGGACACCATGAAGACAACGTTCAAAAAGTCCGTACTCGCATTTCTGACATGCGTCCTTGCGCTCGCCTTTGCCCTGACGGGCTGCAGCGGCGGCGGCAAAGACCCCAAGGCCAACTTCGTCGGCAGCTGGGAACTCTCGGGTGGAACCATGGAGGGCGAAGAGCTGACCGATGAGTACATGAAGATGCTCGAGGATTGGGGTGTGCACTGCGTCCTGATTCTCGATGAGGACGGTACAGGTGCCCTCGACCTGTTCCTTGAAGTCGTCGACCTTAAATGGGAGGCAAAAGACGCCACCACCGTAACCATCACCGCCGAAGACGAGTCGCATGACATGAAGCTCAAGGACGGCAAGCTCATCCTCGAAGAGGATGACGGCAATCTTGTCTTTACCAAGTCCGACAAGGACCTGTCCGGCACGGTGAAGAAGGATCGCGAGGCGGCCGAGAAGGAAGAAGAGATCGACGAGGCCGTCGAAGACGACGACGTCCAGAAGATTGAAATCTCCCCCGCCGTCACCGTTGCCGATGACGACCTGTGCACCATTACCATCACCGAGAAGTTCAAGGACGAGTGGGGCGACATCGGTTTTGTCGTCAACATCACCAACAAGAGCGACAAGGACCTGACCTTCTACGCCCCCAGCGGCAAGACCAACGTCAACGGCACCATGAAGGAACCCTGGTTCTCGGCTCACCTGATGCCCGGCACCAACGCCACTGAGGAATTCACGTTCTCGAACGGCACGCTCGATAGCCTTGACGACCTGGTCAACACGACCATCGGCATCGACGCCTACCTGACCGATTCCTACGAGGACGTCGCCTCCTACAGCGCAACCATCGCGTAGCGGTAGACCACGACAGCCGCGGATTGGCGGACACATCCGCGCACACCAGACGGGGCCGCAGGAGATGATCCTGCGGCCCCGTCGCTTTTATGCCGATGCGCAACGAGCGCTAGCGCTCTATGTTGGGAACGATGCTGCCCTCGGTCACCGCATGTACGGCCAGACGCATGATGTTGTCGTAGCCGGTCTTGCTCAGGATCTCCGAGATGCGGCGCTTGATGGTGCCCTCGCTCATAAACAGCTCGGCCGCAATCTCGCGGCGGCTTTTACCCTCGCAGGCAAGGCGCAAGATCGACAGCTCGACATCGTCGAGGGCCGCCGTGCCCGAGAAGATGCTCTCGGGCGGCTTGGGAAACGTGCAGTAACCCGCCAGCGTGGAGCGCATCACGGCGAACAGCTCGTCGATACCGACGTTCTTGTACACAAAGCTATCGACGCCCGCCTCGCGGGCCTGATCGACAAAGGTGATCTCGGGCATGCCTGTCATGATAATGATGCGACACTCGGGCAGCTGCTCCTTGATGCGTGCCGCCGCCACGATGCCGTTTGAATCGTGCTCGGTGCACACGTCCATCAGTATCATGTCCGGGCGCTCCTTGAGCGCGACACCCAAGGCCTCGGAGGCATCGGCGATCGCGGCAACGACGGTCATATCGGGCTGGTCGCCAACGGAGCGCGCCAGGCTCTCGCGCAGGATGGCCTGATCTTCGACAATTAACACGCGGATCATGAGTTTCTCCTTTGGGACGTGTCGCTAGCGTTAAGCGGAATGGATACCGTAAGCGTAAAGGGCGGGGTGGCGTGGACCTCTAGGCTGCCACCCAGATCTTGCGCGACATGCCTCATACCTGGGATACCCGTTCCCTCGCGATACGATACGGGGGCCGGGGACCCGTCGTTAGAAATCGTCATGTGCGCGACGGCGTCAGCATCCGTCCTCTCCTGCCACAAGCGCACATGGACCCGATGTGCCTGCGCATGCTTGGTGGCGTTGGTCGAGGCCTCGCGGATAATCTGCAAAAAGGCAGCGGCGACACGCGCGTCCTCAGGCAGCGCACCCTCAACATCGATCTGCACGCTCACCAGGCCAAAAGCATGGACGATATCGCCCAGTTGCTCTGCCGGTTCGGTGTCGCCCCCGCTGCGCAGATCGGCAGCGATTGAGCGCAGCAGCGGGTCGATCTGCTCGAGCGACTCGTCGTCCAAGCGCCCCTCCTCCAAATAGCGATGAAGGATTGATAGGCGCTGGCCGATCACATCGTGAACGCGGGTGCGCATGCGCAGATAGGCCGCATTGTCGGCAACTTTTTTGACTTCTTCGATCTGGGCCTGGAGCTCTTGGCCCGCAAGCTCAAGCAGGTGATTGGCCTGCGCCAGGCGGTCATGCGCATGCGCATACTCTGTCACGTCCAGACCGATTATGCGCTCGAACGAACGGCCCGAGACCATAACGTCATCGCACACAAACAGGCGAATCTCGGCGGGAGAAACCTCGACCACCGCACGCGCCTCACCAAAGCGGTCCAGGTTGATCCGCACGCGGTTCTTACCGCCTTCGGGCATTTGCATGCTGAGCTTGCGCAGGTCGTTCCATGTACCGCTCATATCGCCTAGGTCGGTGGGCATATGAAGCTCCGCCAGGTTTTTGCGCATGCAGCGGTTCATGAGCAGTGGACGGCCCCTCGAGTCCAGATACAGGATGCCCACGGGAATCACGTTGATGGTTTCAATCGTCGAGAACGCGGCGATATCCTCTTGGCGGTTACGGACGTCCATCAAGAGCGCCGCGACGGAACGGAACAGGAAGAACGCTCCCTCTGCGATAAGGACAACGGCCCACACCGAGCCCATGGCAAAAACCACCGGCGGTGTCACGGCGCCAACAAGCAGCAGCTCGGCCAGCATGACAGGGCGACGATAGCGCACCATAAGGACCACGCCATAGGCAAAGATCGCGGCATTGAGCCACAGCACTCCGCCCATTGCCCTGGCGCAAACGTCAAGCGACGCCACCAGATACGAGCCAGACGACGCGAATAAGATGAGCGCCGAAATCATCAGGTGAAGCACCAGGCTCGTCTCGTAGGCGCAAATCACCTTACGGTTATAGGACGAGCGGCGCGATGCGATGAGCGGGACGTGGATCATCTGCAGACACGCAGCCAGGGCAAAGACAACATCGAGCGCAACGATTTGGGGAAGGATGAACGAAATCTGCATCGTCACTCACCCGCCCTCGGCATCAAGACGATCATGCGCAGCTGGCCGGGCTCGCCCTCAAGGCGGTATGCCACGTTGCGCCCTTGCAGAGCGCTTTCGAGCTCTTGCGCAGCGGGCGTCTGCGAAAGATCTTCATCATCGTTGGAAAAAAGCGTGGCGCGCAGCTCGACACTGCACCGGTCATGGTCGCCCAAGTGATACATAAGCGCCGGATGGTCGGTGGTGTAGGCAAAAAACGCAAAGTCATACACGCAGTCGTACAGGGCGCTTACCGTACTGGCGTGCATCGGGCGCCGTATGGCGATAATCGAGGCGCAATCGACATCGATGGTGCGCAGGTCACTTGCAAGCTCGTTGGCGATGAGCTGAATGCGGTCGCGGTCAAAACCGCTCTCCCCGTGCTGTGCCAACGTGAGCGACCCCTTGCGTTTGCAATAGGCGACGAGCATCTTGGCGCGCTGCAGCATGCGGTAACGCTCGTGCGAAGATGCCTCATCGGTCAACGGCGGCAGCGAGCTCAGCAGGTCGTACATCCCTTCGAGCGCACGGGCAAGCGCTTGGTCCACGTCTTGGACCAGTAAGGTCTCGGCCTCTTGGTCTGCCAAATGTGTCTTAAGGTCGTAGTCGGCGGCAAGCAGCTCATTTTGGCGTTGCAGCTCCATGCGACGATGCGCCAGTTCGCGATTGAGTTCGTTGAGCTCCGAGACGTCCTGGGCAAGGAGAGCCGATCCACCCAGCAGCGGAAAGGCGCGATACATTACATCGGGATCGGACGCCACGGCAAAGGCGTGAGCGTGCCCGTGCTCTTGGACCCGCAACTCCTCACGCACGCCTACCGGCATTGGCTTTGACACCGGCGTGACATAGACTTCCTGCAGGTCACGCGTTAGAACTTTGAGGTCAAGCGGCAAGGTGCCGAAAATACCGGCGATATCGTGGTACGACGGGATGACACCGCAATCGAGACAGATTTCCATCGCCACCACGCACAGGACGCAGTAGACAAGTGAAAAATTAAGCCTCCATGCCCAGGGCACACGCAGCGCATATGAAATGGCAAAGAACGCGCCGCCCAATAGGACAAGCGCGGCCGTGCCCGAGAAACGCTGAATACGAAAAGACGAGGACCGTCCTACCAAGATAAAAAAGGCAACGAAGTTAAAGGCTGTCCATACCAGAACGGTACCGTAGCCCCAACCATATGTGTAATCGTTGCTCCAGGTTCCACTCGATCGATCGAAATGGAAGACCTGCTGATGAACATCGTTAGTAAGCACAAAGCCGATAAGCAGGACAGCCATGACCCACAAAACGGTGCGGTACCGACGCCCCATACGATGCTGTTCCAAACCCGCGAGGCGCAGACCGCACAGCTGGTAGATCAGCGGAATGAGCGTCATGGGCACGTAGTACAGGTACCACAGCACGGTGGCATAGAACGGCGTGAACGACTTATATTTGAGGATGACCTCGATCATCCACAGGGCACAAATGGCGGCGATGGCAACAAGGCGGCGGCGCAAGACGTAGTCCAAGCAGCGTAGGTACGCCAACACACCCCAGATTGAAAATGCAATTGCGGCGACAAGCAGCGGGAGAGAGCTCGAGTGGACGAGCGCATCCACGACCTCTTCAGACACCTCGCTATAGGCGGGCACGGTGTTGGAAAGCTTGGGGTCGGAGGCGAACAGTGCCGGCAAGACTGCCAAAAGCATAAGGAACAGCGCGGTAATGGCGCCGGCGATAACAAAGACGCGGTGGCGATACACGCCATGCGATATGCCAACAAGGAATCGCGGCATGGCGAAGAGCCTGCCGCCCCTAAGATCCGCCACGGGCGCGGATCGGGCGGTCGCGTGGCCGATATGTCGCTCGCGGGTACCCATAGTGCTTTTAGTGTACCGACAGGCGGGCCCAAAAAGCGGGCCACATGTCCCAAAATCCGCCGACGGCGAGGGACGTCGCCAGCGACTAGTCGTTTAAGAACGTCCCCAATGACTAAGACAAAACGAGCGAGGATTTTTGGACGCCCAAATGGCGAGAGTGGATAATCTCCCACTTTGAGCCCACAAACAGGCTAAAAACGGGAGATTATCCACTCTCATTCTGCGGGCGCTCATTTAAGTACGTCCCCAATGAGTGCTTTCACTTCTTTTAACAAAACGCCCGGCGGGCATTAACTGCTCGCCGGGCGTTTTGGTTAGGAGGCTATGGTTGTTGGGAAGCCTTAGGCCAGGTCCTCGCCGTTCGTCTCGATGACGTGTTTGTACCAGTCGAAGCTCTTCTTTTTGGAACGCTTGAGGGTGCCGTTGCCCGCATCATCGCGGTCGACATAGATAAAGCCGTAGCGCTTGGACATCTCGCCCGTGCCGGCAGACACCAGGTCGATTGGGCCCCAGGTGGTGTAGCCCAGCAGGTCAACGCCGTCCTCGGTCACCGCATCGCGCATCGCGGCGATATGCTGGCGCAGGTAGTCGATACGGTAGTCGTCGTTGATGGAGCCATCCTCCTCGACAACATCCTTGGCGCCCAGGCCGTTCTCGACCACAAACAGCGGCTTCTGATAACGGTCGTACAGGTCGTTGAGGGTGATGCGGAAGCCCAGCGGATCGATGGCCCAGCCCCACTGGCTCTCCTGCAGGTAGGGGTTCTTGGCGCCGGCGAAGGCGTTGCCCTGGGTGCGCTCGACATCGGGGTTATCGGCACCGGCGGAGCAACGGGTGCTGTAATAGCTAAAGCTGATGAAGTCGACGGTGTTGGCGGCCAGGATCTCGCGGTCCTCATCCGTCATGCCCACATCGATGCCCAAACGCTCGAGCTTCTTGACGGCATAGGCCGGGTAGTAGCCGCGGCTCTGAACGTCGACGAAGAAATAGTTGCTCTGGTTGTCAATCTGCGCTTGGCGCACATCGCCCGGACGGCAGCTGTAGGGGTAGTAGCTACCTGCGGCAAGCATGCAACCGATCTTGACCTCAGGGTCGATCTCGTGAGCGATCTTGGTTGCCCAAGCGCTGGCGACGAGCTCGTTGTGGGCGGCCAGGTACTCGACGGCCTCCTTGTTCTCGCCCTCCTCAAAGACCAGACCGGCACCCATAAACGGCAGGTGCAAGATCATATTGATCTCGTTGAAGGTAAGCCAGTACTTCACCAGACCCTTGTAGCGGGTGAAGATCGTGGTCGCGAGGTTCTTGTAGAAGTCGATGAGCTTGCGGTTGCGCCAGCCGCCGTACTCCTTGATGAGGTGAATCGGGCAGTCGAAGTGCGTGATGGTCACGAGCGGCTCAATGCCGTGCGCCTGACACTCGCGGAACACGTCCTCGTAGAAGGCCAAGCCGGCCTCGTTGGGCTCAGTCTCGTCACCGTTGGGGAAGATGCGGGTCCACGCCAGGCTCATGCGGAAGGTCTTAAAGCCCATCTCGGCAAAGAGGGCGATGTCCTCCTTGTAATGGTGATAGAAATCGATGCCAGTCTGCGCGGGGTAGTAATAGCCGTCCTCGAAGTCGAGCATCTTGCGCTGGCCGGAGACCACCGCATAGCGCTCGGGGCCGTGCGGTGCCACATCCACGTTGGCTAGGCCGCGGCCATCCACGTCGTAAGCGCCCTCGCACTGGTTGGCAGCCGTCGCGCCGCCCCACAGGAAGTCTTTACGGAAAGCCATGCATCAATCCTTTCGCACGCTGTTGTCATAGGCTCAGTATCCCTGCAAACAACGCGTCGCTCAACGGCAACGGCGCAGGCCGACACTTCTTTTCGCACACGGCGGCCCGGCAGCCGCCCCTGCCTGACACTTTCTGATACCGCCGCCCCAAACCACCACAAAGGGGACAGGCACCTTTGTGGTGGTTTGGGGACGGTTTGTCTCGATCTGTAACAGGTAGGCAGCCAAAACCGGGCTTGGTGTTACAGATCGAGATTTTCGGGCAGCCCCCCGCAGTTTGTCTAAATCTGTAACAGGTAGAGACGATTTAGCCCGCTAGATGTTACAAATCGAGACGGAAGATGCTAGTCACAGGCGATGTCGAGGTTCTTGCCGACGAGGCCCACGTAGCCGCCCTCGGCAGCCTTGGGACTATCTGCGTGGCAGAGAACCCACTTGTCGGCCTTCCAGTAGCAGTAGCTGTCACCGGCGGCAGGCATGTCGGCTGCGGCCTCGGGGCGCGGGCCATTGGTGCCCGCCGGCAGCGCCACCATCACCTGGAAGCCGCCGTCGTCGACCATGCAGGGCGTGTAGTGGAGCGTGGTGTTGAAGACTTCGACGACCGTACCCGCCGGCACGCGGAACGCCTTGACGCACGCGGTGTCGAGCTTGCCGCCCTCAATCTCCCAGCGATGCGCCACGAGCAGGATAAAGTCGCGGGCGCCCAGGTTAAACTCGCTGGCGCGGTGATACTCCAGGCAGTTGAGGCGTGTGTTGTGCCCGTTGCACCAGCCGAGCTGGAAGGAGCGGCCGCCAAACATGAGAAAGCCCAGTTTATCGGCACCCTTGACGCTCTCGAGCTCCGGCGCGCTTGCTACGTACTTGCTGCCTTCGGGGATGGGCGTGGCAGAGAGCGCCTCGAGCACGAGCAACGTGAGCTCGGACGGAACGTCATCCCAAACGTTGCCATAGGATTTGAACTCGGGATCGTTGACAGAATAGATGTGCATGTTCGCTCCTGTTCGTAAATGTGACTATATGAACATTCTAGAACAAACATGAGCGATTTTGAACGCTCGTCCCGACCACTCAACAAAAAGGCGCCCCCGCATAAGCGAAGGCGCCCAATGCGCGCGCTTTGGGCGATAAAGCCCTTACGCCTGCTGATAATGCAGGTGCTTCTCGTCGATATCGGCCAGGTCGCGGTCGAGGTAGCGACGCGCGAGCCAGTTAGCCATGGGAAGGTTCTGGTCCAGATAGTTACCGCACTCCTCGGGAGCGGCACCGGGGACATCGCCCTCAAAGCCGGCGACAAACTCGAACAGCTCACGCACGAGCGGCAGGATCTCCTCGCTCGTCACCTCGCCAAACACGACGAGGTAAAAGCCCGTGCGACAGCCCATGGGACCAAAGTAGACGATACGGCTCGACCACTCGGCGTGATTGCGAAGAAACGTCGCCCCCAAGTGCTCGATGGTGTGGCACTCGGCCGTGTTCATAACCGGTTCCTTGTTGGGCGTGGTCAGGCGCAGGTCAAAGGTGGTGACGGCGGTGCCGGTCGCCGGGTCGCGGTCGATGCGGCTCACATACACGCCGGGCTCAAGCAGCAGATGATCGACAGAAAAGCTCGCAATGCGCTCCATGGCAGATCCTCTCGATAGTCAATTTAGGACGGGGCTCTTTTAGCTGGTTGGAATGGTCGCACCAATCATACCAGTCAAAAAAGCCCCGTCCCAAATTAGCTACTTGGGACGAGGACCAATGATTATTTGATCCCCGTCCCAGAAAAATCATTTTAGGCGGTGTAAGCGATGGTCGCCTCGACGGCATGGCGCCAGCCGGCGATCTTTTTGGCTCGCTCGTCGGCAGGCATCGAAGGCTCCACGATGCCGCGGGCGCCGTAGACGTCGACCACGTCGCGCGTGTACATGCCCAGCGCAATACCGCAGGCCCAAGCCGCGCCCAGACCGCTCATCTCGTCGTTGCTCGCGATGCGGATGGGCGAACCCACCAGGTCGCTCTCAAACTGCATCAGATACGCATCGCGCGTGGGACCGCCGTCAACGCGAAGCTCGGCCAGCGCCGCGCCCGAATCCTCAACCATCGCATCGATCACGTCGAAGATCTGATAGGCGATCGACTCGTCGGCAGCCTTCACGAACTCCGCACGGCCCGTGGTGCGCGTCATGCCAAAGACGCAGCCCTCAGCGTCGCTTGCCCAGTGCGGCGCGCCCAGACCGGTAAATGCCGGCACAAAGTAGACGCGACTCGCCGGGTTGGCGGCATAGCACAGGTCGGTGACTTCCTCGGGATTGTTGATGAGCTCCAGGTCGTCACGCAGCCACGTCTTGACGGCGCCGGCGTAGCTCACGTTGCCCTCGAGCACGTACTCGGTCACGCCGTCCATGCGCCACGCGAGCGAGCTCGAAAGCCCATGCAAGCTGGCGACAAACTCGTCGCCGACGTTCATCATGACCGAGCTGCCGGTGCCATACGTGGCCTTGGCCATACCGCGGCTGTGGCAGCCTTGCGCAAACAGAGCTGCGTGGCTATCGCCGAGCACACCGTGAATGGGCACGGGTGCCGGCAAAAAGCCGCCCAGGTCCGTTGTGCCGAACAGACCGTCGGAATCGGTCACCTGCGGCAGGCAGGCCGGATCGATGCCAAAGGCTTGGCACACCGGCTCGCTCCAGCAGCCGCGGCGCAGGTCGAGGAGCTGCGTGCGGCTGGCGTTGGACCAGTCGCAGCGGAACTCGGCGCCGCCCGTGAGCGTCCAGACCACCCAGGCGTCAATCGTGCCCAGGCACAGCTCGCCCGCCGCAGCAGCCTCGGCTGCCGCCGGCACGTTTGCGAGAATCCAGGCCATCTTGCCCGCCGGATAGTAAGGCGAGAGCACCAAGCCTGTCGTGTCGCGCACCAGCTCGGCCACGCCCTCGCGCGCGGCCAGCTCGTCGCACAGCTCGCGGGCGCGGGCGCACTGCCACACCACGGCGTCGCACAGCGGCTCGCCCGTTGTGCGGTTCCAGGCAACGGTGGTCTCGCGCTGGTTGGAGATGCCGATGCCGGCGACGTCGGCCGGGTCGACTCCGGTCTCCTCCACCACGGCACGCGCCACGGCCAGGACGTTGGCCGCAATCTCGGCCGGATCATGGCTCACCCAGCCGGCCTCGTTGACGATCTGGCGATGCGAGCGGTCGGCACGATGGATCAGATGGCCGCCCTCGTCCACCAGCAGCGCCTTGGTGCCCTGCGTGGACTGATCGATTCCGATGATGTAGCGGCCCATGGCCACCCCTTTCAAAATGAATGTGACAAAGGGACGGTCCCTTTGTCACATTCCAATTACTCTGCGGGCAGAAAGTCCTTGACGGCCTCGGCAATTCCGGTGCCCGTAAGTCCGTAGTGTGCGAAGACCTCGGGCGAGGTGCCGGTGATGACCGGCGCGTCGGGCAGGCTCAAGCACTTGACCGGACGCGGGCAATGCTCGCCCACGACCTGCGCGACCATAGAACCAAGGCCACCGAAGGGGCTGTGCTCCTCGACGGTCACGACAGCGCACGTAGCACCGGCGGCCTCGATCACGGCCTCGGCGTCGAGTGGCTTGACGCAGTACATGTCGAGCACCGTTGCCGAGATGCCCTGCTCGGCCAGAAGGTCGGCGGCGTCCACGGCATGGCGGACCATCTCGCCGGTGGCGACGATCGTCACATCGGTGCCGCGACGCACCCAGGTGGCGCGATCCATCTGGAACGGGCACTCCTCCTCGGTGTACACGTCCTCGACCGGGTTGCGACCCACGCGGATGTAGGCCGGCTTGTTGTCGGCGACCAGGGCACGCACGAGCTCGGCGGTCTGGAAGCGGTCGCTCGGCAGATACACGCGCATGTTGGGGATCGCGCTCATGGCGGCGATATCCTGCGCGGAATGGTGGCTCATACCCAGGGCGCCGTAGGACACGCCGCCCGAAATGCCGATGAGCTTGACATTGGTGTTGGAGTACGAAACATCGACCTTGCACTGCTCATACGAACGCGTGGTCACAAAGGACGCCGGCGAGGCGGCCCAGGCCTTCTTGCCGCACGAGGCCATGCCGGCGGCGATGCTCACCAGGTCCTGCTCGGCAATGCCGACCTCAACGGACTGCTGGGGATACTGATCGAAGAACGGCGTAAGCGACGCGGAGCCGCGGGAGTCGGAGCACAGGACGACGATGTCCTGGTCGGTTGCGGCGGCCTCGAGCAGCGTGTCGCAGATAACCTTGCGATTGGCGATCTTGTTAGCCATTGATGGCCTCCTTATGGGCAGCGAAATCGGCGATGATCTGGGCATATTCCTCATCATTGGGCAGGTGATGATGCCAGGCGGCCTTGTCCTCCATAACAGGCGAGCCATAGCCCTTCACCGTGTTGAGGATGATGACCGTGGGCTTGCCGCAGGTCTCGGCCGCAAGCGTCAGCGCGGCGTCGATGGCCCGGACGTCGTTGCCCGGAATGGAGAGCACGTTCCATCCGAAGGCTGCCCAGCGCTCCTCCTGCGAGTCCTGCTTCATAACGTCCTCGGTGCTGCCGCTGATCTGCAGGCGGTTGCGGTCCACGAGCGCGCACAGGTTATCGAGCTGGTAGTTGCCGCCGCTCATGGCGCCCTCCCAGACCGAGCCCTCGGCAAGCTCGCCGTCGCCCATGATGGTGTAGACGCGATAGTCGCGGCCGTCCATCTTGCCGGCGAGCGCCATGCCCACGGCCACGGGCAGGCCGTGACCCAGCGAGCCCGAGTTCATCTCGATGCCCTTGAGCTTGTTGTTGGGGTGGCCGATGTAGGGGCTGCCGAACTTGGAGAAGCGGGCCTTGACGTCGTCGAGGTCAAGATAGCCCTCGTGGCAAAGCACCGCGTAGTAAGCCTCCATGGCGTGGCCCTTGGAGAGCACGAAGCGGTCGCGATTGGGATCGTCGACGGTCTCGGGCGAAATGTTGAGGTGGTTGGCGTAGAGGGTCATGAGGGCGTCGATCACCGACATGTCGCCGCCGATGTGGCCGCCGGCGCCAGCCATGATGATATCGACGCAATCGCGGCGAAGGTCCCAACGCAGGGACTCAAGCTCTTCGATAGTTGCCATTTCTACTCTCCTCGCAGGTAAGCTTTGACGTCTTCTTCGATGGGGTCGTACAGGTCGGGGACAATGCCGATGTACTTGCACGCCTCGTAGAGCACCGGCACCACGTTGGCGTGAATGGCGACGCAGTGGTGGATGTAGGGGCCCTCGACGATCTTGGCCTCGAGGCGCTTGAGGTTGTCGACCTCGACCCACAGGTAGGTGCCCATGCCGGCCGGGCCGTCGATGCCGCGGGCGTTGCCCAGCAGCAGCGAGTACTCGCCGTTGTCGCCGTCAAAGCGGGCAAGGGTGAGGTCGCCGTGCTTGGCCTCGGCCGTCAGCGCGCCGGGGTGATCGAAGGCCAGCGGGTAGGTGAGCTTGGGCTTGACGGCCGCGCAGCTGCAGGGCCAGGGGCCGCAGTGCTGCAACAGCTCGCCGTTCTCGTTATCGGGATGGCGCACGGTCCAGTCAGCGAACATGCCGCGGTGACGGCCCAGGTCGGCGGCCTCGACCATCAGCGCAGTGATGGCGCCGTGGATATCGGTCTCGCATACGATGGGGATACCCATCTCGTTGAGGATGGCGTTGGCGGCGCAGGGCATAATGCCCAGCTCGTCCTGCAGGGCGTTCCAGCACTGGATGGCACCGGCGTTGCAGCCGTACTTCTCGACCAAGCGCTTCATGGCAATGGCAAGACCGGCCACAGCGGGGACCTTATCCTCGGGGATGCAGATCTCAAAGCTGTCGGCAATGTGGGCGAGCATGGCTGCCATGGCCTGCTCGTCGGCCTGGGCGTCGCGCACAGCCTGGACAAGCTCGGTCATGGGGATGGGCGAAAGCTGGATGTTGAACTTCTCGAGCAGCTCGCCCTCGTTGCACATGGTGGACCAGAAGTCGAACGGGCGAGTGGCCATCTGCAGGATGCGGGTGTGCTTGAAAGTCTTGACCACGTTGCACACGGCCAAAAAGTCCCAGACACCGCGCTCGAACTCGGGATCGGTCAGACGGCAGTTGGTCATGTAGGTGAAGGGAACCTGGAAGCGACGCAGGACCTTGCCGGTGGCGAACAGGCCGCACTGGCTATCGCGCAGACGGGTGCCATCGGGCTCGGGGCGCTCGTCGCGCGGACCCCACAGCAGCACGGGCAGGCCGAGCTCGCGGGCAAGGCGGGCACAAACGTACTCGGTACCAAAATTGGCGTGGCACAGCATGATGCCGTCGACGCCCTCGGCGCGGAACTTCTCGACGATAGGCGCGATATGGCTGTCGTCGAACAGCAGGCCCTCGTCGTTGATGTCGTCGATATCCACAATCTCGACGCCGATCTCGCGCAGGCGATCAGCCGTCAGACCGCGATACTTGATCGCGTCCGGCGCGCTAAAGATACTGCGGCGCGTGGGCACAAAGCCGAGCTTGATCTTGTCCATGTACGTCCTCCCCTAGTCACATGTTCAGTAAACAGACGCATGTTTCGTTTTGTTCTGTTTACTAAATGTTTTACTCTTTTGTTTAAAAGTTTAGCGCGAAAGTCTCGTAAACGGTAGAGAAATCAGCCTAAACGGTATGTAAACAATCTGAACATACAAGGGCAACAAAAAGAGGGCCCCGAAGGACCCTCTCTTAGTAGCGTTATGTATGGCTGCCTTAGCGAGCTTTGCCTCCCTACGGCCCAGCGTTGCCTTTGCCTAGATCTCACGCACGCTTTGGCGCTCGACAAAATAGGTCGACACGGCCGTCTTGCAGGTATAGCTCTTGGGATTGCGGATGTTGCCCACCAGGCGGCGCACCGCGATCTCGCCCACCTCGTGCTTGGGAACGTGCACCGTGGTGAGCGGCGGATTGGAGAAGGCGCCCAAAGACAGATCGTCAAAGCCGATGATTGAGACATCCTCGGGGACACGTATGCCGTGCTCGTTCAGCGCGCGCATGGCGCCTACGGCGAGCACGTCGTTTTCGGCAAAGAAAGCCGTCGGCAGGTCGTCGCGCGAGACGCTGTCGAGCCATGCGCCCATGTCGCGATAAGCACCTTCGAGCGTGGTGCCCAATGTGACGCGCCATGTCGGGTTGGCCTCAAGGTCCGCATCCTCAAGCGCTTGGCGATAGCCGCGCTCGCGATCCTTAAAGTTGCGGATGCGAAGGTCGCCTGCCAGATAGCCGATTTGCTTGTGACCCTTCTCGATAAGGTAGTCCACGGCGCGCAGCACCGAGTCGGTGTTGGCAATGACTACGGCATCGAAGTACTGACGATCGCTCCAGCCATCGAGCACGATCAAGTGGGCGGCAGCGTTGGCGAACAAGGCATAGTCTTCCTCACCCAGCTCGGTACCCATCAGCACGATGGCGGCCGACGGGTCGGCGATCAGGCCCTCGACCTGCGGGCGCACGGCGTCCAGGTCGCTAAAGTCGAGCGAGACAAAGCTCGTGCTCATGCCGTGGCGACGCGCCTGGCGCTCCACGCCCTCGATGACCGCGGGGTGGAAGGTGCTCTCGTCCAGGATGGCGCCCGTCTTGCGCGCGAGCACAAACTGGATGCTCTCGAGCTGCGTCGACTGCTGATAGCCGAGCGACTGCGCGCACTCCAGGATGACCTTGGCGGTCTCCTCGCTCACGCTGCGCTTGCGGTTAAGCGCGTTGGACACGGTCGCAGGCGAAAAACCGGTGATGCGGCTGATTTCGCGAACACTTGCTTTGGCCATTGTTCCCCCTAGTAGCGGTCGCGGTCGAGCATCGTGGCCTGACCGCCCCGTGACTCGACAACTAAACGACCGCAAATTCAATCTAAACAGAATAGTAAATGTTTAATAGCTAGTTTAGCCTGTTGTCAAGCGAAGCGACGCGACTATTCCCCCAACGGGCACATTGCTCGGTAGCTAAAAAAGCCCCGTCCCAAATTGACTACTTGGGGCGGGGCGTGAAAAACATTTAGCCCAGGACGCGGGCCATACGCGCCTTGAACTCGGACAGGAAGCATGGGGCGTCCACGGTGAGCGCCACGAGCGCGCTCTTATCTGGATCGGACAGACGGTGCTCGTCGCAGATGGTGCGGCCGCGATACTCGCCCAGCAGGTCGACACGCAGGTTACAGCCGAGCGCACCCACGAGCGTGGGATCAATCGCCACGGCAACCGCCAGCGGATCGTGCAGCGCGCAGCCGCCCAGGTAGGGCGCGTTCATTTCGTACGAACCGATATAGTGCTCGACCATGCTCGCAAACGCGCAGCCAGCCATAGTGCCCGAGCCCGTCCAGCCGGCAACGTCGCGACGTGTGAGCACCACGCGGTGCGTCACATCCAGGCCCACCATGGTGAGCTTGCGGCCCGAGCGCAACACAGCGTCGGCAGCCTCGGGGTCGCCCGCCATGTTGGCCTCGGCGCCCGCGCTCACGTTGCCGGGCACGGTAAGGGCGCCGCCCATCACGACCACGCGGCCGATAGACATCATCGCCGCCGCATCGCGCTCCAGGGCAAGCGCCAGATTGGTGAGCGGGCCGGTCGCAACGTAGACCAGATCGGGACCATAGGTACGCGCGGCATCAATCAGGTAATCGACCGCCGCATTGCCGTCGGCCGACGTCGCGCCCACCGGCTCGTACGGCGAGGCGGGCACGCTTGCGCCGCCGATGCCGTTCTTGCCGTGGATAAGCGTGGTGGACGCCGGCGGCGTGTAGGGTTCGGTCGCCTTCATGGGACGATCGGCGCCCAGGTACACCGGCACCTCGGGACGACCCAACAGGTCGAGCACCGCCAAGCAGTTGTGCGCCGACTGCTCGACGCGCACGTTGCCAAAGCACGTGGTGATGCCGACGAGCTCCACCTCGGGGCTCGCGATGGCGTAGGCAAGCGCCATCGCATCATCCACACCCATATCCAGATCAAGGATCAGCTTCTTGGTTGCCATTGTTCTACTCCGCTTCTCCGTCTACATCCAAACCGTCTAAACCAAACTTGTGCTCGACTTCCGCACGCGTGGGAATTGATTGCTGAGCGCCCAGGCGCGACACCGTCACCGCCGAGGCGCGAGCACCCGCCGCCATGCACTCAAAGAGCGGCAGGCCCTCCAGACGAGCCGCCGCCAACGCGCCGATAAACGTATCGCCCGCGGCCGTCGTATCGACCACCGCGCTCGAAAGCGCCGGCATGCGCAGCGGCTCACCGCCATCGCCGAGCGTAACCGAGCCGGCGCCGCCCAACGTGATGACCGCAGCCCCGGCGCCCTTGTCGAGCAGCGCATTGAGCGCGGCGACGCAACTCGCATCATCCGTGGGCAGAATGCCCGTCAGTACCTGGCACTCGGTCTCGTTGGGGCAGACCAGGTCGACCGCTGGCCACGCTCCTGCCGGCAGGTCGCAGGCGGGCGCCGGGTTAAAGATCGTATAGAACCCCAGCTCGTGAGCGCAAGCAAGCGCCCCGGCCGTCGCCGCAAGGTCACATTCGCCCTGGGCGATAAAGACGCCGCCAGCAGCCGGGGCAATCTCGCTGGCATCGCCGTCGAGCTCGTCGGCCACCAAGCGCCTCAGTGCGCGGGCAACGTCCTCGCCCGCAAGCGCATGGTTGGCGCCCGGCGACAGCACGATGCGGTTGTCGCTCTCACAGCGAATGATAGTCGCAGTACCGGTCTCCACGTCGTCGAGACGTGTCACGGACTCAACGCCCACGCCGGCATCTTGGAGCCCTGCCACAAGCGCATCGCCAAAGGTATCGCGCCCAACAGCGCCGATCATGCACGTGCGCGCACCCATGCGCGCAGCGGCAACGGCCTGATTGGCTCCCTTACCGCCGGCGTTGGTGATAAAACCGCTGCCATCGACCGTCTCGCCCGCGCGCGGCATGCGCTCGCACGCCACCGAAAGGTCCATGTTCATGCTGCCGAACACCGCAACGATGCTGTGATCCGCCATGGAAACCTCCTCGTCTTCAGGCTTTGCGCCCACCATCGACCAACGATTGTGCACTCTCGCACCCCCTATAACTTTAGTCCACTTTGATGTGGACGCGCGCTTGAGCTTGCGCCAGCAGCAAGCATTCACAGGGGCAGGCAGCTACAATGAATACGTGCTGATTATTCTCGTCATTGGATGATGTTTTATGGAACAATTCTCGCAATCGGGCTCGCGCGGTCGACGCCGCACGGGCAACGAGCCGGCGCCGCACGAACGCGTGAAGGGCGAGCGCCGTGCCAACGAGCCGCGACGCACCGCGAGCCCCCATCGCGCTTCTGCCAACAACGCTGGCCGCGCCAACACTCCCGCCGCGGAGCAGACGCCTGCTCGCCCCAAGTCCCGCTACATCCCTGCGCTCGACGGCCTGCGCACGCTTGCCGTCGTCGCGGTGGTGCTCTATCACCTCAACCTCACGTGGGCTCAGGGCGGCCTGCTTGGCGTCACGATCTTCTTTGTGCTTTCGGGCTATCTGATCACACGCCTGCTACTCAACGAAGTCGCTAAGACCGGCCGCATCGACCTCAAGAGCTTCTGGATCCGCCGCATCCGTCGCCTGGTCCCCGCCGTGGTGACCGTTGTGGTTGTAACCTGTGCGCTGTGCACCGTCTTCAACCACGTGATGCTCACCAAGATGCGTCCCGACATTCTGCCGTCGCTGCTGTTCTTTAACAACTGGTGGCAGATTATGCAGGACGTTTCGTACTTCAACGCCCTGGGCGACCCCTCGCCGCTTACGCACTTTTGGTCGCTCGCCATCGAGGAACAATTCTACCTGGTTTGGCCACCGCTGCTGTTTGCCATGGTGTCCATGCATGTGAGCAAACCCAACACGCGCCGTATGGTCCTGGGACTCGCAGCGGTATCCGCCCTTGCCATGATGGTGCTCTACAACCCTGCCGCCGACCCCAGCCGCGTGTACTACGGCACCGACACCCGCGTCTTCTCGCTGCTGCTGGGCGCCTGGATGGCCTTTATCCCCGATCGCGACCTGGCGCCGGTGCGTCTCGCTCATCGTTTGGGGCTCAATCGCCTGGCTGGCGCCGCCAAGCACGGCAAGAACGCCGAGGGCAAGCCTGGCGAGAAGGCCGACAACGCAGCCGAGACCGTCCCGGCACAGCCGAGCGCCCTCGTGCGCTTTTGGTCCTCGCCCGCATCCATCGATGTGTTGGGCGTCGTGGGTCTGGTTGGCCTTGCCGCCATGGTCGCGCTCACCAACGGCTACACCGCGTTCCAGTATCGCGGCGGCACGCTGCTATGCTCCATCCTCACGCTCATGGTCATCGCGGCCTGCGTGCAGCCCCAGGGAATGGTTGCCCGCGCACTGTCCGCCGAGCCGCTCGTGTGGGTTGGCAAGCGCTCGTACAGCATCTACCTGTGGCACTATCCGCTACTGTTGCTCATGAACCCGGTCGCCAACATCAACGATACGCCGTGGTGGCAGTACATTTTGCAGGTGTTGTTGGTGGTCGCCGTAGCCGAATGTTCATATCGCTTTATCGAGACGCCGTTTAGAAAGGGCGCCTTTGGGCGCACCGTATCCGAGTTCCGCGACGGCACCACCGCGCCCGCCAACTGGGTGCGCGCGCACGTCCCTGTCTGCGCAGCCTGCGCTGTCGTGTTGGTCGTTGCACTGGGCGGCCTGATCTTTGTGCCGGAGACCTCCGCACTGAGCGGTGAGGGCGCCGAAGTCCTCAACAAGGAAGCCAAAAACACCGCGCCCACAGACCAACAGGCGGCCGACGACACCGACAAGGACAACGACGGCTTCCCCGATGGCTCCTACGACCTGTTGATGATCGGTGACTCCGTGTCGCTGCGCGCCGTTGATTCCTTTGACGGCGTGTTCCCGCACAGCCATATCGATGCCGAAAAGGGCCGCCAGTTTGATGCGGGCCGCGCGACATTTGAGGGCTATCTCCAACAGAACCTTGCCGGCAAGATCGTGGTCTTTGCACTGGGCACCAACGGCTTGGTAACCGACGACCAGATCGACGCCATCATGACCGATGCAGGAGATAAGCGTATTGTGGTGTTTGTGAACACGCGCAGCCCGCAGCCGTGGGTTGGCTCTACCAACCAGGCCATCGCCAACGCTGCTACGCGCTACAAGAACGTGCGCGTTATCGACTGGTACGGATACAGTGCCAATCGCAACGACCTGTTCGATGGCGATGGCACGCACCTGTCGACCACTGGCGTGACTGAGTACCTCAACTTGATCCACGATGCAGTCAAGAAGGACCTGCCCGTGCATCCCGAGGATCACGTCAACGATCTGCAGCCGGCGGCCGTCAAGTCTGCCACCGACGCGCTCGTCAATGCGCTCGCTCTCAAGCCGCACAAGCTGGGCACCGACAAGTAACCTGCAGCGCAAACTTCCCACATCCGGAGGGGTGCGCCACGGCAGGCACCCCCTCCGACAGTTAGGGACGTTCCTTATGTGCCGGCACCCAGGGACACTCCTGACACAGCCGAGGAACGCCCTCCTTGCGACCAAATTCTGGGCGCCTCGCCACCCCGAACGTTGTTTCCAAGCCCACACCCGCAGCAAACAACCCAAAATCACTCTTTTCGAGCCGGCTCCAAGGGGTCGTGGACAAAAAGGGGCAAATATGAGTACTGTTACCATTTTAGTAGCAGGCAAAACCACCCAAAATGACGTCCGAGCGACCCCTACAACCCCCTAAAGCAGCCAACCTGACTGGTTTAAGACATATTGGAGCCAATTTTAATGAACATACTATCGGCTATGTCCATTATCTTCTTGGATGTAAATGCTATTCACTTAGCAACAGTACTCATATTTGGCATTTTTTGTCCAATGCCATATAACTAATGCCCTATAGCGGGCAAAAAACAGGCCGCAGTCCATCGCTGCGGCCTGTTCGGAAGCAAAAGTGGGCGTTAAGCGCTGTAGCCCATCGCCTGCAGGACAAACATGACGACCGTGAGCACCGTAATCACGCCGATAGTCGCCCACGTGAGCACGTTCCATACGCGGCCGTTGCGGTTGGCGCCCATAATGTGACGGTCGGCGGCGATAACCACCTGGAACACCAGAACCACGGGCAGTAGCACGCCATTGATGACCTGCGAGGTCATCATAATCTGGAACAGATCGACGCCGGGCATAAGCACCAGCACGGCAGAGATACCGATGATGGCCGTAATGATGCCGCGATAGACCGGGGCCTCGTCCCAGCTGCGGTCGGCACCGCGCTCCCAGCCAAATGCCTCGCAGATAGCGCTCGACGTAACGCCCGGCAGCACGCAGGCAGCCAAGAAACTCGCCGCGACCAGGCCCGAGGCAAACAGTACCGTAGACCACTGACCCGCAATAGGCTCCAGCGCGCGGGCAGCATCGGCAGCATCGCTAATCTGAATACCCGCCGGGAACAACACCGTGCCGGTCGTGATGATAATAAAGCCGGCAATAACATCGGCGGCAAGCGAGCCGCTCACGGTATCAATACGCTGCAGCACGATGTCGTCCTCGCCCGCGTTCTTATCGACCACGTTGTTCTGCGCCAAGAAAATCATCCACGGCGCGATGGTGGTACCGATCGTTGCGACCACGAGCGACACGTAGCTGGGGTCATTTTGAATGTTAGGCACGACCAGGTCGACCGCGACCTCACCCCAGTTGGGGCCAGCCATAAACGCGGCGACGATGTAGGTCACGAACACGCAGCTCACCAGCAGCAGAATCTTCTCGATGCGCTGGAAACTCCCCGACATGGTAAGCATCCACACCAGCAGCGCCACCAACGGCACCGAGATGCTCGCCGGCACGCCAAAGAGGGCAAGGCCGCTCGCAATACCCGCAAACTCCGAAATGGTCACAGCCGTGTTGGCGATCAACAGCGCCGCCATAGCAAGTACACTCTTGCGCACGCCAAAGCGCTCGCGAATGAGCGATGCCAGGCCCTTGCCCGTGACGCAGCCGCAGCGCGCCGCGGTCTCCTGCGTCACGATGAGCAGCACAGTCATGACAGGAAGCATCCACAGCATCTTGTAGCCATAGCTGGCGCCCGCGCTGGAATACGTTGCAATGCCGCCGGCGTCATTGCCCGAAAGCGCCGCCAGCAGACCGGGACCCATAGCGCCAAAGATGGCCGCGATGGTCAACTTTTGCTTGGTGCCCGACTTTTGCTTGGTATTTTGCACGCGACCACCTAACCCATGACTGATATGGCGAGCAGCACCGCGGCGATGCAATACGCCACACACGAAATCATGACGGCAATGACGTTCATGGCGGTGCCCGACGTGTTGAGGTCATGCTCGTCACGCCAGAACAGCACCATCAGGTAAATCACGGCGCTCATGTTGCCAACCAGGCAAATAATGGCAGCGATATTAAAGCACCCGGTAAAGAGCTGCTCCTCAAACATGGGCGCATCGAGGAACGCAGCGGTGCGCACCAGCTGGGCGCACAGGTAGGTCACGAGCGACAGAATCAGGCCCATGCCCGTGCTCTGGAAGAAGAACCCCAGATACGGCTTGGGCTCGTCGTCGTGACCGTCATACTCCAGGAAGTAGTTCTTGACGAACGACACCATGCGCGAGGCCGCCAGCAGCACGAGCGGCATGGCGCACATGGGGAACACCACCAGATGCGCGGAGCCGAGCGCCGTTCCCAGCACGGTCGCCATGATGCACGACGCGATGCCCCATACAACAACCCAGTACTGGCGATGCACGAACCAGCTGAGCACGTTCGTCGAGTCGTCCGACGCGCTGTCGCCCGAGCCGACACCGGCGATCTGCAGGTCCTCCTGATGCTCCTCGGCGATAACGTCCATGGCGTCGTCGAAGGTTACGATACCCAGGATATGACGGTTCTCGTCGCAGACGGGGATAGCGACCAGGTCGTACTTGGTCATCTCGTCCGTCACGTCTTCCTGGTCCTCGTCGGGCGACACGTAGACCAGGTCGCGATAGGCCAGCTGACCCAGCGTGGCGTCGCGGTCGGCTACGATCAGCGTGCGCAGCGAAAGCACACCGGTCAGCATGCCGCTCGGATCCTCGGTATAGACGTAGTAGACGCTCTCGAAGTCCTCGTCGAGCTCGCGAATCGCCTCGATGGCGTCACCGACCGTTGCCGTGGCGGGCAGGGAGACAAACTCCGAGGTCATGATGCGGCCGGCGGTGTTGTCCTCATACCCCAGCAGGTTACGAATCGCCTTCTCCTCCTTGACGCCCATCAGGCGCAGGAGCTTCTCGGCCTTCTCGTAATCAAGCTCGTCGATCAGGTCGGCAGCGTCGTCCGGGTCCATCATGGCCAGCATCGACGATGCGTCCGTGTCGGACAGGCCCTCGAGCATCTCGGTCATAAGCTCGTCGTCATCGAACTCCGAGATAGCTTCGGCTGCCTGGGCGGTATCGAGCTGCGCAAACACCTGCGCACGTAGGCGCGGGTCGAGCTGCTCGATAATGTCGGCGATGTCGGCAGGGTGCAGCTCGCCGAGCGTCTTGTGCGACACCGAGAGTTGGATGTTTTTAGTCGAGCGGTCGAGCAGGTCCATGTAGGACCAAGCGATGATGTCCTCGCTGAGCGGCTTGCCCAGGTGCTTCATAAAGCCCTCGACGACGTGCTCGAGTGCGGGGCTGATCGCGCGCAGCAGACCGCGGGCACCGACCTCGGCACCCAACAGGCGCAGCTGGTTTTCGCCCGACATGGAAAACTTGATGTCGTTGACGCGCACGACCTTCATGCCCTGCGTGTCGACGATCTGCTTATTGAGCACGTCGCGCGCCAGCAGGAGCTCGGTCGGCTGCAGGTACGAGAAGCGAATATTGGTGGCAGACGTGTTGAGATACACGCCCGTCTCGTCGATACGGTCGACCCATTTGCGCCAGCTGATCATAAACGGCGTCTTGCCGGGGCCGCGGAACGCGAGCGACGTCACGTGCGGAAAAACTTCGCCGGTAGCAATGCCAAAATCGTTGACCACGCCGAGCTTTTCGCCGTCGACGTCCAAGACCGGCAATTTGAGCATCTCACTCAGATAATTCAATGGTGCTCCCCATCATTATTCCTCCGGACGCGGCCGCGCGTGCGGCGTCCGGGGGCTTCTGGATATGTATACGCATGCGCGGGCGGCACGCCGCTCGACGCTTACACCCCGTGCATGCGCAAAAAGCACCTGCATGGGGTCATCGACTGTATGGTCGAGGTTTGGATTTCACCTGTAACCTTTCTCTTGACCCTCATTAACCGCAGTAACTATAGCATCAGCATCGCCCTGCGGCATCGAATTTATGCGCTGCACATTGCAGGCATACCAAACGCTGACGTATCCGTGACATAGCCCTTGGGGACGTTCTTAAACGACTACCCAATGACTACTCTGTGGTGTCATCGTCCTCGGCAAGTTGGGGGAACACGGCGTCCTTGGGCATGGTGACCTTCGTCAGCGAGGTGAGCTTTTTGCTGAGCGATGTGTCCGTCTTGACCAGGTCGCTGAGCGTCACGATCTTGTATCCGTCGGCGACAAGACCGTCGATAATCTGCGGCAGCGCCTCGAGCGTCTGCTCGGCGCATTCGTCTCTATCGGTGAGCAGCACGATATTGCCCGGCGTCACCGAATCGAGCACCGTTGAGACCTGCTCGTCGGCACCGTTGAGCAGCCAGTCGCCCGAGTCAATATTCCACGAGACCACGGCGGAGACCAGGTCCATCGCATCAATCCAGTTTTGCTCGTCAAAGGCAGCGTAGGGAGCACGCAGCAGCATCGTCTTCACGCCGGTCGCCGACTTAATCGCATCGGTGCCTTTCGTGATCTGTTCGCGTACCGTCTCACGGTCCTGACCCTTGAGCGAATCGTCGCTGTAGCTGTTGGATCCGATCTCGCACCCGGCATCGACAATCGCCTTGGCCGTGGCAGGCGAGGCCTCGGCCGCATCGCCCGAAAGGAAGAACGTCGCGGTAACGCCCTTTTCCTTGAGCACCTGCAAGATCTGTTTGGTGGCGCCGCTCGGACCCTCGTCAAACGTCAGCGCCACGTACTTTTTGTTGCCCTTGGGCGCCACGCTGGCGCACGCAACGACGCAATCGGTGGCGGGCACAACCTCGCCGCGGTCCTGCGTCTTGCCCGACTGCTCACCAACCCACACCTCGGAGCGGCCCTGGACACCCCATGTCTGCACATACTCGATAGCGCCCGTGCCCTCGACCTTGAGCTTGGGCTCGATAACCGTAGCCTGAACCTCGTGCTTCTCGTAGGTGTTACGGCCATCCTTGACCGTCACCTTCTCGCCGCCCTCAAGTTCGCGGCTATCCCATTTGCCCTGTTTTATGCGCTTGCCGTCCACCTTAACCGACAGCTTTTCGCCGCCATGGCGCTTGAGCACGCTGTCATCGACGGCCAGCAGGTCGCCTGCGTCGTAGGTATCGGTCAACTCCTGGTCGTCGATGAGATTCTGCAGCGTAGAGCCCACGCGCACCGCGGTCTTTTGCCCGTTAAGTTCCACGTCCACGCTGCGGTTGACGTAGCCCACGACGGCAGCGATAAACAGCACGAGCGCACAGCCCACGGCAATGAGCGCATAGGGCAGACGGGACGGTCGGCGCGGCGAGCGCCCGTTGCCGATGCGCGCGCTGCGGTCGCTAAACCCGCGGCTATGGTTGAGGTACATCGCGCCGGGCTTACGGCGGCGACGGCGCTGACCGCTGGGCAGCTGCCCCAGGTCGCGGCGCGCCGTCGGACGCGCACCCGAACGCCCGTTTAAGTTGGATCCGTTTTGGCGCATGTGCCCTCCCCCATAAACACAGCAAGCCGGAGCAACAGGTCTCCGGCTTGCCTCCCATCATTTGGTACGTCGCTATTTTGTAGCTTTTGACGAGCCTCCGCTCGCCTTTTGGTATTCGTCCTTAAAGGCCTTGAACATGCCGCGCGTCTTGCCGAGCTGCTTGCCCAGTGCGCGACTGCCTTTGTCCACGGCGACCGATCCCTTGTCGTCGAGCACCTTGGCGCCCTTTTTGACCTTGTCGCCCACCACGACGCTGGCCTCGGCGGCCTTGGCGGCCGCACCGCCCGAATACCCAAGCGACTTGACCTCGTCCGAGACGACCATCGCACCGTTCTCGTAGCCGCGTAGCATCGTCGGCGGCACCTGCGTGTCACCAACCAAAACACTCGAAGCAGCACCGGCGGTCACATAGAATGCCTGCACGATGCCCGAACGTGGCTTGAACTCAACGTCCGAGCAATAGCCCACGACGTCGCCCGATTCCGTGCGCACGTCCATACCGACCCAGATGATGCAATCGTCCAGGTTGATGTCGAGGCGCTTGGCGGCGGCGGCATCGTACGTGTCCTTGACGTCATCGACCGCAATGGCGCCCTCGTAGACACCAATGGCGTCGAGCGCTACGAATCGATCGGGACGCTCGATCATGCCCGCGATATCGGACTGGCGGACCATAAAGCCGACCACACGCGTACCGCCCGGGGTAAAGACCGGAAAGTGAATCTTTCCGAGCTTTTTAGGGCTGCGCGGCGTGCCGTCCTTTTTGGTGCGCTTGTCCTCGGTAGGCTTGCGATAGATCTTGGCGCCGACAAAATCCCCGGCGCGCATTATGCCTCGGTCGAGGGCTCCGCGGCCTCGGTATCAGCCTCGACGGCGTTCTCGACCACGACGTCGGCGGCAGGCGTCACGTTGCCGCCCGAAATGGCGTCGTTGAGCTGCTCGCGCAGCTGGTCCATGCGCTCGCGGGCCAGGTCGACCTTGGCGCGCAGGTCGTCGGTCTTGGCGTCGACCATCGGGCCAAAGTCATTCACCGCGGCACGGGCCTCCTCGGCGCTGTGCTCGTAGGTGTCGCGCATATTGTCCCAGGCGTCGTTGGCGATATCGGCAGCCATGGCGCGGGTCTCGGCGCCCGAGCGCGGGGCCAGAGCAACACCGATAATAGCGCCGGCAGCAGCACCAAAAAGTGCGCCGGAGACAAAGCTGAAAGTCTTACCCATGATCATTCCTCTCCTGCGGGCACGTCGGTGCCCACCGTTTGAATGCTGTCCATTATACCCGCAGCGCATCACTTGCCGCTCCGCTCATCTGCGTACGGCAAAGGCGCAGGTACGTGATGGTGATAAACGCGTAGGCCTACTCCTGAGGCACAGCCGGCATGGCCACCGTGGCACCCGGGTCCTCGCCGGCGCCGTCCACGAGCGGCAGGCCGCCCTCATGCGCAGGTCCTGCCGGAACCGTCGCCGCACCGCCAAAGACGGCAGCGGAGGCCCCGTGGTTCTCGGCAACCGCGCCCTCGGTATCAATCGCCACCTGGGGCTCGTCGTCAAAGTTGGGGACGCCCTGGGGCTCGGTGGGAACGGGCTCGGCGGTCGCATCGGCAACGGGCTCGGCGTCGACCGGCACATCGCCCTCGTCAGCGCCCTCGTCCTCGGCAGCATCTTCGCCGTTCGCAGCGGCGACGGCCTCGTGAGGATCCTTGCCCTCGGCCTCGGCGCGCATGCCCAGCACCAGGTTGCGCAGGCCCGCGACCGTGCCTTCCACGTCGGGGGCAGGCTGGTCGGCGTGCAGGTACGCCCAGTCCATCATAAAGGTGGCCGACGACAGCGCACCGATGGCCAGTGCGTCGTCGGGACACGAAAGCTCGACCTCAAAGACACGCTCGTCATGCTCGCTTACGCGCGTGCGGCCGCACGAGATGCTACCGGCAAGACCGGTCTCGTTCATGAGCTCGACCGTCACGTGCTCCAGCAGGTGGCAGAGCTCGGTCTGACCCATGCAGTCCTGGAACTCGCGGCCGGAATCGCCCAGGCACAGGTGCTTGGCAATCGCGGGCACCAGGTAGTACACGCGCGCCGTGGCCTCGATGTCCTCCGAGGTCATGAGCGGCATGCCGGGGTTCACCAGCACATGCGCGCAGATCTTGTCCTCACTGACGGTGACCTTAAGGATGTTGAACAGGCCTGCCATAACTCTCCCCTACTCTTCCTTGTCCTACTCGTCGCCGTCGTGCGGATTCGCGGAACCCGCACCCGACGTCGTCGGCTCGTCTACCGAAGACTCGGAATCCTTCTTATCGGTTTCGGCCGGAGCGATCACGCGAATGAGCGAGATGCGCTGGCCACGCATCGACTGCACTTTAAACTTGTACCCCGCGACCTCAAACACCTCTCCGATGTCGGGCACTGAGTCGCAAAGCTCCAAGATCCAGCCGGCGATGGTCTCATAATCATCGCTTTCCTCGAGCGGCCAACCAAGCTCAATCGCGTCATCGCACGAAAAACGCCCATCGACGAGCCACTCGCGGCGCGAAAGGCGCGTGAGGTACTTGTTGTCGGGGTCGAACTCGTCCTCGATCTCGCCCACGATCTCCTCGACGATGTCCTCGATGGTGATGATGCCGGCCGTGCCGCCGTACTCATCCACGACGACCACGATCTGGTCGTGCGAGGTCTGCATCTCGGACAGCAGCGGCAGGATGTCCTTGGTGTCGGGCACAAAGGTGGCGTCGCGCAAAAAGCCGGCGATGGGCTGGTCGCCCTTACCGTCGAGCGCGGGCTGGATCAGGTCCTTGATGTGCGCGATGCCCGCGACGTTGTCGGGGTCCTCGTGATAGACGGGGATGCGGCTGAAGCCGGTCTGGCGCATGGTGGACAACACGTCGGCGACCGTCTCGTCGTCCTCGCACATGGTGGTGTCCACGCGCGGCACCATGACCTCGCGGGCAACGGTGTCGCCCAGGTCGAAGATCTCGTGGATCATACGCTTTTCCTCGTCGAGCAGGTCGTCCTGCTCCGAGACCATGTACTTGATCTCTTCTTCCGAGACGTTCTGACGGTCGTCGGCACTCTTGATGCGCAGAATGCGGGCCAGGCCATCGGAGCAAGCGCCAGTCAGCCACACGAGCGGACGGGCGATCTTTTGGAATACGGAGAGCGGTCCCACGACCTGCTTGGATACGCCCTCGGCGTTAGCAAGGCCGATGCGCTTGGGCACGAGCTCGCCGATCACGATGGACACAAAGGCGACGGCGACGGTGATGATGACCGGCGCCAGGCCGCGCGCGATGGCGGAGAGCGGCGCGATGCCAAAGCTCATGAGCCACGTGGCGAGCGGGTCGGACAGGCTCGTCGAGGCGACGGCAGACGAGGCGAAGCCCACGAGCGTGATGGCGACCTGGATGGTGGCGAGCAGTTGGTCGGAGTCGGCAGCCAGCTTAATGGCACGCTCGGCGCGCTTGTCGCCTTCCTCGGCCTCGTGCTCCAGCACGGCGCGCTTGGCCGTGGTGAGCGCCATCTCGGACATAGAGAAGTAGCCGTTGATGAGGGTCAAAACGAGGGTGGTGATAAGGGAGATGGTTATGTCCATCGGGAGTTTCTCGAACCTCCAAGATTCGGGACGTTGGGTAGTAAGCGTAGGTGACGGATAGGGCAATTGCGCCGGTCGCCCGTGGGAGCGAGGGCATGGGCGCGGTCGCTAGATTACGAAGAGGATCACCGCCATGAACTGGAAGATGCTGCCGGCGAGCACCCACAAGTGGAAAACACTGTGCAGATAGCGCACGTTTTTGGCGATATAGAACGGCACGCCCGCGGTGTAGCACACGCCGCCGACGGCGAGCAGGGCAAGTGCCACGGGGTTGAGCAGTGCCACAAGTTCGGGCAGCTTAAAGACGACAAGCCAGCCCATCAGCAGGTAGACCAGGCCGCTTACCCAGTGCGGTTGACGCTCGCGCATAAAGCACTCGAGGGCGATGCCGATAATGGCGATGGCCCATACGGCAAAGAACAGCACAGCGCCGCCGTCGTTTGCGAGCGTGATGAGGCAAAACGGCGTATAGCTGCCGGCTATGAGCAGGTAGATGCAGCTGTGGTCGATGATGCGAAACACGCGCTTGGCGCGCGCGGGCTGAATCGCGTGGTAGAGCGTGGAGGCTAGGTATTCGAGGATAATGCTGACGCCATAGACAATTGCCGCGGCCATGTGGGCCGAGCCTCCGCCGCGCAGGGCAGCGAATACGATCAGGAGCACCAGGCCCGCGATACCCAGCAGGCAGCCGACACCATGGGTGACGGAGTTCATGATCTCCTCACCCACCGTGTAGTGTGGAACGGCCGCGGTCTTGGGTCGCGGCTTAGAACTGTCGCTCGAATCGGACATGCCGGTTACATCCTCCAACGTAAAGAGTTCTCAACACTATATCAAAGCGTCTGGGTGCGTGCGAAATTTGCACCATACGTGACCCTTTGTTTACCCATTCTTTGCCTGTTGACGCATCAACGGTGAACGTCCATAATGCGCTTGCATTAAATGTTGATGTATTAACATCTTATAGGAAAGCTTCTTATGTCTCAAAACGCACGTTCCCATCGAAAGCTCAAGATAGCCGGCGTCGTTGCGCTGGTGGTTGTCATTGCGCTGCTCGGATTTGCCGGCAACTTTCTGTTTGACTTCGCGCTGAATCCCCGCGCGCCATACACCATGAAGATGATGCAGGACGGCAAGGACGGCAAAGAAAGTGAGCAGCCGGATGCCGAGGGAACCGAGGCGCGGGCGTGGTTTAAAGAGAATCGCGAGAGCAGCGGCCTCACCGCAGATGACGGGACCGAGCTTGCCGCCTGGTATTTTGCTGCGTCGGAGAGCACGCACGACTACGCCGTCTGCCTGCATGGATATACCAACGAGCCCATCGGTATGGCCCGATACGTCAAGCGATTCCACGACCGCGGCATGAACGTACTCGCACCCGCCGCCCGCGCCCACGAGCGTTCCGGCGGTGACTACATCGGCATGGGCTGGCCCGAGCGACTCGATGTCGTCGCGTGGATCGGGCGGATTGTTGCGGCCGATCCCAAGGCGCGCATCCTGGTCTTTGGCGAGTCGATGGGCGCGGCGACTGCCATGAACGTAGCGGGGGAATCTCTGCCCGCAAATGTGAAATGCATTATCGAGGACTGCGGCTATACAAGCGTTTGGGACGAGTTCTCCCTGCAGCTCAAGGATGTATTTGGCCTGCCCAGTTTTCCCTTGCTCGATGTAGCAAACTTGGTGTGCAACGTGCGCGCGGGCTACGACTTTCATAAGGCGAGCAGTGTGGAGCAACTCAAACACGCGACGGTTCCCATGTTGTTCATCCACGGCGACCAGGACACCTTTGTGCCGTACGACATGCTCGACCAAAACTACGACGTGTGCGCCAGCAAGGTCAAGCAAAAGCTCACCATCCATGGCGCCACCCACGCCAAGAGCGCGCAAGTTGACCCCGAGCTCTACTGGAATACGGTCGACGAGTTCCTCGACAAGAATTTTTAAGCAAATAGTACGGTTTACTGGTCTATCTGGCCCCTAGCACTTCCAAAAAGCCGCCCGTGGGCGCTGTGCTCACGGGCGGTTTTTACTAACGTTGCGCTACAAAAGCGCTTGATATGTCCAATAGCTAGGCGCTATTTGACCTCGATGAGCTCGTACTCGCTCGTGCCCAGGCCAATCTTCTCGGCATGCGCGATGCACGCGCGCCAGTCGGTGTCGGGATGCGTGATGCAGAAGGGATCCTTGGCCTGCTCGCCCTCCAGATGCTCGTGATTATGCTCCATCTTGGCCGCGCTGTCGGTAAGCTCGGTGTTAGGCAGCGGCTCGGACGCCAGGACGGCGTCGGCGCAGGCCTGGTCGATGGCGACCGGGTCGAAGCTCGCGAACATGCCGATGTCGTTGACGATGGGCGTGTCATTCTCGGGATGGCAGTCGCAGTTGGGGCTGATGTCCATGGCGAGCGAGATGTGGAAGCTCGGGCGGCCGTCGACGATGGCCTTGGTGTACTCAGCGATCTTGTAGTTGAGTACGTCGGCCGCGGCATCATAGTCGGGCTTGATGCAGTCCTGGTTGCACGCCGCAATGCAGCGTCCGCAGCCCACGCAGCGATCGTGGTCGATGGCAGCCACATGAACCGTGCGAGTGCTGCCGTTGGCAAGCTCGCGCTCACGCGTACCGTCAAACGTGATGGCGCTGTGCGCGCATATCTTCTCGCAGGCACGGCAGCCAACGCAGTTGGTGGTATCGACGCTCGGCTTGCCAGCGGCGTGCTGCTCCATCTTGCCGGCACGGCTACCGCCGCCCATACCCAGGTTCTTCATGGCGCCGCCAAAGCCGGCCTGCTCATGGCCCTTAAAGTGGGTGAGGCTAATCACGATGTCGGCGTCCATGAGTGCCTGGCCGATCTTTGCCTCGCGCACGTACTCGCCGCCCTCGACCGGAACGAGCGCCTCGTCGGTGCCCTTGAGGCCGTCGGCGATGATGATCTGGCAACCCGTGGCATACGGGGTAAAGCCGTTCTGGTAGGCGGTGTCGATGTGCTCGAGCGCGTTTTTGCGGCTGCCCACATAGAGCGTGTTGCAGTCGGTGAGGAAGGGTTTGCCGCCCAGCTCCTTCACGACGTCTGCGACGGCGCGGGCGTAGTTAGGGCGCAAAAAGCTCAGATTGCCCAGCTCGCCAAAGTGAATCTTAATGGCGACGAATTTGTTCTCGAAGTCAATCTGCTCAATACCGGCGCGACGGATGAGGCGCTTGAGTTTGTCGAGTTGGCTCTCGCGAGCATGCGTGCGCAGGTTGGTGAAGTACACCTTAGCGGGTGCTGCGGGTGCAGTTGCGGTCATAGATCTATCCCCTCGGTCTATATGGCGTTACAGACATAGAGGATGGTACCCGTTGAAGTAGGGTCGAAGTCAAGCGCAACGCCGAGTCGTTAGGCACTCATTGGGGACAGACTTAAATGAGTGAAACCACTCATTGGGGACAGACTTAAATGAGTGCCGCCAGGGACAGTCCTTGCCAGTCCGGCCGACGAGCCGGCAATCCGACAAAGACTGTCCCCGATGACTAGTCGTTTAAGAACGTCCCCAATTGCTACTCTTGCACCTTGAGGGCTTCGGCCAGACCGACGCGCTTGATAGAGCGCGTGTGTAGCAGCGCCACGACCAGGTAGGCCGCAAAGCCAATGCCGACGCATGCAGCCATGGACCAAGCGGGCACGTAGATCTCGATATTGCCGTTGTAGGCGAGCAGCATCGAGCGGAAGATGGCCGTGAGCGAGCCAATAATGACCGGCAGGCTCAGCACGAGCGACGCCGCCACGCACAGCGTGATCGAGCGGATGTACAGATGCGAGATCTCGCTATCGCGATAGCCAAAGACTTTCATGTAGCTGATCGAACGGGCGCTGTGGTCGATCACCGCCTTGGTCAGCAGGTACATAAACAGCAGGAAGATAAACACCGCGAGCCCGACCATCATGCCGATCATTTTGCTCATCATGCCGATGAACTGGTCGCCCACGGCGCGCATGTCGTCGGGCGTGGTGTCGCCGGCAAAGTAACGAGCATCGAGGTCGAGCTTCTCGTCGCTCACATAGCCGTTAAAGTAGGCGGCGTCGTTGCCGAACAGCTCGTTAAAGTCATCGATACTCATATAGATATTCATGTCCGACTTTGAGCCCCAGATGCAGTCCTTGCCCGCGTACTTAAAGGAATGATGCTCGCCCTCGTACTTGTCGCTGAGTGTGACCTTCTGGCCCTCGCTCCAGCCAAACTTGTCGAGCAGGCCGCCGCCAAAGACAACGCGGCCGTCGCCGACATCGAGGTTCTTCCAGTAGCGCGAGTTGGGCGAGATGCCGTAGACAGAGATGGCCTCTGTGCCGTTTCCCTCGCCTCGGTCGTATTGCAGCTGGTAGACGGCATATTTCTCGGCCTGCGCGATTGCGTCCGCGCCGTTATCGGTCGTATTGACCGGATGGATATCGTCGTTGTCAGTGTCGATCTTAGAGGCCTTGTCGATCAGGTCGATGGCCTCATCGCGGTCGCAGCCGAGGGCATCGGCAAGATCGTCAAGGCGCGCATAGAGCGCATCCTTCTTGTCCTGGACGTTTGCAAGCGCACGTTGCGCCGCAGACAGGCTCTCGGCAGACGGAGATGCGGTCGCGGCATCGGCTGCCGTCTGCGCCGCATCGGCCGCGCCGTCAAGCTCGTCATCGGCATCCTGGGCGGCAGAAAGCAGCGCGCCGTCAACCGACTGCAAGCGCTCGAGTGCCGACCACTGCTCGCGCTCCTCGGCAGTGCCCTCGAGCTCCAGCGGCGCCTTGAGCGTGTACAGGTGCTCGGCGACCAGGCTCGTCTCGAGGTTGTCCGCATAGTGCGTCATCGTGGGCAGGATCGCCAGACCAAAGAGCAAAAGCAGCGACCCAAACGCGATGCCCACGAAGAGCGTGGCGAAGTTGCCCAGATTGCGCAGGAAGATACGCAGGCGGAAGCGCGAGACAAAGCCCATGCGCTCCGGCAGCCGCAGACCGCGCTTGGTGCCCGACTTACCGCTCGCCTCGTGGCGAAGGAACTGCAGCGGCGTCTTGCCCATCTTGCGGAGCAGGCCCACCAGCGTGATGAGGATGAGCGCGGCGGCGGGAACCACGGCGCACTTCACAAAGATCCCCCAACTCCAGTACACCTGGAAGGGCGGCAGACTGTACGAGCCGTAGTAGAGACCGCGCATGGGCTCGGTAAAGAACGCAACGCCGAGCGCGGTGCCCAAAAGTGCCGCGAGCACGCCCACGATGGCAGGAAGTGCCAGGTAGTGCAGCACGATCTCGCGACGGCGATAGCCGCTGGCGAGCAGCGTGCCGATAATGGCGCTCTCCTCCTCGATGGTGGCGTCGGTGAGCACCACAAAGACAAACGCCATGATCACGATGATAATGTTGAGCAACGTCATCCACATCATGGAGTCGCCGTCCACGTCATCGCGCGCATAGCCAATGCCCTGGTTGGAATCGGCATCGATCAGATCGTCCACGCGCGCATCGGCGTCGGTCAGCGCCTCGACCATATCCTGCTCCGCATCAATGCGGTCCGCGGTGGAGAGGTCGCGGTCGTTAAAGGTAAAGGAGTACGTATAGGCGGGCGCGCCGCCGGCATCCTCGAGCGCGGCAAAACCGGCGTCGGTGACCTCGGCGACACCATACGTGATGGTGTTCACCGTAAAGTCCGAATTGTCGAGGAACAACGCCTGGCTATCGGGCTGCGTCATGATGCCGCAGATGGTGTAGGTGCGCCCCTCGAGCTCGACCTTATCGCCGATGGCGAGGTCGTTATTGGTGGCAAAGACGCGGTCGATAGCCACCTCGTTGTCCGCCTTTGGCTGCCTGCCTTCGCAGTAGGACGCAATGTCAACCTTGGTGCGATGCGCGTAGGTGCGCAGGGTGCGCTTGGTGCCGTCGTCGCCGGCGGTCTTTTTGACCATGGCGTCGATGGAGAAATTCTTGTAGAGCGCGACGCCGCCGACGTCGCCGGCTGCATCCTCGGCGGCCTTGAGCTGGTCTTTGGTGGCCTCGAAGGAAGTGGTCACGCGGCCGTCCTCGATCGTGTACGCATCGCGCATGCCGTCGATAAGGCAGCCGATGGAGTGGGCTGCGAGCAAAAAGCCCGAGGTGAGAGCGATGCTTCCGCACATAAGCAAAAAGATGCCCAGGTACTTGCCGATATTGCGGCGCAACTCGCGTGGGAGACGTTTTGCGAGAGGTGTCATGGCGCCGTCTACCAATCGAGCTCGGCGGCCGCGACGGGCGACTCGTTGAGCTCATCCTCGACGATGCGCCCGTCGCGCAGGCGCAGCACGCGATTGGCCATGCGCGCGATGGCGGCATTGTGGGTGACAATGATGATGGTGCAGCCGTACTCGCGATTGACATCCTCCATGAGCTGCAAGATTTCCTTGGACGTCTTATAGTCGAGCGCGCCCGTGGGCTCGTCGCACAGCAGCAGGCCCGGGTTTTTGACGAGTGCGCGGCCGATGGCACAGCGCTGCTGCTGGCCGCCCGAGACCTGGCGCGGGAACTTGTTGCGGTGCTCGTAAAGGCCCAGCGAACGCAGGAGATCGTCGACATTGAGCGGGTTTTTGGACAGGTGCGCCGTGACCTCGATGTTTTCCTTGATGGTGAGATCGGGCACCAGGTTGTAGAACTGGAAGACAAAGCCCAGCTCACGGCGGCGATACTCGCCCAGGTCGGTAGGTTTGAGCACCGTGAGGTCGCAGCCGTCCACCAAAATAGAGCCAGCGTCGGCATCCTCCAGGCCGCCGATCAGGTTAAGAAACGTCGACTTGCCCGAGCCCGAGGGCCCCAGCATGACGCAGATCTCGCCTCGGTTGATGGACGTGTCGATGCCATCGAGTACCGTCAGGCGCGCATCACCGTCGCCGTAGTGCTTTTTGAGATCCTTAACCTGGACGTAGGCTTCCTGCGTTGCCATGGTATCCCCCATTGTTAGCCTAGTACTACTTTATGAACGTAATAGTAAACCTTGGCGAACTATTTTGGGGCGAGGCCTAGGATTTATTTCAGACTAGGCGCGGGATTTGGCGCGTGAGAGGGCCAGGCCTACGGCGGCAATGGCGGCGGCGAAGAGCACGGTGACGCCCAGGTCGCAGGCGATGTCACCCAACACGGTGGACGTCAGATCCGAAGCGAGCGCCTTGCCAATCGCGTCGTTCACCCAATACGTCGGCACAAAGTGCGCCACCGTCTGCACGGCCGAGCCCATCAGCGACAGCGGCATCCAAGCGCCGCCCAAAAACGTCATGAGCATGCCGAGCAGGTTGCCCACACCGTTAAGCAGCTCCTCGCGCGCACCCAGGCTCGACAGCGCAAAGCCAACGGCCAGAGGCGTGCACGCCAGGGCAAACGTCGCCGACAGCGCCAGGCACACACGACCCACGCCGACCTCGGCAACCGCGCCGGCAAAGCCCACGACGCCCATCATGCTCGACACAAACCAGATGCAGACGGTGAGCACGGCGGCGGCCGCAAACACGGCAAGCGAGCGCTGGCGCTCGGAGACCGGGCCGGCCTCCATGCGGCGCACACGCTCGGGCTCGTTCATGCCCGAGAACACCAGTCCCACCGACACGATGACCGACGAGATGATCGCGTACGCGCCAAAGTTGAAGTACGACTCGAGCGTGGCGGCGGCAGTCGAGTCGACCTTGACCTGCTCGATCTCGACCTCGGCACGCTCGGTGGCCGCGTGTTCGGCAGCCTTGGCAACGTCGCCGTTAGAAGCAGCGGGCTCAAGCGCCGCCGCAGCGCCCGCGAGCGAGATCCAGCGCGAAGCCTCGGCAGACGAAAGCGCCGCCGCCATGGTGCCGGCACCGTAGGTCACATCGAGCTTGGGCAGGGACTCCCCCGCGCGGGCAGCCGCGACCAGGTCGTCCTCGAACCCCTCCGGGATAAAGAACACGCAGTCGGCGCTGCTCTTGGCGCTGTTGCTCTTGGAGAGCGCGTCCGCAAGGTCGTACGTGTCATCGCCGACGCCCGTGACCAGGTCAAACCGCGAACCTAGGTGCTTGGTGAGCGCAAGTGAAAGATCACTGCCATCGCGGTCGACCACGATCACGTTGGCGTCGTAGGGCTTGTACTCGGTGAGCTGCGACGAGTTCCAGCTCACGGATGCCGCGATGAATACGCCCATCAGCGAAATGAACACCGTATAGATGAGCAGGTAGAACGGGTGCGCCAGCGCCATGCGAAGCGCGGTCTTAAAGGTGCTCATAGCGGCTCCTTCCAAAAATCAGCGTGGCGGCGGCAACAAACACCAGCGTCATGAGGACCAGCGCGCCCGCGCGAACGGCAAAAGGCCCCAAGTCTTCAAAGAAATACAGGCGGTTGAACATGTCGCAGATAAGCTTGACGGGGTTGAGCCAGCACTCAGCCGGGCAGGCGCGGGCGACGTCGTCGGCAAGCGCCATCGCTGGCTCGCCGTAGAGGCCGGCGAACAGGGCGCACGTAGTGGCAAAGCCCGTGAGGATGCCAGACTTGGACGCCTTGCCGCCCTTAACGGGAAGCGTGCCCACAAAGAGTCCCAAGCCCGTGGCGGCAAGCGCGGAAGCGGCGCCGCCCACCAAACACAGCCCCTCGCGCCCGCCAAAGTCGACGCCCACGACCAGACGCACGTAGCCGATCGCGATCGCCATCGAGGCAAAGGAGACCAGCCACGAGCCCACAAAGATACCGGCCAGCGACGCCGTTTTGGAAAGACCGCCCACGCAGCGACGCGCGCCAAGACCCGACAGATTGGGCTGCAGGTCGATGACGCTCAAGGCGGCAAACTCGGCAGACATCATCGCGACCAGGCCAAAGAGCGCGTAATAGTAGATGACCGTGCCGTCGGGTGTGGTGCGTGTCAGGCTTACGCGGCGGGTGCCGCCCTCGAGCGACAGGGCGCGCGCAACCGCCTCGGGGTCGGCGAGCGCCGCCGGGTTGTCCTGGGCAATCTGGGACATGAGCTCGGCATTTTGTGTATACGAGCTTGCCACCGTCTCCAGGATGCTGCGATCGGTGAGCACCGATGATGCGCGCGAGCTGTCGTAGCTCGATAGCAGTGTGAGCTTGGGCGTGCCCGCAGCGTCGACCGTATAGATACCCGCGACCTCACCGGCCTTGAGCGCACGGTTCGCATCGGCTGCGTCGTCGAGCTCGTGGATCTCGAGCAGCTGGTCGTCGCCTTCCTTGGCAAGCGACGTCGCCACATCCTTAAAGGTCGAAGCGTCCCAGACCTTGTCCGCCACGACGGCAACCGGCACCGGGTCGACCGTGCCGTCGGAGCTCAGGTTCGCAAACATAAACATGAACATCGTGGAAAGCGCGATGGGAAAGAGGGCGCCCCAGACCCACGTGCTCGGCCGGCGCAGCAGCGTTTTGACCGTGATGATAATGGTGTTGAACATGGCTGCCCCCTAGTCGCGCAGCTCGCGGCCGGTGATCTCGAGGAACACGTCGTTGAGGGTCGGCGGCTCGCTCCACACGCGGCCGAGCGCCACATCGGCGGCGCGCAGCGTGTCGAGGATGTCGACCAAATTGTGCGGGCTCGCTTCGCAGGTGCAGACGAGCTCGCCGCCGGACAACTCAACCGAAAGCACGTGCTCGAGGGCGCGCAGCCGCTCGACCGTGGCGGTCTCTACGGCGCTGACCTCGACAGTCACGCGCTCGCCCATTTGAATCATGCGTTTGAGCTCGTCATTGGTGCCCTGCGCCAGCACACGTCCGCCGTCCATGATCATGATGCGGCTGCAAATCTGCTCGACTTCCTCCATGTAATGGCTGGTATACACCACCGTGGCGCCCTCGTCGCGCAGGCGGCAGATGCCCTCCAGGATGGCGTTGCGGCTCTGCGGGTCGACCGCCACCGTGGGCTCGTCAAAGAAGATGAGCTCGGGCTTGTGCGCGATACCGCAGGCGATGTTGAGGCGACGCGCCAGGCCGCCCGAGAGCTTGCCGGGGCGAAACTTGGTAAAGTCGCCCAGCCCGACAAAGTCGATCGCCTCGTCCACCAGCGCGCGGCGGCGCTTGCGGTCGTTGACGTAAAGGCTGCAGAAATAGTCGATGTTCTCGCGCACCGTAAGCTCGTCAAACACCGCCACCTGCTGCGGCACCACACCGATGCGGCGCTTGAGGTCGTAGCGGGCGGGCGTCATGGGCTCGCCGAACAGCTCGATGGTGCCTTTGTCGTAGGCGAGCAGCTGCAGAATGCAGTTGATGGACGTGGTCTTGCCCGAGCCGTTGGGGCCCAGCAGGCCAAAGATCTCGCCGGGGGCGATGCTCAGGCTAAAGTGGTCGAGCGCGATAAGGTCGTCGTAGCGCTTGACGAGGTTTTCGACGTGGACGATGTCTGTCATGAGGCGGCCCTTCTGTTGATTGCGGCCCGGTACGATTGCATCATCGCAGGAGCGAGCGGCGCGCACCAGTGAGCTTTGTCACGAGTGCGGAGCTTGGCCGTGCGGCCTGCCGACGTCCCCGCTTTGCCGCGTGGGAGGAATGTCACGGTTGCGCAGGCGGTCCCTCCACCACGCGCGGCTTCGCGTACAATACCCGTATGAACAGGCTTTTCGACAAATCGATCGTGCTGGCGTGCTGTATTGCGGCCGCCATGGGTCTTGCTGTGGACGCTCGCCTGGTCGCGGCGTTTTGCCTTGGCGTTATTGCCACCTCGCTGGCCGAGGTCGTACAGGGAAACCGCGCCCGCCGTGTGAGCGAGGCCGCGAGCTACGCCTGCATCATCGCGGCTGTCTTCGTGCCGCCGTTTGTGCCGTTTGCGCCTCTCGCTCTCTATGACATCGCGCGACGCGTTCGCCGTGAACGAATCTGGCCCGCGCTGGCGATTGGCGCCGTGTTTGTCTGCGCGCTTGTCGCGGACCTTCGTGGTGGCGTGCTCACCACCCGAACGCTGCTGTTAACCGCCATCCTTTCGGTTGCCGCCACCTTGCTATCGCTACGCACCGCCCAGTTGGAGCGCGAGCAGCGGCGCATGCGCCGCACCCGCGACGAGCTGCAGGAACGAGCCCTCGCGCTCGAGGCGCGCAACCGCGATCTTGCCGATCGCCAGGACTACGAAGTCGAGCTCGCGACGCTCGCCGAACGCGCCCGCATCGCGCGCGAGATCCACGATAACGTCGGGCACCAGCTCACGCGCGCCTCACTGCAGGCCGAAGCCCTACGCGTGGTCCACGCCGACGAGCCTGGCGTCGCCGCCGATTTCGCCGACGTTAAACGCACGGTTGACGAGGCGCTCCAGCTTGTGCGCACCAGCGTCCACGCGCTCAACGACAACGCCGTCGACCTTTCCGTGCAGCTCGAACGCATTGTCGAAGGCACACGCTCGGACGGCGGCCCGCAGATTGAGCTTGAAGTTATGGCCGAACATGCGCCCGCAAACGTCGCCAACTGCTTTGCAGCGGTCCTGCGCGAAGCGCTCTCCAATACCATGCGCCACGCTTGCGCCCAGACCGTCACCGTACGGTGCATGGAGCATCCGTCGTTTTACCAGCTCATTGTTACCGACGATGGCGTGGGTGAGGTCCAAGCAAGCGGCCGCGGCACCGCAGAGGGCATGGGGCTCGCCTCCATGCGCGAGCGCATCGAGGCGCTTGGCGGCACCTTCACCGCCGGCCCGCGTGCCGGCGCCGGCGGCTGGCGTGTGTTTGCCACCGTTCCCAAACAGCAAGGAGATGAGGGCCGATGAGGCTCATCGTTGTCGACGACGACCGCTTGGTGGTCGATTCGCTCAAGATTATCTTGGGCGCCCAGCCGCAGATCGAAGTGGTGGGCACCGGTGCCAACGGCAACGATGCGGTGGCGCTCTACGCCGAGCACGCACCCGATATTGCGCTGCTCGACATCCAGATGCCGGGACGCGACGGCCTTTCGGCCGCGCGCGAGATCCTTGAGCACGACCCTGCGGCGCGCGTGGTGTTTCTGACGACGTTCTCGGATGACGAGTACATTGTGTCGGCGCTCAAGCTGGGCGCCCGCGGCTACCTGATCAAGACCGATGTCGCTGCCATTCCGCCGGCGTTGGCGCAGGTCATGGACGGCAAACGCGTGCTCGAGGGCAAGGCGATCGAGGACATCGATTTTGACGGAACGGACGTCGAGGCGGGCACGCCCCGCCGGCCCGCAGCCTTCGCCAGCCTGACCGACCGCGAGTTCGAAGTCGCCGAACTCATCGCCCGCGGCCTCGACAACAAAGAGATCGCCGCCACCGCCTACATGGGCGAAGGCACCGTGCGCAACCACATCAGCTCAATCCTGGCAAAGATGGGCCTGCGCAACCGCACGCAGATCGCTATCGCCTACCTGCGAGGGTAGTTGCCCGAAGACCGACCGTTCCGGCATAGCAAAATGGCTGCTACCGATTTAAGGCCATTTCAAAACTATGCCGGTTTACGGGGCCAAACTCAGGACCCCCATCCATACCCGCGTTTTCTGCAAAATGACGGCTCGTCTACCTGCGGTTTTATTTTCACGAATATCGGCATGGTTGGAGACTCGTAACTCAGCCCCGTAAACCGGCATAGTTTTGTTCGGGCGGCCCTGGACGAGTGCCTCCGCCAGCCTCGCGGGACCAAAATGATCCGTTTTCCTCCGTCCCCAAGGGATCAGCCGGAACCGCTCGCCACGAAATCGGCCCATCTACTACGTTTGACGCGATACCCATGACCATACCTTCGTTTTGAACAAAACCACAGGCGTTCTACCTGCGGTTTTGTCTTCGCGTTTTTTTGGCATGGTTGGGGGTAAGGGGCTAAACGTAGTAGATGGGCCGGTTTCGTGGCGCCCCCGGCACACAAAAGTGCCGCCACGGAGGAGGGAGATGCCTCCGTGGCGGCTGGGGGTAGGAGTAGGTCGGAATTTAGCCCTGCCGGCCGCCCGGGGCCTTTTGGCCCCGGGCGCTGTCGACGTGCCTAGCGCTTACGGATACCCCAGACTAGGGCTCCGACGCCGGCCATGGCGATGACAAATGCCATAAGCAGAGCGGCAGCCTGTTGGTCACCCGTGGTGGGCAGGAAACCCTTGACCGTCTTGACGATGTTCGTCACGGTCTTGGGCGTGCCGGGGTCGGGCGTCGGCACGGGCGTCTCGGGCTTCTTGTACGTGTTGTTGAACACGATACCCTCGACGCTCTTGTCGCCCTTGGTAAAGGCGACGTTCGCCTTGAGGTTGCCCTCGCCGTCGTCGACCACGTTGACGGTCGCGGTAAAGACGGACTTGTCGTAGGTCATACCGGCCTCGTCGCCCTTGACCTCGCTGATGGTGTAGACGTACGTACCGGGCTCGCTGTACTCGAACTTGTCGAAGTTGATCTTGCCATCGGCATCGTTGGTGACGGTGGACTCAATGTCTTCGCCAACGAGCTTAAAGCTAAACTCGTCCTTCTTGAGCTCGCGTCCCTCGAGCACCTTAATGGCGCCGATGGAGACCTGCGTGGGCATGGCGTGATACTTGTTGGTAAAGCCAGCGGACTCGGTGGTTCCCTCAAGCTTGTGCGTCGCGGTCAGCGTGCCGTCGCCGTTGTCGGAGACGGTGGTCACGACGGTGTAGGTCGCGCCATCATAGGTGACGCCCTTGTACAGGCCGAGTGCGTTGGGGCAAGCCTCGCGCAGCATGTACGTGTGCGTGCCGGGTGCCTCGTAGTGGATCGGGCTCAGCGTGACGGTACCGTTGGCGTCGTTGGTGCCGCTCGCGACAACCACGCCGTCCTCGAGCAGTTCAAACGTGAACTCGCCAGCTGCAAGGTCGCGTCCGGTCAGGCGCTTGACCGTCTTGACCTGGTCGGTCACCACAGAATCGGTGGGCGTCACGCTGTAGGTGTTGGTGAACGTGAAGTCCGCACCGTCGTCGCCCTCGCGCACGACGCTCAGATGTCCGGCATTGTCGTCAGTCACGGTGTAGGAAACCTTGCGCGTGGCGTTGGTATCGTTGGTCACGCCAGGGGCGCTACCGGTCTCGGTCACCGTGTAGGTAAAGGTGTGCGAGCGCGGAGTAGCGGCGGCAGGCTCGTTCTCGTCCTCGGATTCATCAGCGTTAACGTCAACGTCGGCCTCGTCGGTCTTTGCCTCATCGGCATTCGCCTCATCGGCTTCGGCTTCATCGGCTTCAGTCTCGTCGGTTGCGTCGTCCGTCACGCCCAGGGCGCGGTTGAGGTCCTCGAGCGTAAAGTGGATCTTTCCAAAGTCCACGTTGCCGGCCGCGTCGTTGGTTGCGGCCGTGTGCTCGGGCATCGGGGCACCCGCCTCGTCGGCGGTCACGGTAAAGGTGAACTTACCCGTGATGTCGGCCGGGGTCAGGCCCTCGGCAGCCTGGAGCTTCTTGGTGCCGGCAAGCGCGGCGTTAACAGCATCGGCGCCATAGACGTTCTCGAACAAGGGCTCAACGCCACCGTAGTCGACCGTTGCCGTCAGGGTACCGTCACCGTTGTCGACGACGATAACCTTAAAGCCAAAGCTCCACGTTGTAGCGGAAACGCCATTCGGCAGCCCGAATAAATCTTCGTAGGCCGTGTAGTTAATGGTCCAAGCAAGTTTGCCGTCCTTATCGGTACGATGGGCAAGCCCAGCCGCCGCAAGATTAGCAAGCATCTTGGTGTCATAGTGCAGCACATCAAAGCTCACGTGCCCGCCGATGTTGGGCTTGAGGTTTTTGTATTCCACAAGCTCGCCCTGATAGGCGATACCAAACCAGAACTCGCCATCGACCATCGGGCGACCGGTCAGGGTCTTAGTTGCGACAACCTGAGCAGCGGTGCCACCAGGCGTGTTGGTCGTCGCGCTGTAGCTGTTGTGGAACGGCACCAGGGCCTTCTCGACCTTGTTCTCGCCGCTCTTGTGGACCGTCTCATGCGTGCCCTCGGGACCACCGGAGACGGTCGTCGTGGCAGTGAGCGTACCGGCGGTGTCGTCGGCGATGGCGATCGTCACGGTGCGCACGGCGTCATCGTAGGTGTAACCGGGCTGGTGGTCGTTCTTCTCGGCCACGGTGTACTTGAAGGTCTTGCCGGCGTCAGCCTGCGTAAATGTAACCTCATGACCAGCCAAGATGTCGATCAGGCCGACTGTTGTCTCTGCCGCTGCAGGAGACTTGAAGTTGTTGGCTCCGGGCAGCAGACCGAGCGCGCTAGCCGACGCGTCGTCAGCGGGTGTCACGGTAAAGGTGAACTGGCCCTCGGTCATGGGGCGGCCGTCCAGATACTTGCTGAGCCACAGACCGCCGGCCGCGACGTAATCGAGCTCAGTGCGGTACTTGTTAGTAAAGCGTCCGTTTTCCTTCTTGGTGACGTTGGCTTTCAGGTTGCCCTCGCCGTTCTCGGTCACGGTCACTTCGGCGGTCGCGACATGAGTATCATACGTCATGCCGACCGTGCTACCCGCGTTCTCGCGGATCTCGTACTTGTAGGTTCCGGCAGCCGTGTAGTGAATCTTGCCGAACTTGATGGCAGCGATGCCGTCCTTCGCATCGTGCTTGTTCACGGTCACGGTTGCGGGATCGGGCAGCGGGGCGCCGTCAGGAGAAGTGATGGTAAAGCTGAACTCGTCCCCATCCGTCCAGTCGCGGCCGTCGATGGCCTTGCTCAGGTCAAAGTCGAGGTCTGCATAGGTCGGGGTCACGCTGTAGGTGTTCTCGAAGGTCGCAGGCTTGTCGCCCTTCAGCTCGTGCGTAGCGCTGAGGGTGCCGTCGCCGTTGTCGGTAATGGTGGTCTCGATGGTGAACTTGGCGTCACTGTAGGTGATGCCCTTGCTGGTGGTTCCGCCGTTGACCTCGCGCAGCGTGTAGGTATGCTTGCCGGGCTTGTCGTAGGTGACCTTGTCCATGGTGATCGTGCCATCGGCGGCATTGGTGCCCCTGGCGACGACCTTGTCGCCCTCGACCAGCTCGAAGGAGAACTCGCCGGCGGCAAGCGTGCGCCCGGTCAGGGACTTGGTCGCGGTGATCTGGTCGGTGACGCTGAACTTGTCAGGCGTCACGTTATAGGTATTAGTGAACGTGAAGGCCGCGTTGCCGTCCGGCTTGCGGGACACGCGCAGATTGCCCTTGCCGTCATCGGTCACGGTGAAGGAAACCTCGCGCGACGGCTTGGCGTCGTTGGTCACGCCAGCGACCTCGCCGGACTCGGTCACGGTGTAGGTAAAGGTGTGCTCGCGCTTCTCGGGCTTCTCGCCCAGAGCCTTGTTAAGGCCGTCGAGCGTAAAGGTGATCTTGCCAAAGTCGACCTTGCCGTCGGCGCCGTTGTGCACGCTCGCGTTCACGGGCATGGGTGCACCCTCTTCGCCGGTCACGGTAAAGGTGAACTTGCCGGCGATGTCAGCCGGGGTCAGGCCGTCGACGGCCTGCAGGTTCTTGATACCCACAAGCGATGCCTCGGCGGCATTCGTGGTGTAAGCGTTCTTGAACTCGATGCTCTTGGGATCCTCGGCACCCTTCACCTCGTGCGTGGCAACCAGCTGGCCCTTGCTGTTATCGCTGATGGTCGTCACGATGGTGTAGACCGTTTCGTCGTAGGCAATACCACCGGCGTCACCCTTGACCTCGTGCAGCTTGTAGGTGTGCTGACCGATCTCAGTGTACTTGATAGCGCTGAACGTCACCTTGCCGTTGGCATCGTTCTTGACGGTCTCGACAGGCTTATCTTCCTTGTCCACGACTTCGAGCAGCTCAAAGCTGAACTCGCCGGCCGCAAGATCGCGCCCGGTCAGGGACTTGGTCACGTCAATCTTGTCGGTAACGCTGGACTCAACAGGCTCCGCAGCGTAAACGTTCTTGAACTCGTTCTCGCCTGCTTCGCTCCAAGTCACCTTCACGTCAGCGCTGAGCTCGCCCTTCTTGTTGGGCGTCACCGTCACGGTGATCTCCGCGACGTTCTTGCTGTAGGCAACGCCGTCAACCGTGGTCCCAGCGTTCTTCTCGCTGACCTTGTAGACATACGTTCCAGGTGCGGCGTATTCGATCGTACCGAAGTTAATGGCCGCCTTGCCCTTGTCATTCAGATCGTCCTTGGTCACGGACGCAAACACGGTCGCAGTCGCGGACTCGGGCATCGGGGCGTTGCCCTCGGACGTCAGCCCAAACTCAAACTTGTCCTCCTTCGTCCAGTTGCGGCCCTCGAGCACCTTGGTCAAGCCAAAGCTCGCCTTGGTGTCCACCGTCGTCGGCGTCATGTCGTACTTATAACTGATCTTGCCGTTATTGCCCAGGTAGGAGTTGACGTGCGTCGCGGCGGCCTTGGCGGACATGTTGTTCCACTTGGGATTGAGCACGTCGGAGGCGGTACCGGTGTTGTTGCCGCCCACGCTCTTCTTGGTGGTATGAAGCTCGTCGATAAAGGCCAGGCGCGCGGTTCCGATACTAAACGACAGGCTGCCGCTCTTCTTGTCAGCAACAATAGCGCCGTCGAACTTCGCAGCATCGCCGCCCATGAATGCGATGACATCGGTCGTAGACTTGGCCTCGCCGTTCTCACCCTGCTCCTCAAACTCATCCTTATAGTAATAGGTGGTGTTATCATCCAGCGAGCCCGTTGCCGGCTTCGTGCAGCCCTCATTCGTGTAAATAGGAGTCTGCTTCTGGAAGTAGTAGTAGCGGTTGGTGTCGGCCGGCTCAAAGGTCGCAACCGTATCTCCCAGCTCGCCGCCGTTCCACTTGTTCGCGTAGAAATTCACGGTCTCGGTGCCATCGACGACAGTCGTATTGTGCTCGATGTAATCCTTGAGCCCCGTGACCTTCTCGGGCGTAAACAGGTTGTCGAGCGCGTCCTTCTTCACGCTCGAGGCGTACTTCACGCGGATAGGCTGAGCGCTATCGACCGAAAGCTTGCCGTCTACGGTCTTAAAGTGGCTCAGCGGAATCAACGATGCGGGGATGCTGACCGTTACAATATCGCCCTTTCGGGGATTTTTATCGTCGGCGCGCTGCACGGTGATGAGCAGGTCTTTTGCCTTACCGGTGAACTCATACGTATCGGTATTGGTTTCTTTGTTGAACATCTTGTTCGGCTTGGTAAACGACGTGCCGTTGATGACGACCTCGGTGAAGCTGTCGACCTGCATAAAGTCGCCCAGCTCATCGGTAAACGTGATGTAACCGGACTTGGTCTCGTAGCCCTTCTGAATTTCGGTCGGATAAGGCTTCTCCGACGTAATGGCTTGCGAGATGTCGTCGAAGACCTTCTTGAGCTCATCGGCATTGGTCGCCGACTTGTAGAAATCGGAGTTTTCCGCACGCGTGCCGTGAGTGTTCCATGCCGTGGCATTGGGGTAGTTGCTCGACACGGCCTGCATGAATTTGTTCTCTTTGCTTGTCTGCGAGTCTTGGACGCCGGCGCTGGGATTCGCATCTTTAAAGATGCCAATGGTATAAACGGTGGCCTTGGCGTCCTTCATGTCCTTGGCAGCCGTCACGGCAGCGTTAGCGACTGTAGGATTGAATTCACTTTGACTCGTTGGCGTACCATCAGTAAAGAAGACAATAATCTTCTTGGCGTCTTTGCGACCAGAAGTCCTGTCCTTAGCCAGCTCCAGACCATAATCGGCACGTGTGGCACCGGCGGGTTTAATACCGGCAATTGTATCCTTAAGAGCTTTCACGTTGCTGCCGGAACAATCAATCAGGTCCTTCATAACCTGCGTGTTATTGTAGACGTACCCTTTGTCACGATACGTATCGTTGCCGATATTGTTGGACTTATCGCCCGCGAACTTAACGACGGCAACCTTATGCTGCCTATCCACGCCCTCGACACCCTCGTTTTGCTTGGCAATGGTATCGATAAAGCTATTCGCTGCGTTCTTCAGCGCTTCGATGCGCTCGGTCTTGTCGCCGCCGCCCATAGGATCATTCATCGAGCCGGATGCATCCAGCACTAGCACGATGTCAAGCGGCGTGGTGACTGTCACGGTTGAATTAGACGTCGAGGACATCGCCGAAAGCGTGGTCACAAAATCTGACACTTCGTTTTCTCCGGTTGCCTCAACCGTCTTGTCGGTCCAGATTCGGCCGACGTTTTGAGTCGTCACCTTATTGCCGCTGTGGCCGGCCGCCCATTTTTCCCAGCGTCCGCTGGTGTCGGGGTCGACGACCGTCGGTCCGCTCACCGTCGGTCCGTCCATTCCTGTGCTGGACCTGGCGTTGGCCTCGGGCAGCATGGCAAATGCTGCAGCCGGCAATACCAGCACTACGGCCAGTATCACCGCCAAGAGACCCCTCGTGTACTTACTCATCGCGTCTCCCTTCTCACTGTCTCAAACCTTGCATCAGCCTAAAGTTACGAAATGAGACACAATTAGGGCAGGTGACACACGTTCCAGATTTGATTTTGGGCGTGAGACAAATGTCTCACCGAAGTTGAGACACGAAAGTTTTCGCAGGAAAACGGGTGCGACTCGGAGCCAACAGGTCAAAATGATCCGTTTTCCTCCGTCCCCGGGGGATCAGTTGGTAACGCTCGCCACGAAATCGGGCCATCTACTACGTTTGACTCGATACCCCGACCATAGCCGCTTTTCATGAAAAACCGCAAGCGTTCTACCTGCGGTTTTCATTTCGCATTACTTGACGTGGTCGAGGACTGCCGCCTAAACGTAGTAGATAGGCCCATTTCGTGGCAGACGGGTCACGCGGCAGCCCTCGTGAGGCAAAAATGATCCGTTTCCCTCTGTCCACGGGAGATCAAGGGCTGCTACGGATATGGTGCTATTTCAAAACTATGCCGGATTACGGGGCTAAAGTCGGAGTCCTCATCCATACAGCCTTTTTTTGAAAAACGGCAGGCTATCTACCTGCGGTTTTGTTTTTCGATTTTCTGTATGGTTGGGGATTCGCAATCCAGCCCCGTAATCCGGCATAGTTTTGTTCGTGGCAGCCCAACCGCGCGTTTAAGCGCGGGGCCGGTGGGGCATTTTTGCCCCACCGGCCCCTATTCCAGCGCTATACCAGCCCCATCCCAACGCTATTCCGGCTTGGTTTCTACTGTGGGAGTCTTGTCCGCCGCGACTGGAGTGCGGGCGGTGTCCATAGTCAGGCAGTGTTTGGGGCAGCTCTCGATGCACTCGCCGCATACCACGCAGGCATACGGGTCAATCGACCACGTTCCGCCCTTGCGATCGACCGCAAGTGCACCCGCCGGGCAACGGCGCGCGCACATGCCGCAGCAGATGCACACGTCCATGTCGTTGACGATATGCCCGCGCAGGCGCTCGGGTGCCGCGAGCTTCTCCTGCGGATAGCACACCGTTACCGGCTGCTTGACCATAGAACCCAAGGCCGTCTTGGCAAATGTCAGTAAGCTCATGCCGCGCCTACCTTTCCGTGCAGCTAATGCAGGGGTCGATGGTCAGGATAATCATGGGCACGTTGGCAAGGAGCACGCCCTGCAGCGCATGCGTCAGACCCGCCAGATTTTGCGACGTCGGCGTGCGCACGCGGAAACGGTCCAAGTTCTTGGTGCCGTTGCCGCGCACATAGTAATACGCCTCGCCGCGCGGCTGCTCAATCACGACCTCGCCGCGCGCGCCGTCGGCCGGCGTGAGCTTGGTACGCCCGCCGATACCGTCGTGCGGAATCTTGCCGACAAGCTCCTTGATAATGTCCATGGCCTGCGTAACCTCGGCACAACGCACCTGGCAGCGGGCATAACAGTCGCCATCGGTGGCAACAATCGGCTCAAACGCAGCCAAGTCCGCATAGGCACCGTCACCGAACATGCGCACGTCATAATCCACGCCCGAGGCGCGACCGAACGGGCCGACCATCGACAGATCCAGCGCGTCCTTCTTGCTGATCACGCCCACGCTATGCAGGCGCTCGCCGCAGCTATTGTCGTCCAAAAATGTATGCACCACGGCCTCGTAGTCAGGGCGCATAGCGTCGAGCGTCTGGACAATACCCGCCAGCTCGGAATCCTCAATGTCGTGTTTAAGGCCGCCAATCTCGTTAATCGACAGAATCACGCGACCGCCGCAAGTGCTCTCAAAGATCTTGAGAATCTGCTCGCGCAGCGTCCACGAACGATAGAACAGCGCCTCAAAGCCAAAGGCATCGGCGAGCAGGCCCAGCCACAGCAGGTGCGAGTGAATGCGCGAAAGCTCATGCAGAATGGTGCGGATATACTGCACGCGACCAGGCACCTCGATGCCGAGCATGCGCTCGCAGGCGCTGGCGTAGCCACAGCTATGGCCCACGGCGCAGATGCCGCAGATGCGCTCGGCGATGTAGCCAAACTGATGCATATCGCGCTTTTCGGTGAGCTTCTCGAGTCCGCGGTGCACAAAGCCGATCTGCGGAATTGCTTCGATGACGCGGTCGTCCTCGATCACTAGGTCCAGATGAAGCGGCTCGGGCAGCACCGGGTGCTGCGGGCCAAACGGAATTACGGAGCGATGAGCCATGGACCTTACGCCTCCTTTTTCTGCTTGTCGCGGGCGGCCTTGGCGGCAAGCGCCGCGCGGACCTTGGCCGCTTTCTCGGGATCCATGGCAGCGAGCTTTGCCTCCATCTCGGCAGCCTTGAGCGCGGCCTTGGCAGCGGCATCGTCATGCTGGGCATCGGAGCCGGCAGTCGCAGCGGGCTGAGCAGCGACGCCCGCGGCATCGCCGGCGCTCGCAGCGCCTTCCCCTGCAGCAGCCGCAGCCGTGGCGGCCTTCTCGGCCGCGACCTTGCGCGCCTTGGCCTCGGCAGCCGCACGGACCTTCATGGCTTTCTCGCGCGCGGCCTTCACCTCGGGCGTGATAACGCTCATGGGCTCGGCAGTCGAGACCTGGTAGAAAAAGCCCTTAAAGTCGATCTGCATGTCGGTAATGGCAAGACCAAACAGGTCGTGGGCCTCGTTTTCAAACGGGAATACCGCCGGATAGTACGAACTGATAGACGGAATCTCCTGGTACTGATCAATTCCCTCAACCACCAGGTTTTCGATCGCATAGTTGCCGTCCTGCACAATATGCTCCTGAGCAGCACGAACGTTGATAAATGTATAGACCAGGCGATACGTGCCGTCGTCGACGTTGCGTTCGGCGTGCATCTGCACAAAGCGCGCGCCAACGCCCTTGAGCGCCTGGACATGCGACAGGAGCTCGTCGATCCCGACGATGGTATAGATAGCCTTTTGCATTACTCGGCCTCCTTTGCAGCGGCGGGCGCGGCGGACCTGGTGGACACGTTGACCTCGACGCCGTCACCGGCGACGGCCCCGGCCCCCGCAGCCACAAACCCGTCCTCGCCCAGCTCAACGCCACCGTCCCAAGTAGCGGCGCCGCCCACGGTAAGCGGATCGCCGCCGGCGCGCATCACGGCCTCTTTCTGGTCCAGGATGCCGCACGCCTCCACGATGGCATCGATCACGGTCTCGGGGCGAATGGCGCACCCAGGCGCGTACACATCCACGGGAATTGCGCGGTCCACGCCGCCGGTCACGTTATAGGCATCGCGGAACACGCCGCCCGAACACGCGCAAATGCCGCAGGCCACCACGCACTTGGGCTCGAGCATCTGGTTGTAAATCTGGCGCACGACAGGCAGGTTCTGGACATTGACCGACCCCGTCACCAAAAAGATGTCCGCATGCTTGGGGTTGCCGGTGTTGACCACGCCAAAGCGTTCCGCATCGAACAGCGGCGTGAGCGAGGCCAACACCTCGATATCGCATCCGTTGCAGCTCGAGCCGTCGTAATGAATAACCCACGGCGAGCGCGACATTTTATGATCCATGGATGCCGCCTCCTAAATAAATACGTCGACGAGGATGGGCATAAGGTTGAGCAGGCCAAACACCAGCGCCACGCCCCATCCGAGCCTAAAGCAGCTGCGCCAGGTGCTGCGTGCGAAGGTGTTGTCGATCAGGACCTCGACAAAATACGTCGCGGCCATCACGACCAGGGCTACAACCCAGCTCACGGGGTTGTCCCAAACAAAGAACATGCCCACCCACATCAAAAACAGCACGGTCTCGCACCAGTGCATAAGGGTCATCTTGGCCAGCGTGCCGCCGCTCATCTCGGTGGCGACGCCCTGGACGATCTCCTGATGCGCATGATGCGAGTACGAAAGGTCAAACGGCGACTTGCGCAGCTTGATGGTAAGCACCGCGAGCAACGCGAGGAAAATGGGCGCGCTGTACACGATGATAGGGGCCGACTGCCCCGTCACAGCAATGGAATCGAAGCTGTCGGTGGCAAGGTACAGGCCCACACTCATCAGCAGAACGGCGGGCTCGTAACTCATGACCTGCAGCAGCTCGCGGTCGGCGCCGACCTGAGCAAACGGGCTTTGCGTCGAGGCGGACGCCAACACCACAAAGATCGCGGCGAGGGTAACCATAAACGCGCACAGCAGCGTGTTGGAGCCCGACACAAAGATGCCGCCGCCCACCACGGTAAAGATGAGCGCGCACGCCATGTAGGTGTCGTCCATGGTGTTTACGCTGGCGGGGGCCTTGCGCAGGAGCTTGGCCACATCGTAGAAGGGTTGTAGCAGGCGCGGGCCCACGCGGCCCTGCATGCGAGCCGAAAGCTTACGGTCAACGCCGTCGATCAGGCCACCAACCAAAGGCGCAATCAAGGCAAACGCCACGGTGCCAATAAAGATGCCCACGACGCCCGAACCTTCAAAATACTTGCCGCGCAACACCGAGGGCGCGCTCATGGCAAGCCGCTCGGGCCCAATCCACGCGCAACACAGCAGCGCAAACAAGATAATGCTGCAGCACACGACGCTACCCGCGGGGCCAATACGCTTCTCGCCAAGGGCGTCCTCCGAGTACCAATTGCGCTTTTCGGCCTTCACCTCGCGTCCCATCGAGCCGCGGAAATGGCGATATTTGTCGGTTCCCACGCCCGAAAGGTACACGTTGACGTGCGGCTTATTGCTCACGCGGAACGACGTCAGCAGCACCACGGCGATAAACGCTACGATAACCACCATCAGATACATGGCGTCCTTGCCAATAACGTACGGCACGCGTCCAAACACCATGGCGAGATAGGGCGATACCAGACCGCTCGAGATAACCGGAAACGCCACGCAGCACAGAATCAGCAGCGCGGCGATGGTGTTGAGCGCCATCCATTCGGTCTTATGGACATTGACCTCGACGTTTTGAGCCGTGGGGTCGACGCCCGAAAGCTTGGCAAGCCACTTGCCCCAAAAATAGAACGTCGCGGCCGAGCCAAAGGCCAGCACCATGATCATGAGCACGTTGCCGGTCTGCGCAAACGCCACCAGGGCGCCCCACTTGGACACGAGCATGCCAAACGGCGCCACAAACATGCCCATGATGCCCAGCATCATAAGGCGCGTCAGGTGCGGCATGCGGCTGAACATACCGTCCATGTCCTCGATATTGCGGCTGCCGATATGATGCTCGGCCGTGCCCACGCACAGGAACAGCAGCGACTTTGCCACCGTGTGGAACAGGATTAGGAAGATGGCGGCCCATACGGCCTCGGGCGCGCCGACACCCAAGCAGGCGCTGATAAGGCCCAAGTTGGAAATGGTGGAGTACGCGAGCACACGTTTGGCGTTGCTCTGCGAGATGGCCATGAGGGCAGCGAGCAAAAACGTGATGGCACCCACACTCGTGACCATAAAGCCGGTCACGGGATAGATGGCATAGAGTGGGCTCAGCTTGACCATCAGGAACACGCCGGCTTTGACCATGGTTGACGAGTGCAGCAGGGCGCTCGTGGGCGTGGGGGCAACCATGGCACCCAACAGCCACGTGTGGAACGGCATCTGTGCGGCCTTGGTGAGCGCGGCGAGCGACAACAGAATGACCGGCATCACCAGCAGCGCAGATTGCGCGGTTCCGGCGCCGGAAAGCTCGATCATGCCCGAGATGGTCAGCGGCATGCTGTTAACGTGCAGGTACATGAGTCCGGCCAAAAACGCGATACCGCCCAGCATGTTGAGGATGATCTGGGTGAAGGCGTTCTTGATGGCCTCGGGCGTGCGCGTGTAGCCAATCATAAGGAACGAGCACACGGTGGTGATTTCCCAGCCGCAGAACAGCCACTCAAGGTTGTCGCTCGTCACGATGACGAACATGGCTGAGAGGAACAGGAACATAAGCGCCAGGAACTGCGGGCGACGGTCGGGCGCGGTCTGCCCGCGCAGCGCAGCCTCGTGCTCGTCGTGGGCCTGGAAGTCCTTCATGTAGCCCAGGGCATACACGCAGATAAGGCTGCCGACGATGCCGACGGCGAGGACCATGATCACGCTCATGTAGTCCAGGTAGAGCGGGGTTGCGGTGACGGCTTCGGTCGCGGGCAGCGTCATGGCTGCAAAGGCGAGCGAGCCCACCAACTGGACTACGCTGAGCACCGTGGTGAGCGCGTTCCTATATTTGTACGCGTTGTACAGGATGACGGCGCACAGGATGACGTCGATAACGGAACTGATGATCGAGAGCACATGCGAGGTGCCGGGGGCAACCTCAAAGCTCTGCGGACCCGTGCCAAAAAACATGACGGCGACTACAACTGTCACCGCCATAATGATGCCAGAGCCTATGAGCCCCACCGCATCGCGGGCGCGGTCACCGCGCGCGAGCAGCATGCCCAGCGCCGGTACCAGCGGAAACAGGGTAAGGAAATACAGTAGCGTCATACCATCACTCCCCCATGCAAAAACGCTGCAATTGTTTAACGTTATAGCTCAGTTGAGGAGTAGCGGCGGCGGGTTTTCGGTCAACTGGGGAGTTTTAGGCGTACGGGGTAACGAGTCTGTCCGCTTTGGAGCAGAGAGGCGACGCTCCCCCTATCGCGGCGGCGGGCGCACGGGCCACTGCGCGCGGTTTATTAACCACTTTGGAGGATGTTCCAGTAGGCTCACGACGGTCCAAAAAGTTGGCGCGGCAAGAAAAATGCGCCCCTGTGGGCGCACCATCCCGTTCGCTATTCCGCCTTTTTAACGCGCGGCTTATCAACCAGCGCGGACTCACCGCTCTCGCGATACTGGCGGCACCAAGCCTTGACCGAAGACTCGCTGGGAATCTTGTGCTTGATCATGGCCTCGCGAACCGTTAAGCCGTTTTCCAAGCGGTCCTTGACCACGGCGAGCTTAACTTCGTACGAATAGGTGTGATGATGCGAACCGGCGTTGAGAACGGCGTCGGCACCGCCTACGGCATACGCGCGGGCCCACTGACGAGCCGTGGCCTGGGGAATGCCAAGCTCCGCGGCGAGGGCGCGATGACCGACCCCCTCTTGGAGGATCTCGACGGCGCGCTGCCTAACCTCGGGCGCATGCGTGCGAGTCCTAGTTGCTTCCGACATACCTGCCACTTCTTAGCCTTAACCGTTAATCTGCTTTCTTACGTGCAAGTTAGATAGTAGCATTTTACTGTTTGCTCAAAGCAGTTAATTAAAATAGACGCGGCGTTATCTGGGCATTTGGCACCAATTTACGACATTTCTTTATCGATTATTTACGCTGGTAGCTGACTCGCAGCCAATCGTCATTCGCCTGTCAACAAAATTGACACCTCTTTATGTCCTTTGCTATAGCGGATATGATTATTAACCCCTCCCCCAATAATTTTGAGTAATCGGCAAGGCAGTAGACGTCCTTACTCCTCATGATTACCGCGCATTGCCATCCACCGGAGCAAAACAAAAAGGGCGGGGCCTGCTGCGCTTGCAGGCCCCGCACCGGTTGACACCCGACGGGACACAGCCAGGCGAGGCGGATCCGTGCTACCGCCCCGCCTGGCCACGATGTTCAACTACAGCTCGTTGGCCGCGTGATACGCCGTGCGAATGGCGCTCGCAATGTCGGCGGTGCGCTCGCCCGAGCAGTCGCCCACGCAGGTCACGGGCACCGTCACGCCATCCAGGTCAAACGCGTTGGCCTTGGATCCCACGGCCATCACCACGTAATCGCAGGCGATCTTCACCGGCTCCTCGGGGCCGTCCTCGGTGGTGTGCACGGCCTCCACGCCCTCGTCGGTAATGGCGGTCAGGCGGGTCTTAACGTGCTGTTCCACGTTGTGGGCGGCGAAGTCGCTCATGATCAGCGGCAGAATGGTCTCGGACTCGCCCGCGGCAATCTTGTCGAGCATCTCGACGATCGCCACCTCGCAGCCGTGCTGCAGCAGGTACTCGGCAGTCTCGGTGCCCACCAGGCCACCGCCAATGACGGCGACGCGCCCGCTGAGCTCCACCTTGCCGGCCAGCACGTCCCAGCTCGAGACGACCTTGTCCGAGTCGGCACCCGGAACGGGGATGACCACGTCGTGCGCGCCCACGGCCACAATCGCGGCGTCGGCGGCGTTGAGATCCGCGGGGCTAGCGGCATGGTTGAGCTCGACCTTCACGCCCAGGCCGGGCAGAATCTTCTCGTAGTACTCGACCGAGCGCATGATCTCGTCCTTGCGCGGAGGCGCGGCTGCCAGCACAATCTGGCCGCCCAAGTGATCGCTCGCCTCGTAAACGGTCACATCGTAGCCGCGCTTGGCCGCCACGCGCGCGGCCTCCAGGCCGGCGATGCCGCCGCCCACCACGGCAATCTTCTTGTCGCCCTCGCCCGGCTTGATGGCGATGGTCGCCTCGTCGCCGTTCTCGGCATTGAGCACGCACGAGATGTACTTGCGGTTTTGAATCGCGTCGACGCAGCCCTTGTTGCAATTGAGGCACTCGCGAATGGGCTCACCCGTGGCGGCCTTCAGCGCAATGTCGGGGTCGCACATGAGCGAGCGGCCGTACGCGATGATATCGGCCGAACCGTCTTCCAGAATCTTCTCGCCGGCCTCGACCGAAACAACACGGCCGACGGTGGCCACCGGCACGGAGACCAGGGCCTTGACGCGCTCGGCCACGGGCAGCGTCCAGTTGTAGGGCATGGCGCCCATGGGCGGAATGGTGTCGCCCATGTTGCCGGTATGGTTGGCCTGTGCAACCTGGATCATGTCGATGCCGGCGCCCTCGAGCAGCTTGGCAAACTCGCAGGCCTCATCGGGCTGCAGGCCGCCCTTGCCGCGCGGCGTGCCGTCGGGGTTCTCCATGATCACGGGGAGCTTGTACTCCACCATCAGCTGCGGCGCGGCTTCCTTAATGGCGGCGACAACCTCGAGCGCATAGCGAACGCGGTTCTCGAACGAGCCACCGTACTCGTCGGTGCGCTGGTTGAGGATGGCCGAGCACAGCGAACCCACCAAGCGGTCGCCGTGGACCTCGATGGCGTCGATGCCGGCCTGCTGCGCGCGGGCGGCCGAGGCGGCGATGGCCTCCTTGATCTGGGTGAGCTGCTCTACGCTCGCCTCGTTCACAAAGTGCTGCATATCGTGGTGCAACTTGGCGTAGGCCTGCTTGCGGATCTCGTTGGACTCGGCCATCTTGGCGGCGAAGGTCTCCTCGTCGCCGGCGGCCTTGGCCTCCTGCGCGGCCTTGGCGGCGGCCATGGAACCCATGACCATGCGGCCGACACCGGGCACGTCGTACTCGGGGTGGAACAGCTGCAGCGCGACCTTGGCGCCGTGCTTGTGGACGGTGTCGGCCAGCGCCTTAAACGTGGGGATCTGGGCGTCGGTCGCCAGCTTGGGCGTGGGGCTCGCGGTCATGACGGGAGCGACGTCGCCGATGACGATGTAGCTCACGCCGCCACGGGCCAGGCGCTCGTAAAAAGCCAGGCTGCGCTCGCCGATGGAGCCGTCGCGCTCCTCGTAGCCGGTGGTCAGCGGCGGGAACATAATGCGGTTCTTGAGCTCAAGGGGGCCAACCGTAATGGGCTGGAGCAGCTTGGATGCAGGTGCGGTCATGGACATTCCTCTCTTGTAGGCGCGGCGGCGATGGTGCCGCGTAGTTGTCTAGAGGATATGGCATGGGGGCACAGCGGCACAACGGAAATCGGCGGATAGCAGGTAGCGGTAGGTGGATGGGGCGGGGCGGCCCGTCGGTTTGTCTCGATCTGTAACAGTAAGACCCTATTTTGCCGAGCAACTGTTACAGATTGAGACAAACCAAAACCGTCCCGGCAGAAAATCTCAATCTGTAACAGTTACTCGGCAAAATCCATCCCTCGTGTTACAGATTTAGACAAACCGTCCAGGCGGGGACTCAACATCTCAATCTGTAACACCTAGCCGCCCAAATCGGGTCTAGATGTTACAGATCGAGATTTTGTTTGAGAGGCTGAGAATTGGACCGAAAAACACGGTCCCGGAATAACAAAAAAGCTCGCCGGCTAGGCCGACGAGCTGCAAGTTCTTGGTCGCGGGGGCAGGATTTGAACCTACGACCTCCGGGTTATGAGCCCGGCGAGCTACCAGACTGCTCCACCCCGCAATGTCTGGGCGCCTCATGTGCGCAAGAAAGAATATTACACGGGAGTTCGGTAAACGGCAAGGAAAATCTCGTAGAGCATAATTCCTTCATATTTAAAACCCCTCAGCCCCTATCACCGTAAACGAATCGCAGCCGAGCGCCGTCGACGGCACGTATACAATGGTGCGCGTCCTTTTATGCCAACACCGGGAGTAGACATGCTGCTCGCTATCGATATGGGAAATACGCAGACGGCCATGGGCCTGTTTGACGGAGACGAGCTGGTGCAGTCGTGGCGCATGCCCACCGACCGCTCTTATACCGCCGACGAGATCCATGTGCGCCTGATGGGTTTCTTTAAGATGTACGGCCTTTCGCTCGACGCGGTCGACGCGATCGCCTTTGCGGGCGTGGTGCCGCAGCTCTCGCGCGAATGGCACGCCGTGGCCGACCGCATTGCCGCAGACGCCATCGTCATCGGACCGCAGACGGCCGCGGTGACCAAGCTGCGCGCGGCGCGTCCCCAGGCCGTAGGTGCCGACCGCGTCGCTAACGCCGTTGCGGCCGAAACTTTCTACGGCGCGCCGGCAATCGTGGTGGACTTTGGCACCGCGACCAATATCGACGTCATCGATGAGGACGGTTATTACATTGGTGGAGCGATTGCGCCGGGCATCCGCATTTCGATGGACGCGCTCGCCGCCCGAGCCGCCAAGCTCGCCAGCGTTCCGCTCGAGGCGCCCGAGCACGCCATCGGCCGCGATACCGAGGAGTGCATCAAGGTCGGCGCCGTAACGGGCGCCGCCGCAATGGCTGAGGGCCTAGTCGCGCGCATGAAGCGCGAGCTGGGCCGCGAGGACGCCACCGTTATCGCCACGGGCGGTCTCGCCAGCATCGTCGCCGATTCGACCGACGCCTTCGACGTGGTCGACGGACAGCTCACCATCAAGGGTATCTGCGAAATCTACCGCCGCATGCAGGAGCTGGGATAGAGCAGGGGCTTAAGTCAAGCACGCCCGATGCCACAGTCCCCGCAAATGCTCGCCAAGCCTATTCCCCAGATAGGCGAAACCCTCCCCGGCACAGGCCGAGGAGGGTCTTGTTGTCATCGTTATCTTTGAACGCGAGTGCCTCGCGCTACAGCCCGCGAATGCGCACGGCCTCGGGCGGAAACTCTTGCTCGCCGGCGTCAGTCTTAATGGTCGCGCGACCCCAGATGTCCAGGCCCGCAAACACGCCGACCGCGAGCGGCAGGCCGTTGGGCGACACCGCCGCGACCTGACGACCCAGCAGCGGCACCATATCGAAATACTCGCCCAGCACCGGGGCCAGCGGGCCGGCAGCGCCCTGTGGTGTGTTGGCGGCAACCGCCCAGGCGTCAACGCGAGCGAGCACCGCCGCGGCCAATGCCTCGACCAGTACCTCGTCGCCCATATCCACGCCGAGCTCGCCCAGTGCCGAACGCTCAATATCCACCGTCACCGCGGCAAACATGCCCGCGGCACCGGCACCGCCGTTCACGGCGACGCGCGCGAGCGACGTCTCAAACGCAGGCGCGCCGCACACGATGTCACTCGGCCACTGGATACCCACCTTGCCGGCAAGCCCCAGGCCCGGCGTTGCGGCCGTGCCCGCGAGCGCGTCCATCATGCCCATTGCGGCCACAAACGGCAGACCGTGGAAGGCGTGCATGTTCACATCGGGGCGCACGACCAGCGAAAACGTCAACGACGCCTCGCCCGCGCTCCACGCGCACCGGCCCGCGGACGCACCCTCGCGGCCCGCGTCACGCGCCGCGTCGAGCTCGGTACCGGCGGCAACAGCATTCATCTCGATCATCTACATACGCCCCAATTCGCCCACGATATGGCCCACGCGATCCTCGGGCTCCTTGACCTCAACGCCGTTGTAGCGGAAGAACCGAGCCGGGTCGTGCATCAGGTCCTCAAGTGGCACCAGCACAAAGTCGCGCTCGCCGATCAGCGGATGCGGCAGGCGCAGCTTCTTGCCGCCGTGGGTCTCGCCGTCCATCCACAGCAGGTCCAGGTCGATGGTGCGCGGGCCGTTTGCCTTGGCCTTCTTGGAACGGTCGCGGCCCAGCTCGGCCTCGATCTTCATGAGCTCGTCAAGCAGCACCAGCGGAGCCAGCTCGGTCTTGATCTCGATGACGGCGTTGGCAAACGCGTCCTGGCGCGTCTCGTAGGCCGGCTCGCTCTCGTAGATGCGCGAGGAGTTGGACACGCAGGTGAGCGGGATCTCGGCAATCATGTCGCGGGCGGCGCGGATGTTGTCGCAGCGATGCCCCAGGTTGGAACCCACGGCCACAAACGCGCGACGTGGCTGCGGCTTGGCGACAGCCCAGTAACCGTTCAGGAACTGCGCGAAACCGGTGACGTCGTGCACGCGCACGATGTTGGCACCGGCCTGGATGGCGCCCAGGCACACGCCAAACGTGGCGGCATCGCGCGCGGCGGCCTCGGTCACGCCCGAGACGGCGCCCACAAAACGCTTGCGCGACACGGCGCACATGAGCGGATAGCCCAGCGACGCCATCTTGGCGGTCTCGCGCTGGATGACGACACCCTCGTTGGCCGTCTTGCCAAAGCCCGGACCGGGATCGATGCAGATGCGGTCGCGCGACACGCCGGCATGGATGAGCGTGCGGGCCTGATCGGACAGGAAGCCCATGACGCGGCGCATGATGGGCGCCGAATCGGGCAGGGTAAAGCGGCGGAGCTGCGAGGTGGGCACATAGGCTTCCTCACGGCGGGCACTGCGGCGCATCATGGCGGCCAGGTGGTCGCTGGGCTCTGGTGCGGCTTCGGTAGCTGCGGGCACGGTCTCGGGCGCAGCGGCGGCAGGGGCAGTCTGCTCGGCAGCCGGCGTCTCTGGCTCGTCAACAGGCTCGGGCGCGGGCTCCGGTTCGCCAAACGGCAGCGAGGGCTGTACCACACCGCCCGGAAGCTTGGCCTCAACCTTGGACTCGCCCAGCAACTTGCCGCGACGGCGACGGGCCGGCTTCTCGGCCTCGCGCGCGGCCTCGGCAGCCGCTTCGCGTGCCTTCTCGGCAACAAACGCCGCAGCTGAGGTATCGAGCTGCACCGTCGCGTGCGTGCGTGCTGGTGTGGCGACCTCGCCGGCGTGCATCACGATGACGCCGCAGGTGCTCGTCTTAACGAACTCGACCATCTTGGGGTCGGTGAAGCCGGTCACGTCGTTGACGATCGAGGCGCCGCAGCGCACGGCCGCCTTGGCAACCGCCATATGACGCGTATCGATCGAGACGATGGCGCCCTCTTTGGCCAGCGCGCGCACGACGGGCAGCACGCGACGCGCCTCCTCGTCGGGGTTGACCGGGGTAAAGCCGGGGCGCGTGGACTCGCCGCCCACGTCGATGATGTCGGCGCCGGCATCGAGCATCGCCAGGCCGTACTCGATGGCGGCGTCCGGGTCGAAGTGCTCCCCGCCGTCGCTAAACGAATCGGGCGTCACATTGAGGACGCCCATGATGCGCGGACGATCAAAGCTGAGCTCGTACTTTCCGCACCGCCATGTCTTGCTGTCGTTCGCCATGAACATCCTCCTAAAATGCCCACGCCGCCGCGCTCGGGCGCTGACGGCGGGGTCGCTTTGCAATTAGTCTTTCTATTGTATCCGCGCGCGCGGGCTAGAACGCAAACGCGGCCGCGATGTCGCAAGAAATCAGCAGGTCGGCATTTGCATCCTGATCGGTGGGAGCAAGATTGCAAATCGTCAGCGTATCGCCGGTAAAGTAGCGCGTAAGGCCCGCCGCCGGATACACCACGAGCGAAGTCCCGCCCACAATGAGGGCATCGGCCGCGGCGATGGCGGCAACGGCGCCGGTAAGCACGCGCTCGTCAAGCGGCTCCTCGTAGAGCACCACATCGGGTTTGATGCGGCCGCCGCACGCAGGGCACACGGGCACGCCCGCGGCATCCTCGTGCTCGCGCGCGCAGATCCACTCGGCGCTATAGACCGCGCCGCACGCCTGGCATATGTTGCGGTGGACCGAGCCGTGCAGCTCAAACACGCGCCGTGAACCGGCCACCTGATGCAGGCCATCGATGTTTTGCGTCACCACGGCGTCGAGCTTGCCGGCACGCTCCAGCTCGGCCAGCTTGGTGTGGCAGCAGTTGGGCTTAGCGTTAGGCGCGATCATCTTGGTGCGGTAAAAGTCGAAGAACTCGGCCGGATGCGCCTCGTAAAAGCTGTGCGAGAGCATGGTCTCGGGCGGATAGGCAAATTGTTGATGATACAGACCGTCCACGCTGCGGAAATCGGGAATGCCGCTTGCCGTGGAAACGCCCGCGCCGCCAAAGAAGACCACGTGGCTATGGGTTTCGAACAGCTCCGCCAGCGCGGCGGAGGCCTGTTTGGGGTCCGATATTGTCTGCGCCATAATATGTCCTCCGTCCGTGTCTCCGGGATGGCGGCGTTCGCACTATCACTCGCGGACTCCGCCCCGCTCTTGTTGCGCTAATCTTAAGCCTGCCAACCCCGTCGAAAGGACACCATGCCTCAGACTTACACTTTCGCCTCGTGGAACGTCAACGGCCTGCGCGCCGTGCTCAAAAAGGACCCGAGCTTTATCCAGATCGCACAGGAACTCGATGTCGATATCCTAGCGCTGCAGGAAACCAAGCTGCAGGAGGGCCAGGTCGATATCGACCTGGCCGGCTATCACCAAACCTGGAGCTACGCCGAGCGCAAGGGCTACTCGGGCACCGCGGTCTTTAGCCGCCAGGAACCGCTGCGCGTGCTGCGCGCCGATGCACTGCTGCCCTACGCCGGCGAGGGTGGGGGCGCCGAGCTCGTCGCCCAAGCCGCAACCGAGGGCCGCGTCTGCGCGCTCGAGTTCGACAAGTTTTGGTTTGTGGACGTCTATACGCCCAACGCCCAAAATGAGCTCGCGCGCATCGACGTGCGCATGGCCTGGGACGATGCCTATCGCGGCTTTTTGAGCGCGCTTGAGCGCGAAACCGGCAAGCCCGTCGTAACCTGCGGCGACTTTAACGTGGCACACGAGGAGATCGACCTTAAGAACCCCAAGTCCAACCGCGGCAACGCAGGCTTTTCGGACGAGGAGCGTGGCAAGTTTACCGAGCTGCTCAACGCCGGTTTTACCGACACTTGGCGCGCAGCCAATCCGGACGTCGAGGGCGTCTACAGCTGGTGGAGCTACCGCTTTAATGCGCGCAAGAACAACGCAGGTTGGCGCATCGATTACTTCCTGGTGAGCGACGCAATCGCCGGCAACGTACGCGACACCGGCATCCGCGGCGACATCTTCGGCAGCGACCACTGCCCCGTCACCCTTACGTTGGAGCTCTAACTCCAGCTGCCCCCGGAGACGAAGGAAAACGGATCATTTTGGGCCTCGTGAGGGTGTCCGCGTGACCCATCCGCCACGAAACACGCCCATCTACTACGTTTAAGCCACCACCCTCAACCACAGCGAACAACGCAAAAAGAAAACCGCAGGTAGAAAGCCTGCGGTTTTTCATAAAACGCGGTCATGGTCGGGAGTATCAAGCTAAACGTAGTAGATGGGCCAGTTTCGTGGCAAGCGCCGTCAACTGATTCCCTGGGGACATCTGGGGACGGAAGAAAATGGATCAATTTGGCTCTCTGAGGGCCACGATGCCCGTCATATCAGCCGGCCATTCCAAAACTATGCCGGTTTACGGGGCTGAATCGCGAACCCCCAACCATACGCAATTCCGAGATAATAAAACCGCAGGTGAACGGCTTACTCTATTTCGAAAAAAGCCGGCATGGTCTGCCTGCGCCAATCTAGCCCCGTAAACCGGCATAGTTTTGAAATGACACTTCGGCAGTATTGATTCCCGCCCCGACGCAACCAGCCCTACAGCCTGTATTTCACGACGACACGGTTAATGCGACGGCACCAAGGCTTGTACAAGGCGGCCAAAAACACGCAGGTCGCAAGGCCGTGCGTAATATCGAACGGCACTGCCGTGGCAAGACGCGCCACGGCACCCGCCCAAGTAAGCGGCTGTACAAAACCAATGATGTCATATGCGTTGATCACGACGCCATAGAGCAGGCCCGACGCAAAGCCGTACGCCAGCAGTACTGGCATGCGCACGGTGCCGTCGACGCGGTCGAACGCACCCGCATACGCTAGCGCGCCGCCAACATAGCCAACCAGCCCCCAGGCATACATCTGCCACGGCGTCCACATGCCTTGTCCAAAAAAGAAATTGCTGGTCAGCGCCGCCAGCGCGCCAACCATAAAACCATTGCGGCGACCAAGCGTCGCCCCCGCGATAATGGCGATGGCACTCACCGGTTTAAAGTCGGGAATGGGACCGAACAAGATGCGCCCCGCCGCGGCCAACGCCGCCAACACCAGCGTGGGCATAATCTGGCGCAGGCCCGGGCGCGAAGCCTCGTAACCCGCAAAGAACAGCGCAAGCACCAGCGCCACCACAACCAGCATGGCCAACGCTGCCTGCTCAACGCCCGCCAGCAACGCCGCAGCCATCACCGCAGGAACCGCCAGCAGCAGCGGGATTTCCATATGTTGCAAGACGCGTGACAACGGCAGCCCCCATCAAACGAATGTCCGTTTATGGTAGCACGGGCAAAATGAGGCCGACCAATCCCCCGGCCGACCTTGGCTGCCAGTCGATCAGGCTTTCGCCACGCGACCGGTCTTGGCGCTATTCGCCCGTAACTTTAGCGGCAATGGCCGCGACAAAAGGATCAAACAGCAAGCCGCCCACAACGACAAAGGCCCATCCGCCCACCACGAGGCGAACCCAGCGCGAGAAAAACGGCACACCGTCGATAACGCCAACGCCTGACTGAAACGCGACTTCAAATAGCCCGATAATGCAGAAGAGCAGAGTAGCGCCCACAACGGTTCCGCAAATCCGTGCGCCCGGAGTGTTCCGATCAAAACCAAAAAACTCAACGCACGTCTCAATTGCTTTGCCAAAGAGCGGCAAAAAACCCACGAACTGTGCAATACCGATGGCCAGAATAAGCTGCCCCCAGAAACCAGTAAGTCCCTGAAAATCTAAGCCAGGCTTTCCCTCAACAATCGGCAGAAATGAACACATGAATAGAGGATTAACGATGCCGTTGAGAATGGTCACAGCGGTACTCTTTTTTAGTGTCAAGTAGACCAACTCCTTTTGCCCTTGTCGGCCAGGCCCAAAGGGCGAAAACAGGTGTTACATAAGTGAATCGGGAGACGGCAGGAATGGAGACGCCAGCGCCGTCGCGCCAAACAAAACAGCGCACCCAAATAGAAGCGTTTCATAGCTCTCGCCAATGCAGAAGGAGAGGGCCACGGGAATCAAAAACGTAAGCCCCAGCGAAACGGTGCTCACCACGCCACCGGCGCTTCCTGCAAGCCCCTCGCGCACCTCGGGCAACATGTAGGGTAGCGACTGAACGACCGGACCGGCGACGGCAGTCGAAACGCCAATCGCAAACATGAGCCCGACAGAAGGCTGAGAGACAAAAGCCTCTCCGGCCCACATAAGGGCACTCCCCGCCATTGCGGCGATGGCCATAAACACGCGATAGTCGCCAAATTGCGCTCGCGCGTAGGGACCGGCCACGCTGCCGACAATCGACCCAAGCGTCACGAAAGAGGCAAGAAGCCCGGCGACCTGAGGTTCGATTGAAGCCTCAAGCGCTGAAACAAGATAGCCCGAGTACGCCGTAGCCGATGCAAGGGCGACTCCAAGCAGTATCGCCACGAGCCAAACCATCGGCATCTTGATTACCGTCGCAAACGCACTTGCCGACGACGAAGCAGGCTCCGCACCCTGAACGCCAAGGCCATCTGCAGCCTGCAGAACATCTGCCGATGGCGCAACCAGCAGCCACAGCAATCCAAACATGGCAAATAAAACGGCAGCAAGGGCATATGCTCGTCCGGACGTTGCAAAGAGAGGAGAGGTTGCAAGCGAGCAGGCGATTCCGCCCGACCCCGCAGCGTAGAACCATCCCATGGCCCTATCGGTTTCTCCGCCAAAAGCGGAACCAAGCACTTTTAGAACGATGGCATTCACGACGCATGGTGCCGCGCCCAGAAGCATGGTCGCCGTGAACAGCGTCGCAAACGATGCGCACTCCGCGCGAGCAGCCGCTGCAATTGCAGAAATCGCCGATGCGATGAATACGAGCACCTTCACGCCATATCGATCGGCGCAAACGCCGACAGGCATGCCGAATACAACGGCAGGAACAAACGGGGCAAACAGGACGGCTGAAAACTCGGCCGAGGTCAGATGCAGGTCCGACACAACCAGATGTGCCAATCCCGACACCTGATACTGCGCGTAGTTCGCAGCAAACACGATGCCGCACACCACAAACAGCAGGGCATATTTTTCGACCGTCCCTTTGCTCACGTTCATCACCCTATCTATGCTTCATCCTTGCGATAGACGACGCGTCCGTTAAAGATCGTCGTCTCGACTTCGAGATCGCGAAGCGCCATCGGGTTCATTTCAAACGGATTGCCCGACAGGATGACGATATCGGCAAGCTTGCCGGCGGCAAGGCTGCCCAAACGGCGCTCAAAGCCCTCGACATATGCTGAGCCGAGCGTGTGCGCTTGCAGCGTCTCGCCGAGCGTCAGGGCATTCTCGCGGAAGTATCCCTCCGCCGGGTGCCCGTCAAACTCGCTACGCGTCACCGCAGCATACACGGTATCGATAGGATCGATTGACATCACCGCAGGCCAGTCAGTACCAAGCCCTAAGTGGATTCCGCCATCGGCCTCTTCCCTATAGCGCCACATGTGGCTCATGCGCTCTTCGCCAAGAGACTCCTCGTACACGCCCTGCCCAAGGCCTCCGATGGGATGCTGCGGCTGAATCGCAGCATTAATGCCCAGGCGCTTCATGCGAGCAATATCCTCGAGCTTCAGGTTATCTGTATGCTCGATAGCAAAACGCGCCCCCTTGTTGCCGCACACCTCCTCGGCACGCTCGACGGCATCGATAATCATCGTGGCCGATGCGTCGCCGATAGCATGGATACGAACATCGAAGCCATTCTTGCTGGCCTCGAGCATCATGCGGTCAAGCGTCTCCTGGTTGCATGCTGGTTCGCCGCGAAAGTCCTTCCCCGTAGGAGCGTTAAGATACGGCTCATGCATGTAGGCCGTGTACGCCTCGGGACAGCCGTCCAAAATGTACTTGAGGCCTGCCATTCGGACGCGCTCGCCGTGATGACGCACACGCAGGGCCTGCGACTCTGACATCGGAGCGTCGAGCGCAGAATAGTAGCTAATACGCAGCGTACTCAGGTCCTCGCTCGCCAGACGGTCATAGATGTCGTACACGCCGGGCGTAGTCACGCCCAAAGGATACATATCACCAATCGAAGTTATGCCGAGCTTGTTGAACTTGCGCATCGACTTGAGCAACGACGCATCAAGGTCCGGCTTATTGAGCACAACATCGAGCAAGATGTTCGTCGCCTGGGGCTCGGATAAAAAGCCATTCGGCTCGCCGTTGTCAAAGTGGCGAATAAGACCACCTTCAGGCGTCGGTGTATTGCGATCAATACCAACCGCCCTAAGCGCGGCGGTATTGCACCACACCACGTGCATCGAAAAATCCGAAAGCACGATTGGGCGGTCGATATCGAGTGCATCGAGGCTGCGGCAATCAGGGTCAATCGGGTTTTCCCATGCAGGCGAATACCAACCCTGGCCGTAAATCCACGGATTGTCAGGGTGTTCGGCAGCAAACTTTGCCACAGCATCCACGCAAGCCTGCTCACTCGGCAGGAACATCAGATCGCAACAGAAGTCTTCATCCTTCTGGATTGAACCAAGCGCAAAATGCATGTGTGAATCGTTGAATCCGGGCATGACCAGTTTGTTGCCGGCGTCAATAACCTCAGTATCGGGACCGATAAACGGCTGCACCTTGTCGGGAGAGCCCACGGCCACAATCTCGCTGCCGCGAACTGCAACGCACCCAGCGCGAGGCTCAAGTTCCTCGGCCGTAAACAGCGCCGTCGTCTTAAGGACGATATCGGCGGGAACCACCGATTCCATGGCTACTCACCGTCCTTGGCGGCGGCAGCCTGCATGGCCTTGCGGCCGAGCTCGGGCAGGAAGAAAACCGGAACCACGGAAAGCAGGAAGCAGAGGCTCTCGAGACCCATGTTCATAGTGTAATCGGCACCGGCAATGGCGGAGATACCGATAGGCAGGAAATAGCTCATGAGCAGGGAAATGGTGCCTACGATACCGCCAGCGGAGCCAGCATACTTATCACCAATCTCGGGAAGGAGGACAGGCATGGACTGCATGATCGGGCCGTTGATGGCGGTAAAGAAGCCATTGATGACCAAAATCGTCCACAGAAGGAAACCAACCGGGGTGTACCACGTCACGAACATCGATATGGCACCGATGAGAGTAGTGACGATGAGAAAACCCTTGAACTTTCCAAGCTTATCGCAGAACGCAGGCCCAACGATGCAGCCGAAAAAGCTGCCAACGGTAACAATTGCGGCCATGAAACCAGCAGTGGCGACGTCTATGCCCTTGCCAAGCTGAAGCGCCTGAGGCAGGAAACCGGCATAGGCAGTGGTAGAGGCAAGTCCAAAACCGACGCCGATGGAGATTAGCCACACGCCAGGACTCTTGATAGCAACCTTGATGTAGTCGAGCACGGGCTCGGGCTCGGGGAGCGATTGCCCCTCGGGCACATCTCGGTCAAGCACAATCCAAAGAACCCAGGAAATGGTCATGACGACAGCAGCGACCATATAAGAGTTAAAGACGCTGCCGAACAAGCCAGCGCAGATCTGAGCGACAACGATGGCAACGCACGAAGCCGCGTAGAACAAGCCCATGGCGAAACCAGTCTGTTCACGGAACCAGGTGCCGAGCACCTTGATGAGGTTGGCGTTGAGTGCCGAGATTCCCATGCCAATCAGGAACATCGATGTCATCTGCATCGTGAACGAATCGAGCGTAAAGCAACGGAGAAAACCGCCGGCAACCGAAATTGCGGTGCAAACCGTGACAACTTTCTTAGAACCGATACGGTCACCAAGGGCACCCAGCGGAATTGAGAAGAAAACGGCGGTAAGCATAGGAACGAGGAACAGCATCGAAAAGCCGACGGTATCGATATTGAGCATAGGCATGACCTCGACGGCGAGTGCTGAGACCTGGTACTGCATGTAGTTAGCCATAAAGCACAGCAAGCAAACGACTGAAACAATCGCCCAACGCCATGAAGGAAGCTTCTCTTCCATGATGACTCCTTTAATAAGTCGGAATAATCAAACAGCTTGGAGAACCGGGCCCTGGCTCTTAGGTATTCATATTTTGCGATTGGCCCCTCACCGAAACCATTCGGCTAACGGCTTATCATCATTCGAAAAAAGGAGTAGTATCTCTACGCATATTAACTAAAATGCCAGCTAAACCACTACGCAATCTCATCGGAGGTCATCTTGAGCTTTTTGTCCGATTCTGAATGGCTCTGCTTAAACGATCTCGTGCTTTCGATTAATTCCATCGACAGCGACCGCGAGTTTCGCTCGACCGTCCTCAAAAAGCTGCGTTTTCTCATCCCCTACGAGTCGGCTGCATTTTTCCTGAGCGACCTTTCCAGGGATCTCGTATCCACCCCGCAAGAATGGAAAACGCGCGTCTTTCTTGACCCTCTTGGCATCGATGTCCCCGCTGGGATGCTCGAGCTCTACACCGAAAAGTACTGGCAGCAGGACATGATCGTCGCCCACCGCAATCTTACGCGCTCGACGGTGCTGCGCGAGTCCGATCAGCTCAGCCCTGGCGATATCGACAGCAGTTATATGAAGGATTATCTTGGCGGCCGCCACGTCGTCAACGTCAGTTTCTTTAATGACGAGGGCTTTTTGGGATCGCTCAATCTTAATCGCAAGAAAGAAGAGGGCGACTTTAGCGATCGCGAAGTTCAAATCCTTGAGCTCATCGAACCACACCTCACGAACCGACTATCAAAATGGCGTGTGCGCGCCGACCGCAGCTCGTCTGAAATCGTATTTGCTCACGACTACGACGTCTCAGCGCGCGAAATCGATGTGTGTCGTTGCGTGTTATCGGGCATGGACAACGCGGCCATCGCCGAAGAGCTCTCCATCAGCACTGGCACCGTTAAAAAGCATCTGGAGAACATCTTTCGAAAAACACAGGTCAACAGCCGCGTTGGGCTCATGGCGCTCCTTCAGCAGTACACGGCGCTCAAGCAGTAAGACCGTTCTCGCCCGCGAACCCGCTCACGCCCTATAAAACACGTTGTCGGCAAAGAAGTCGGTCGGCGGCTCCATGCAGGCGATCTCGCCATCAAACATCATGGCGATGTCGTCGGCTACCTGCTCGGCAAAATCCAGGTCGTGCGTTGCCATGATGACGGTGCCGCCAGCCTTCGCATGGTCACGCAGGGCGCGAGCGATGATGCGGCGGCTCTCCAGGTCCAAGCCCTTCGTGGGCTCGTCAAGCAGCAGCAGCTCGGGGCCAATCAGCAGCAGCTTTGCCAGCGCGAGCAGCTGGCGCTGTCCGCCCGAGAGGTCGTAGGGGTGACGCGTCTCCAGGCCGTCCAATCCCAGTTGCGCCGCACGCTCCCGCGCCAAGTTCTCGTCATATCCGCAGGTCGAGGCCCATTCCATCAGCTCATCGTGAACCGTCTCGGCAACCAGCAATGCTTTGGGGTTCTGAGGCAGCAGCGCCGCCGAGGCCGCTCCGCGCACCATGCGGCCGCGCTGCAGCTTGGCGGTCTTCGCCAGCACCGAGAGCATCGTCGACTTACCGCATCCGTTGCCGCCCACGACCGCATGCACCGCACCGGCCGAAAACGCCACGTCGAGCCCGCGCAGCACCCAACCGCCCGCGCGATCGTAGCGAAACCAGCTCCCTGCCAGGGTGGTAGCCGACCCGCCGTGCATTTTTTGGAGTATTCTGCTCCCATCCGTGCGCGGGAAGGCTTCCGAGCCGTTCTCGAGCGACGTTTGCGCCACAAATTCGGACGATTTGTCCAATTCCGAACTTTTTTTCGCGCTCGATACGTCCCCGGGCGGCTCCAGAGAGCCCAAATTGTCCTCACGCCTGCTGAATACTCCGTTTTTTGCACATCGGACGGCACCCCACCCCAACATGTCGTCGGAAAACAACGATTCTCGGCGTCCCAAAGAAGCCATATCCGCCACCTCGCGCACGCGACCGTCCTCAATCCGGTACGCACACGTCGCATACTCGAGCATTGGACGCGGTTGATGCGTAGCCACAACAACCGTGCAGCCCAACTCACGGTTCACGCGAAACAGCGCGTGCAGAAAATTCTTCTCGGCAACGGGATCGAGCTGAGACGTGGGCTCGTCGAGTAGCAGCACACGCGGACGCAGCGCCAGGACGGCGGCAAGCGACAGCAGCTGCTTGCGGCCGCCCGAAAGCGTATCGGTATCGCGATGAAGCCAGTCCTCCAGACCAAAGAAATAGCTGGTCTCAGCTACGCGACGGCGCATCTCATCACGTGCTAGCCCCAAGTTTTCCAGGCCAAACGCCATCTCGTGCCACACGGTTTCGCACACGATCTGGTTCTCGGGATCCTGGAACACATAGCCCACGCGCTCCGCCGATGCCCGCACGTCCATGTCGGCAACGTTCTCGCCCAGCACGCGCGCATCACCAGTGCGCTCGCCCGCCGGCGCGATCTCGGGCTTGAGCAGCGACAGCAGCGTCGACTTGCCCGAACCGGTACCGCCAACAAGCAGCGCAAATGCACCTTGGGGAACACGCCAATCAAGCCCCTCGAGCACCGGTGCCTCGGCCCCGGGATAGGCAAAACTAAGGCCCTGCACCTCAATCGCCGGAATATCCGGGCCGCACGCCGCGCCCGACACCGGGCCCCTATCCAACCGAGCCATCAGCCAAACCTCTTCTCATCAATCGCGTGCGACGCGCAAGGCAGCATCATCCAGGCAGCGTACACGACATAGCCCCGCCACGGCGCCGGCACCGAGAGCTGCGGATAAAACGAATACTGCGTTGTCGCGGTCCATGCCACCGCCACCGCGGCGGCGCCAAACACCGCAAGCCCAGCCAGCGCGGCAACGTCGCTGCGCCCCAGTCGATACCGCGCATACGTCGTACGACGCGTCGCGGCACCCCACCCGCGCGAGCGCATCGCGTCCGCGCGCTCCAGCGAATCTTCCATGCCCCAGCCCATCAACACACTCGATGCCCGCAAACGCGAACGCACGGGGTCGGCCGGCGCGCTGCCCGGCACATCAATCGCATCCTGCACCGCCAGCACCGTACGACCGCGGCGCAAAAACTGCGGGATAAGCCTCATGCACATCGAGATCATGAGCGCAATCACCGGCGCGGCATTGCCCAGCAGCGCGAGTACCTTGTCGTATTCGAGCATCGATGCCGCCGCCTCAAACCACAACACGCTCGCCACAAACAGCCCGCCCATGCACAGGCCGTATACCATGCTCTCCAGATACACCGCGCGCATGCCAATACGGAACAGCTCCGTCGAACCCGAGGCGCTAAACAGCGGATTGAGCAGCGCGACGATCAAAATCACCGGCAGCTGCCAGCGGAGCGCGCCCAGCGTGCGGGCAGCCCCACGCGTCGCAAATCCATACGCCAGCCCGCCTGCGAGCGACAGCGCGATCAGTACCGGCTGCATCGAGAACATAGTGAGCCCCAGCGTCAGCACTATATAGAGTGCCGGCACAGCCGGATGCGACATCGAGAATGCCGCGACGGGCCCGCCGCCAAACTCCTCTCGTATGTTATCCACGGGCACCCCCGTTCCCTCGCTCAAACAACAGCTCCGCAGCACCGCCAACGCCGCACGCACGCAGTGCAAACGCCACGCCGGCGGCGCAAGCCTCAACCGCCGCAAACCAATCGTTACGCGCTCATCATATGCCTGCGGTATCATATTGCGCCGTGTATCGTTTCCAAACGCACGTCTCTATAACGTAACAGGAGATCACATGGACGCAACCGCAATTATCCTCGCCGCCGGCGAGGGCACCCGCATGAAGTCGAACCACTGCAAGGTTTCGCACAAGATCCTGGGCAAGCCCATGGTTCAGTGGATCGTCGACGCCACAATCAAGGCCGGCTGCAGCCGCGTCGTGGTCGTCATCGGCAGCCACGCCGACGAGATGCGCGCCCTCATCGACGGCGCCTACGCCAACAGCGCCACCAAGGTCGAGTGCGTCGAGCAGACCGAGCGTCTGGGCACCGGCCACGCCGTAAAGGTCGCGCTCGAGGCCTGCGGCATCGCTGAGGGCCCGGTCGTCGTGCTCAACGGCGACCTGCCGCTCATCACCGCCGACACCGTCGCCAAGTTCGCGCAGACCGTCGCCACCGGCGAGCTCGCCTGCACCGTCATGACCATGACCCCGCCCGACCCCTTTGGCTACGGCCGTATCAAGCTGGGCGCCGACGGCCAGATCGAGCGCATCATCGAGCAGAAGGACTGCACGCCCGAGCAGGCAGCCACGCTGCTGGAGTGCAACGCCGGCTGCTACGCCTTCGACGGCGCACAGCTCGCTGCCCACATTAACGAGATCGGCAACGACAACGCGCAGTCCGAGTACTACCTGCCCGACATGCTCGAGATCCTCAAAGGTCACGGCCAGGCAGTCTCCATCTTCCACTGCGACGACTACCGCGACGGCCTGGGCGTCAACAGCCGCATCCAGCTCGCACAGCTCACTGCCATCGCGCGCGACCGCATCAACGAGCACTGGATGGCCGAGGGCGTCACCTTTATCGATCCTACGCAGGCTTGGATTGGCCCCGACGCCACCATCGGCCGCGATACCGTCGTGTGGCCGCAGACGCACCTGATCGGCCACGTCACCGTGGGCGAGGAGTGCCAGCTCGGTCCCAACAGCCGCCTCACCGACACCACCGTCGGCAGCGGCAGCACCATCGATGAGACCATCGCCATCGAGGCCGTCATCGAGAACGGTGTCGACTGCGGCCCGCGCGCCTACCTGCGCCCGGGCACCCACATGCTCGACGGCTCCAAGGCCGGCACGCACGTGGAGATCAAGAAGTCCACGATCGGCGAGGGTTCCAAGGTGCCGCACCTGTCCTACATCGGCGACACCACCATGGGCTCCGGCGTCAACGTGGGCGCGGGCTCCATCACCTGCAACTATGATGGCGTGCACAAGCACAAGACCGTCATCGGCAAGGACGCCTTCATTGGCTCCGACACCATGATGGTCGCGCCCGCCCAGATCGGCGACGGCGCACTCGTGGCCGCCGGCTCCGTCATCACCGAGCCGGTCCCGGCCGACGCACTTGGTCTGGGCCGCGCCCGTCAGGTAAATATTGAGGGCTGGGCCGCCGATTATCGCCGCCGTCTGCACGAGGACGACGAGGTATAACGTTTTACCAAGCACAAAAGGAGTTGTTCCATGGGGACGGCTCCTTTTTCTATTGTGACCTGCGCGACCGGATGAGTGGTCGGTTCGTGTCCGTTGACGGTAAAGACGTTATCAAGACTCGATAAACCCCGTCGCGCGGTTACAATGCAACAAGGCATCTATATGGCATTCGATATATAAAGGAGAAGGGTAATGCCGATTAATGATCCCGAGAAGTCGGAGAATATGCGCAAGTCCATCCGCGTGTATTCCGGTTCCTCCAACCGTCCCCTCGCTCAGAAGATCGCTGAGTACCTTGGGGTCGAGCTTTCGGGCCTTACGCTTAAGCAGTTCGCCAACGGTGAGATTTACGCCCGCTACGACGAGACCGTCCGCGGCGCCGACGTCTTCCTGATTCAGTCCGTGGCCGGCGGCAACGTCAACGACATGCTCATGGAGCTGCTCATCGCCACCGACGCTGCCAAGCGCGCATCCGCTCGCTCCATCACCGCCGTCATCACCCACTACGGTTACGCCCGCCAGGATCGCAAGGCCGGCCCGCGCGAGCCCATCACCGCCCGCCTCGTCGCCAACCTGCTCGAGCGCGCCGGCGTCAACCGCATCATCACCCTCGACCTGCACCAGGGTCAGATCCAGGGCTTCTTCGATATCCCGGTTAACCACCTGTCCGCACTGCCGCTGTTTGGCCAGTACTACAACGACATGCACTTCGACACCGACAACCTGGTTGTCGTCTCCCCCGACGTGGGCCGTGCCAAGGCCGCCAAGAAGCTGTCCGACATGCTTGGCTGCGACCTGGCCATCGCCCACAAGGGCCGTCCGCGCCACAACGCTGCCGAGGTCATGGGCATCATCGGTGACATCAAGGGCAAGACCTGCATCATCAACGACGACATGATCGACACCGCTGGCACCCTGTGCGCCAACGTCAAGGAGCTCAAGGCCATGGGCGCCGGCGACATCTACGTGTGCGCCACCCACGGCATCTTCTCCGGCCCGGCCATCGAGCGCCTGAACGACGCCCCCATCGTCGAGTGCGTCGTCACCGATGCCATCCCCGTCGAGGTCGGCGGCAAGATCAAGACCATCTCGGTCGCCGAGGAGTTCGCTCAGGCCATCTCCGCCGTTTACCACGAGGAGCCCGTCTCCACGCTCGTCGGCGGCGACTTCGCGCTGTAGTCTACTGCGCATCGCATCATCTTCGATGTTTTTAAAGGGTCGGAAGCACGCTTCCGACCCTTTTTCTATTCCTCGTCAACCTGCCCTGGACAGTTAGTTCAGATACGTATTTATTTAAATCCCCAAAGGGCCGTTCGGAGCTTTCTGAGCTCCCCGGCGGACGCTATGCCGCCCAAAACTCATCGTTTTCGAGCATTACCGCTGCACATTTACCCTCAAATCATCCTTGGAAGCCCTTAGAAACGCCTCGAACGCGCGATGCCTTATACGTATCTGAACTAACTGTCCAGCAGTTGTCGTCAACCCTCGCGGAAGAGCTCGATTTCCCGCAATCCCCTCAACCAATTCCTCCGACTTCATAACACTCAGCCGTTCATGGCACACAACACCCCACTGAGCGAAAAGAACGACGCGGCGACCGCGTTTCGCCAACGGCTTAGTACCTTGTAGTTATGACGACCGTGATTTCACATCTCTCCGCCCTCCGCGCGATTCGCCGCGCACGACGGGCTTATTCTGCGCTTCCGTGGGACTCCATCGACGTCGGACAGCAATCACAAGCTCTGGCTGGCTGCATCCCCAATAATGACGCCATAGACCTTGACGCGCTTTCGATGCTCGATGCCTGGAATGAAGACGATTCCGAACTGCTCGATCTTCTCGTTTCAAACGAAGACAACAGACGTCCCGACAAGCGACTTCTTCAGCATATTCTCTCTGCCCCGCTTCCCGAAGGGGCGATTATGCACATCGAGGCTGACATCTATGCCACATCCCCTGCCATGACGGCCCTGCTGTGTTCCAAAAATGAATCGGTTGCCAAAACCTTAATGCTTCTCATGGAGCTGCTCGGAACGTATTCTCTTCCGCCCGAGGCAACCTACCCCATCGCCTATGACGACATCTGGCCCAAGGCCGACACCTTCGAAGCGACGAACGATCTCGATTGCCGGAGCGACCAGTCGGTGACCGAGCAGCAAAATGAAACCCGCTACGAACAGGCGCACTACAAATGCGAGCCAGCCACGACCATCGAGGAGCTCGAGGCGATCGCACGGTTCGCAAAAAGCAGCTCATATACCTCGTTTCGCACAGCCGTCAAACTTGCCCGACCCGGATCTGCATCCCCAGCCGAATCCCTAATGTTTGCTGTTCTCGGAGCGCCCATGCGCTTTGGCGGATTCGGGTGTTGCAGCCTGCCCATGGGCGGCCTGCTACTCAACTATCGAGTCGACTTCGACACCCTTGCGGTCAACATGTCCTCGGGCATCCCCTACGCCATCTGCGACTTATATTGCCCGGCAGCCGGTGTCGACAACGAATACAACGGAATTGGGCATGAGCTTCAAAACGCTCGCATCCACGATGGCAATCGAAATAATGGCCTCAAGGCAATGGGCATCCACGTCCTGGTTATCAATCGCGACCAGATGAAAGACCTTGTTGCACTCGAAGCCTTCGCCCAAACGATGCATCGACTCGCGGGAGTCCGATTCCGTTACCGTATCAAGGGCTATCGCAAGCGTCAGGCCGCTTGGCTCAACGCTCTGCGGGCCGGAATCGGCCTTGCGCCGGTCTAAACGGCGAATCGCCCCTGCGCCGTCGAGCAAGGCTGGACAGTTAGTTCAGATACGTATAAATAGACGCATTGAATTAGGATATTTACAGTCATCTCTATACCATTCGCCCTATTTGAAGGCCAGGTGGACTTCAAAACAGCGTCATATGGACTAACTGGAGCACCAATACAGCGCCGCGGCATCGAATTAGGCAATCCGGTGGCCCAAGCTTTATACGTATCTGAACTAACTGTCCACCTCGGCTTTCGACGGCCGCCCAAACGCACCCAAATAACCTCAATTGCCCACCATTTGACAGCAGCAACAGGGTCGCTCACCATAGCAGGCGACAAATCGACGAAAGGACAAACATGGCAGCTGCGCAGCCGCTTAAGATTCGCATGGTTGCCGGGCTTGGCAACCCTGGCGAGGAATATGCCGAGACCCGCCACAACGCCGGCTTTAAGGCAATCGACGAGCTGGCCCGTCAGGCCGGCGTCACGTACTGGAAAAACCAGGCCGGTGCCGAGGTCGCGCTCATCAACATCAACGACCCCGAGGAAGAAGGCGGCAAGCGCCAGATCGTGCTGGTCAAGCCGCAGTCGTATATGAATACCTCGGGTGGCCCCATCTCCAAGCTCTGCCGCGAGTACAAGATCAAGGCCGAGGAGCTGCTCGTGATCCACGATGAGCTCGACATTCCCGCCGGCGACGTACGTGTTAAGGTGGGCGGCGGCCACGCTGGCCACAACGGCCTGCGCTCCATCATCGACAAGATGGGCAGTCGCGACTTCAGCCGCATCCGCACCGGCATCGGCAACCCTCCCGGCAAGATGGCCGTCGCCGACTACGTGCTCAAGCAGCTGCGCGCCCGCGAGGCCGAGGACTTCCAGGACACCTGTGCCCGCGCGGCCGACGCCGCCGGCCTGGCGATCGTGCACGGCGTGGTCTATGCCCGCGATCACGTAAACGGCGCCGCCTCCGCCAACGGCAAGCACTAAAACCTATCATTTAGGGGCAGGCTTATTTTGGCAGGTTTTACCTGCGGAAACGCCCCAGTTGCGGCATCACGATAAACCGCGCGCCGCCATACACGCATAGCGCCCCAAAGGGGGCCGGCCTCATCACAACCCGAGGCCGGCCCCCTTTGCCGTTTTGCCTGATAAAACCGACCAAAATAAACCTGTCCCCTTTTGGTAGGCCAGACGGGATAAACCCTTTTCCCACCTGCCGAAGACACACGTAAACAGCATGCCCATGAGGGTATAATTTGCACCGTATGTCTGCACAACGCCTGTGCGCGTACGGTTTTATTCGGGCTACCGTCCATTTCCGTGGAGGCACGGTTCGGCAGCCCTAACAAGAGAGGGGTTCTATGTATAAGATCCTGGAGAAGACGCAGTTCTCGGAGAAGGTGTTCAAGTTCCGCATCGAGGCGCCTGCAATCGCCAAACATGCGCACGCTGGACAGTTCCTCATGGTTCGCGCCAACGAGACGGGCGAGCGCGTCCCGTTTACCCTGGCCGGTTGGAACGGTGACGAGGGCTGGGTCGAGTTCATCTTCATGGTGATCGGCAAGACCACCGAGATGCTGTCCACCTACGAGGCCGGCGAGTCGCTGCGCGACGTCGTGGGTCCGCTGGGCGTTCCCACCGAGATGGCCGAGGGCCCCTGCGCCGTCATTGGCGGCGGCGTCGGCCTGGCAATTGCCTTCCCGGTCGCCAAGCACCTGGTCGAGACCGGTCACGAGGTGCACGCCATCATGGGCGCCCGCACCAAGGACCTCCTGCTCATGGAGGACCAGTTCCGTGAGCTCCTCGACGAGGACCACATCCACATCACCACCGACGACGGCTCCTACGGCGAGCAGGGCGTTGTCACCGCTCCGCTGGAGCGCCTGCTGCAGGACAAGGCCGTGAGCCAGGTCTTCTGCGTCGGCCCCGTTCCGATGATGAAGTTCTCGACCCTCACCGCCCAGAAGTACGACACCCCCATCACCGCGTCGCTCAACCCCATCATGGTTGACGGCACCGGCATGTGCGGCTGCTGCCGCGTCGAGGTGGGCGGCGTGACCAAGTTCGCTTGCGTCGACGGCCCCGACTTCGATGCCACCCTGGTCGACTGGGATGACCTTCGTGCCCGCCAGGCCGCTTACCGTTCCGAAGAGGGCGAGTCCCTCAAGGCCTATGAGGAAAAGAGCTGCGCATGCCACTAGTTAACGGTCGTTTCGTTGCCGATATGAAGTCGCCCCGCACCCCCGATAACGAGGAGCCGGCTGCCGAGCGCGCCTGCGACTTCCGCCCCGTCGACAAGGGCTTCACCGAGGAGATGGCGCTGGCCGAGGCCGAGCGCTGCCTCAACTGCAAGAAGCCGTTCTGTGTTGAGGGCTGCCCCGTCAACATCAACATCCCCCGCTTTATCGAGCAGATCCGTGAGAAGGACTTCGGCGGCGCTCTCGATACCATCCGCGAGGACTCCATGCTTCCCGCCATCTGCGGCCGCGTCTGCCCGCAGGAGAACCAGTGCGAGGGCAAGTGCATCCGTGGTAAGAAGTCCGAGCCCGTGGCCATCGGCCAGCTCGAGCGCTTCCTGGGTGACCGCCCCGAGCTCGCCTCCACGCCCAAGATGGCCCCCAAGAACGGCAAGAAAGTCGCCGTCGTCGGCTCTGGCCCGTCCGGCATCACCTGCGCCGGCGAGCTCGCCCGTAACGGCTTTGACGTCACCGTCTTCGAGGCCTTCTTTACCGGCGGCGGCGTGCTGGTCTACGGCATCCCCGAGTTCCGTCTGCCCAAGGCAGTCGTCAAGCGCGAGATTGACGGCCTGGAGGACATGGGCGTCAAGTTTGAGTACAACTCCGTCGTGGGCAACATGGCCACGGCCGAGGAGCTGTTCGAGCAGGGCTTCGACGCCATCTACGTGGCGACCGGCGCTGGCCTGCCCAAGTTCCTCAACGTCCCCGGCGAGAACCTGCCCAACGTCTTCTTCGCCAACGAGTACCTCACCCGCGTGAACCTGATGAAGGCCAACAAGTTCCCCGAGTACGACACCCCCACCAAGCACGGAAAGAACGTCGTCGTCTTTGGTGGCGGCAACGTGGCTATGGACGCCGTCCGTACCGCTAAGCGTCTGGGCGCCGAGCACGCCATCATCGCCTACCGCCGTACCGAGGACGAGATGCCCTGCCGTCGCGCCGAGCTGCACCACGCTAAGGCCGAGGGCGTCGAGGTTCTGCCGCTCGTTTCCCCGCTCGAGTTTGTCGCTGGCGAGGATGGCTCCGTGTGCGCCGTCAAGGTCCAAAAGATGGAGCTCGGCGAGCCCGACGAGTCCGGCCGTCGTCGCCCGGTGCCCATCGAGGGCGCCATCGAGGAGATCCCCTGCGACGTCGCAATCTCGGCTATCGGCACCAACGCCAACCCCTTCGCTGCCAAGATCGGCGGCAAGATGGAGCTCAACAAGTGGGGCTACATCGTCGCCGACGAGGAGACCGGCCAGACCACCGATCCCCGCATCTGGGCCGGCGGCGACATCGTCACCGGTGCCGCTACGGTCATTCTGGCGATGGGCGCCGGCAAGAAGGCTGCCGCTTCCATCACCAAGAGCCTGCTGGGCGAGTAATCACCTGCAGCGCTAGCCATCAAACGCAAAGTCCCCGTCGAGCACACGCCCGGCGGGGACTTTTTCTATGCTGGCCGGCCGACCACCACGATGGGGACAGGCACCTTTGTGGTGGTTGGGGACTTGCCCGGTCGTTTTGTCTCGATCTGTAACACGTGGAGCCCGTTGAGCATCGTAGTTGTTACAGATCGAGATATTGCTCCAGCCGCCCCCGCTTTATCTCAATCTGTAACAGTTAGAGGCCAAATTCCTCGCTACGTGTTACAGATCGAGACGTTAGGTTGGCGGCCGAACAGTTCATCTCAATCTGTAACATCTGGAGCCCAAATATCTGGCTTGGTGTTACAGATTGAGATTTTGCTAAAGCCGAGGATGGGCGCCGTCGCCAAAACCTAGCGCTTGCGACGCTTGGTTGCGGCAATGCCGGCCACGGCAACGGTTGCGCCGGCGATACCCAGGGCGGCGACCGTCATCGCGGTGGCGTCGCCCGTGGCGGCCAGAACGGCGTCGGACTTCTTGGCCGGCGTGGTTTTCTCAACCGTCTTGGTCACCATGGTGGTTGCGGCAGGCTTGGTCTCCGGCTTGATCTCCGGTTTCTGCTCGAGCTTGGTATCGGGCTTCACCTCGGGCTTGACCTCGGGCTGCGGCGCCGGCATCTCCGGGTCGACCGGGACCGGCTTAGCCTCGGGCGTAAACGTCAGGTCGGTGATTAGCCATAGCGTACGGAACAAGCCGGGAACAGGCGCATGCTCGCTTGCCTTATCCACCCGATAACTGCACTCCACGCCATTGACCATCAGTTTAATGTTAGACGTAAAGAAGAAATCCCACGCCGGCTTAAAGTACAGGCCATAGCGATAGGTCACACCAGATTTAAAAGCGTCGATGTGGTTGGTGATTTTCCGGTCCCAGAATATATCGGAGTTCACTTCACTGCCATCGCTGCCCGTCCAGAACTCACACTGAAGAATGGAGTTCGAGCCCGCCGGAGTGTCTGCCGTAAAGTCCGGTTTATCGCCCGCCCTAAAGATGGTGGTGGCGTCGTCAATCTCGATAACGTCGATAGTTTGCCAATCATCAACCGGCTGCTCGCACAGCATATTGGCCGCATTGGGCGCAAACACGCCATCGACGGTCTTATCTGTCACGTCGGTCACACCATGCGACGTAATGGCGTCGTTTGCCGGCGCGGCGGCGTTGTCGCTGGGAATATTTTGTTCAGCGGGTGCCGCATTGTTAGACTCATTGGCGGTGTCAGCCGGAGTCGTCTGCTGAGGTTCGGCGACAGTTTGTGCCGCCGGAGCAGCGTCGGTTGCAGGCGTGGTCGCCGGAGCCGCATCCTCCGCAACTGCCGGCGTCACCAGAGCCGCGGCAACCTCGCCCGTCGCGGCGGCGGAATCCGCGCACTCGGTCGCGAGCGCCACGCTCGGCAGCAGTAGCTGGACGATCATGAGTGCGCACGCACCGACGCTGGCAATCTTCACGCCCACGCAACGCCAAGTACCGTGAACGAGCGAGCAAGCGCGCTCGCGCTGGGTTTGCTTATCAAAGTGGCTTCCGTTCATAACGGCCTCCCTAATCGAAGGATTAACGCCACTACAAAGGCGCCTGTCCCTTTGCGGTGGTCCCGTACAACCAAGATGCGCCAAATGGCCCCGTACGCCTAGGTTCGTACATGCGAGCCCAGGCTGTTACCTGCGAAAATACAAAAAGCGGCCGCGAAGACACTTATGCCCACACAGCGGATGAAAATGGCTGTGAAAGCTAATGCTAGCTGCTGCGGCGCTTGGACGCGACGAGGCCGGCGCCGATAACGGACGCGCCCGCGATGCCGAGGGCCGCTGCCGCCGTCGCGGCGTTGTCGCCCGTGGCGGCCAGAGTGCCCACGGACTTCTGAGCCGCAACTGCCTTCGCGGCCGGCTTGGAGGCAGCAGCCGTGGAACTCGCCTGAGTCGGCGTCACGGACGGCGTGCCCGTCTCACTTCCACCGCCTGGCTGCGGCGCAGGAGCCGGGGTGGGCTCAGGCTGCGGTGTGGGCTCAGGCGCGGGATCGGGCTGCGGCGTGGGTTCGGGCTCGACCGCATCCCCGTAGCTGATCACCACGTTGCGGGCGACCTCGCTGGAGGTCTTAACATCCTGGATAGTGGACGACCCGGCGGTGCCGATGACGAGTCCGTTTCCGGCGGTGCCGTAGTCAAGTCCATTTCCGGCAGTTTCTCGCACGGTGCCGCCGGCGGGAGTCGTAATCACCGACCCGTACATGATATCGAGTGCGGGATTCATAGACGGTCCCCCGCCCGTGGTCTTTCGGTTGACAACATAGATCCCCGCTGTCAGGCCCGACGCCTCAACATTCGATTTGAAAATCCTAATCTGGGGCCTTTCCAGATCGTCATATCCTGCGGCGATGATTCCGTAGTCCTCTCGGCGAGGCCCAGGGTTGGGTTCGCTCACATTTCCGCCAGTACGCACTGTGAGGTTCGATTTTTTGACAAGCATCCACGTCGAACCGCCCTCCGCCTGCGCGTCAATGCCCCTCGAAGACAGCACCGCATCGCCGGCAAGAATCTCGACATCAGCTCCGTTGACGATCTGCAAGAGCGTGTTCTTGTTGATGCCAAGTGTATGGATGCCTGCAGAATAATACGGGCCGTCCGCCGTCTTAATTGCAACCTTGGCGCCATCGATCGTGACGTCGCCCCCGTGCACGGAGACATAATCCGGTTCTTCCTGACCGCTTTCCCGAGCAACGCGACCGCCTGGCTGCCCATCGGCAAAGATGCCATAAGCGCTTTGCGGCGGGTGACGCTGCCCATCCGACTTCTTTGCCTCTATTTTAACGTCGGCGCCCTTGTCGATTTTCACGTTGCCCGATTTCGCGCGAATACCGGTTGAGTAATAAATGGTGCCCGTAGATATCACGTTAACACTGGATCCACTTATAGTGATGTCTCCATTCGTGATGCCATCGCCCGACGCAGTAAGCACATTATCCTGAGCCGTCGCGTTGAGGGCCCCCTCCCCCGTGATGGCGAGATTGCCGTCCTTGACTTCGATGGCGCTATGCCCGGCGTCGGCCGTGACGGTGTTGGTGCCCGCCACATCGATGGTGAGGTTGCCCTGAGCGCTGATGCCGGTACCGTCGTAGCCGTTGAGCTTCATGTCGTTAGCGCCATCCCAGGACCAGGTTCCTGCCTCGTCGCCGGCGGCAGTGCCCCTGTTGTACTGCGTGCCGCCGACGTTGACCCAGTCGGCGGCGAGCGCCACGTTCGGCAGCAGCAGCTGGCCGGCCATGAGCGCGCAAGCCCCCGCGCAGGCGAGTTTTGCGCCCACGCGGCGCCATGTTCCGTGGGAGAGCGAGCGCGCGCGGCCGTGGTCGATTGGGTTGTCATGGATTTGCTTTCGCATGTGAGCCTCCTTGTCGTAAGGGGTGCCTCTATAACACCATGTTACGGGAAGATATCCGGATCCCGGGGCACAAATTCTCATGTGGCGCACCTGCCAGCGCAAAAGGCAACGAGCACGCTATTGCCAAGCGCGCCCCGCCCCCGAAA
>CATYZI010000001.1 GCA_958415625.1 uncultured Collinsella sp. | reverse complement strand
CGCCTACTTACGACCCGCCCCTCCAATAAACGCGTTATCATCTTGACCCATGAACATACGGTAGGAGCAATCATGCCCAACGAGAATAGCTACGAAGTCGCGCTGCAAAAGAGCAACGCCATTCGCGAGGGCCTGACCAAGACGCCCGAAAAGTTCACCATGCTTACCGGCGACCGCCCCACCGGACGCTTGCACCTTGGCCACTACTTTGGCACCCTCAAGGGCCGCGTGGAGCTGCAGAACATGGGCGCCAAGACCAACGTGCTCATCGCCGACTACCAAGTCATCACTGACCGCGACACGACCGAGCACATCCAGGACAACGTGTACAACATGGTCATGGACTACCTCGCCTGCGGCATCGACCCCGACAAGACCATGATCTACGCGCACTCCGCCGTGCCCGCCGCCAACCAGCTCATGCTGCCGTTCCTGTCGCTGGTCTCCGAGGCCGAGCTGGCACGCAACCCCACCGTCAAGGCCGAGATGGAGGCCTCGGGCCACGAGCTTACCGGTCTTCTGCTCACCTACCCGGTGCACCAGGCCTGCGACATCCTGTTCTGCAAGGGCAATGTGGTGCCGGTCGGTCGCGACCAGCTGCCGCACATCGAGCTCACCCGCACCATCGCCCGTCGCTTTAACAACCGCTACGGCAAGGTGTTCCCCGAAGTCGACGCGCTGCTGTCCGAGACCCCGCTGCTGCCCGGCCTGGACGGTCGCAAGATGAGCAAGAGCTACGGCAACGCCATCAACATCTCGATGACCGCCGAGGAGACGGCCAAGCGCATCAAGAAGAGCCAGACCGACTCCGAGCGCATGATCACGTTTGATCCCGAGAACCGCCCCGGCGTGTCCGGCCTGCTTTCGACGGCCGCCATCTGCACCGGCCGCTCCGAGGTCGAGATTGCCGAGGAAATCGGCATGGGCGGCTCCGGCCAGCTCAAGAAGTACGTGACCGAGGCCGTCAACGAGTACTTCGCGCCGATCCGTGAGCGTCGCCAGCGCTACGAGAACGACCTGGATTACGTTAAGGACGTGCTGCACGAGGGCAACCGTCGCGCTAACGAGATTGCTGAGCAGACTCTGGCCGAGGTTCGGGACGCCATGGGCATGGTGTACTAGTTCGATCTGCTGGCTAGAACTTTCGATTGCTATAGGGCGGGCGCTACGGCGTCCGCCTTTTTTGGTGCCCGACCGGTTCGGCTCTGCCCATTGCACTCCCTCGACAAACAGGAACAGGCCCGCTGGCAGTTAGTTGCCAGCGGGCCTGTTCCCGAAGTACACCGTTGAATCGCACAGAGGGGAGGAATGCGAATCAAACTCAACAGGGCAGGCTTTTTCATCGCCTATTGCCTGCTCCGTTGCTGAAACCAATATAGTTCACCGTGGTTTACTTTGCTGCATCAATATCGCCCGCCATAGCTTCTCCATAAGTTAGCCCCAGTAAACTAAACCACCACAAAGGGGGCAGGCACCTTTGTGGTGGTTTTAACCACGGCAGAGCCGCTAGAGCCCTGCAGGCCAGCGACAGGCGGCCAAGTCGACGTGCATGTCGTCCTTAAACGCCACACCCTCCCCTAGCAAAAGCTCACGTTGAGCATCGGGACCGCCAAAAGCAAAACCATCGCATATGCGGCCATCGGCAAACACCACGCGGTGACAGGGAATCTCGCCGGGGCGCGGATTGCCATGCAGGGCATACCCCACGTACCGCGCACTTCGTGGACGTCCAGCAAGCAGCGCCACCTGACCATACGTGGCGACCATCCCCTCGGGAATCTGCTCGACCACCTCGTACACCCGCTCAAAAAAGCCCTCAGACGCCATTGCTCGCTCCCTTCCACCCGGAATAGCATAAACCACCACAAAGGTGCCTGTCCCCTTTGTGGTGGTTTTGGCAGGTGGGCTAGTTAACGGGTTGGAAGAAGGCTACGGCTACGGCGCCGGGGCCTACATGGGTGCCGATGGTGGCGCCGATGGTGTGAACGGGCAGTTCGCCCTCGGTGTGGCCAGCCCACAGTGCCGCGCTGTCCTCGATATACTTCTTGAGCACCGCATCCGAAAGGCCCGTATAGCCGAGCGCCAGCGGCATGGAAAAGTCGATGCCGCCCGCCTTTTCGACCTTCTGGTTGAGCAGGTTACGTCCGTTCTTGGAACCGCGCGCCTTGCCCAGCTGCACGATCAGACCGTCCTCGGCAGCCACCACGGGCTTTACGTTGAGCAGCGTACCCACGGCACCGGCCGCAGCAGACAGGCGACCGCCGCGCACCAGGTACTCCAGCGTCTCGAGCAGGCCGATGACGACCACGCGGTCGCGCACGGCCTCGACAGCCGCCGCAACCTGAGCCGCGCCCTGGCCCTCGTCCACCAGGCGCAGCGCATACTCGACCAGCACGCGCTCGCCCAAGGTCACGTTATTGCTGTCCACGACGAACATGTCGCCGCCCGGCGCCTCGGCAAGTGCCGTACGAGCACTCTGGTTGGTGCCCGAGAGCTTGGCGCCCACGGTAATAATCACGGCCTCATCGCCGGCCTCACGCGCTTCGGCAATCGCCTGCGAAAAGGCGTACGGGTTGACCTGACCGGTCTTGGGCAGCTCATCGCGCTCCACAAGCATCTCGTAAAAGCGCTGGTGATCGATGTCGACGCCATCCATATACACATCGGTGCCAAAGGTGACGGACAGCGGCAGAACACGCAGAGCGGGGTGCTCCGCCGGCGACATATCGCTTGCGGAATCGGTAATAATGCGGACGGACATAACGAATCCTTTCTTGCGCAGGTCCCGCGCAGGGAATTTTGACAGCAATGCCCCGGCACGGCATACGCGCCCAAACGGGACTATGCAGTTTTTAATGGGAAGCAAATGCCTTGGCGGCCTTAGATCTCGCGCAGGGTGTTGAGGATCGTGCGCAGCGATGCATACATCTGCTCGCGCTGCTCCACGCCCATGGCCTTGCCGGTGGTATCGAGCACCTCGCGAATGATGCGATCGGCCTCGCTCATGCTCTCGCCGCCCAGGGCAGTCAGGCGCACCGGAGCACGATACTTGACGGCCGCATCACCCGAGTCGTCAACCTCGACGTAGCCGCCCTCCTCCAGATGTGCCAGTGTGCGCGAAACGGCGGCGCGGGTCACGCCGGCCATGCGGGCGAGGTCGGCGCCAGTCAGGCCGTCCTTGCTGCGCTCAAGATAGTACAGGCACATAACGTCGGAGCCCTTAAGGCCCAGCCTTGCGCCTTCGGACGTCTTGATACGCTGGATCTCCTTGTAGAGCCCGCTGATCAGTCCGACAAAGTCCTCGAAACGTGTCTCGTCGTTCTGCTGCATGGGAGACGACCGCCTTTCGCTTGCATAATGCTTACGGGTAAACATCTTAGCCGCACAAGGTAATATCTGTACCCAAATATCCCATTTGTTAACCCATCAACATAAAAACCACCACAAAGGGGACAGGCACCTTTGTGGTGGTTTGGGGCATCGAGTTTGATCCGCAGACTTCGCTACAGCCCCACGCAAGGATTGTCGCGGGTCACAAGCGTTTTAACGACAACCGTCGCTCCCAGATAGCGCTCGAGCAGCTCGGCTAAGCGATCGATCGCGGCCTGGCAATCCCCCATCCGCTCCGGCTCCACGCACTCAATCGCCAGGAAAGCATCGGCCGAATCATCGGACAACGCCGTTCGAACGCCATCGCGCCAGTTCCAGCAGCGGCATACGGCGCCCGCATCATCGATGTAGGCGAGCTCGCCGGGAAGCGTCGGGTCATCTGTCTCCTCGCCAAGCGGCAGAAATGAATCGCCACCGTCGGTCACCTTCAGGCAAAGGTCTCCCTCAATCGCGTGCAAATCCTCGCCGCCTACGGGCAGCGCGTAGGACAGCGACACCGTGTTGTAGATGTCCACCGCGGGCGTAATGTGGCCCACCGGCTTGCCTTTGAGCACGCGCTTGAGCAGGTTCTCAATTGAGCAACGCGCGCCCTTCTTGGTCTTGAATAGGCGATATGCCTCGCGCCATGCCTTAACCGGCGCATTCTCGCTGATGGTATCACTCGTCAGGTGACGCTCCGCATCGATATTGGCGCGGTCGAGCAACGCGGCAATCGCATCAACGTCCTCTTGAGGAATCTGAGCCGCGGGCTTCATGCCCTTTACGACCACAACACCGACAGCCGCCTGCGGAAATAGCTCCCAAAACGAATCCTCGGCAATAAAGCCCTTCATACGTGCTCCCTTCACGATTCGCCCCACGCGAGCGTCTAAACAAAAAGCGCTCTTACAGCGGCCACCTTCAAAGTCCTACGGTGCCGCCACAAGAGCGCTTACGCTGCCCCCATCCGGAGAAGGGGGCAATATGTCAGGCGTATTGTAACCCGAGTCATCCGCGCGAGTAAAACCACCACAAAGGTGCCTGTCCCCTTTATGGTGGTTTTGGGTCTGAAGCAACGCTAGTGTCGGAGTCCCAGCAGGCCGCGGCCGCGATGACGGGCGTCGGCGTGCACCTGAGCGTGCGGACCGGCGGCCTTCACGGACTCGGGCAGGTGCGAGTACTTCTTCTCGAAGTTCTCCTCGAACATCACGGCCAAGTTGTGCGCCGCCTCGTCGTAGCGCGCGGTGCTCTGCCAGTACTGGCGCGGCACCAGGATGCCGTCGGGCACGCCGTGGCACGTGGTGGGAATGTCGACGTTAAAGATATCGTCATGCACGAATTCGCTGTCCTCGATGGTACCGTCGAGGGCGCGGGCCACCAGGGCGCGCGTGTAGGCAAGCTCGATGCGATGGCCCACGCCGTAGCCGCCGCCAATCCAGCCGGTGTTGACCAGGTACACACGCGTGCGGCCGTCGGCGATGCGCTCACCGAGCATCTTGGCATAGACCATGGGGTCGAGCGGCATAAACGGCTCGCCAAACAGCGAAGAGAACGTGGGCGTGGGCTCGGTGACGCCGACCTCGGTGCCGGGGATCTTGGCCGTAAAGCCCGTCACGAAGTGGTACATGGCGGCATCGGCCGTCAGGCGTGAGATGGGCGGCAACACGCCAAAGGCGTCGCAGGTCAGGAACAGCACGACGCTTGGAGTGGTGCCCATGCCCTTGGTCCACGCGTTGGGAATGTGCTCCACAGGGTATGCCACGCGCGTGTTGTGCGTGATCGAGATGTCGTCGTAGTTGGGCTTGCGGTTCTCGTCGAGCACCACGTTTTCGCAGATCGCGCCAAAGCGGACAGCGTTGAAGATCTCGGGCTCGTGGAAGGCGTCCAGGCCCTCGCATTTGGCGTAGCAGCCACCCTCGATGTTGAAGATGCCCATGTCGGACCAACCGTGCTCGTCGTCGCCGATCAGCAGGCGCGTGGGATTGGCCGAAAGCGTGGTCTTGCCGGTGCCAGACAGGCCAAAGAACACGGCGGTCTCGTGCGTGACGGGATCCATGCTGGCCGAGCAGTGCATGGGCAGCACGTCGTCCTCGACGGGCAGCAGGTAGTTCATGACGCTAAAGATCGACTTTTTGATCTCACCGGAGTAGCCGGTGCCGGCGACCAGAATCACGCGTTCCTGGAAGTTGACGACCACGGCGGCGCTGGAGTTGAGGCCCTTGATGGCAGGGTCGCACTGGTAACCGGGCGCTGCGAGTACGCAGAAGTCGGGCTCGCCGGTGCGCGCGATTTCGCGGGCGAGCGGGCGGGCGAGCATCTGCTTAATAAAGAGTGCCTGGCTGGCACTCTCGCAGGCAACGAGCAGTCGACGCGTGTGGTTGCGGTCGGCGCCTGCCATGCCACGGGTGACGAACACGTCGCGCTCGTTGAGGTAGTCGACAATGCCGGCCTTGATGGCCTCGTAGCTCTCGACAGACAGAGGGCGGTTGACGGCGCCCCAGGCGATCTTGTCGTGCACGTCGGGCGTGTCGGCGATAAAACGGTCGTTGGGCGAGCGGCCAGTGCGCTCTCCCGTCTCGATCACCAGTGCGCCGTTGGAGGCCATGCGGCCTTCGTTGCGGCGGATGGCGTGCTCGACGAGCTCGGCTGCCGGCAGGTCAACCAGCAGGCGGGGCTGGTTCTCGGCGGGGTCTTCGACCAGCGTAATGCCAAAGTTGGACAGAACTTCTGCAGGGGTAACACCAGACATGGGGCCTCCTTTAAAAACGCGACACGTGGGCGCGGCGCGCACTTTACTCACGTAAAGCCCGTTGTACCCGATATGCAAAAACGTTTTTGCGGCAACGGCGAAGCGCCCGCCCAACGGTCAAAAATCGCACGCAAGCGGCCTAGTCATTGGGGACGTTCTTAAACGACTAGTCGTTGGGGACACTCTTGAACAGGCAACAACCAAGGAGCGTCCCCGGATGCCGGCACTTAGGGACGTTCCCAAAGTGCCGGCACATAAGGAACGTCCCTAATTGCCGACTGCTGAATGGCACCGCCGAAATTATTGAACAGCCTGTTCAAAAACACGAGCGAACACCGTCGCGTCTATACTAGAGCGCAGCAATAGAAAGGACTCCGCTTTGAGCATCACGCCCCTCGATAGCATTCGCCGCGCCATCGCCCGCCGCAATGGCGTCGCCGACCCCACCGTATCGGACGGGGCGCACGGGCAGGGCGGACGCATCGAGAACGGCCTGTTCCCCGCATCGCACACCGCCGAGGAGCTCGCACGAATCCAAGAGCTGAGCCAGCGTAACGCTGGCGGTCCCAACAGCAGCCAGGCCACACGCCGTCGCCGCGAGCGCGATCGCCAGCCCGGCCCCATCCACCGCATGGTCAATGCCTGGTGGAACCGCCTGCTCGGAGCCGTCTACGGCGGCGGCTTCTCCACGCAAGAAGCCGAGTACGAAGATCACGCCACCCGTCGCGACTACCTTTGGAATACCCTGGGCACCGCCGTATGGGGCTTGGCGTTTCCGCTGCTCACCATCGTGTCTGCGCAGCTCGTGGGCGCCGAAGAAGCAGGCAAATTCTCCATCGCCTTTGTCACCGGCACGCTCATCATGATCGCGTGCAACTACGGCGTGCGCAATTTCCAGGTCTCGGACATCGACGAAAAGACGTCCTTTGCCTCCTACCAGCTCAACCGCTGGCTCTGCGGAGCGCTCGCGCTGGCATGCGGCCTGGTATACAGTAGCGCCCGCGGCTACGATGCGCAGATGGCCACGATCGGCTTGGGCGTCTACCTGTATAAGGTGATCGACGGCGTGGCGGACGTGTACGAAGGCCGCCTGCAGCAGGCCGATAAACTCTACCTGGCCGGCATGAGCCAAACGCTGCGCTCCGTCGGCGTCATCGTGGTCTTTAGCATGGCGCTGTTCCTTACGCGCAGCATGCCCATCGCGGCCATGGCCATGGGCATCGCCGCGATTGCCTCGCTCGTGCTGGTCACCGCGCCTCTCGCCCTGCTCGAGACCGAAAAATCGCGCCGCGTGAGCCTGCGCGAGCTCGGCCACCTGTTTATCCAGTGCGCCCCGCTCTTTGGTGCGCTGTTCCTGTTCAACCTCATCGAGAGCATGCCCAAATTCGTGATGGAAGGCACGCTGGCCTACAAGTATCAGCTGTACTTTAATGCCCTGTTCTTTCCAGCGCAGGCCATTTTGTTGAGCATTGGATTTATCTATAAACCGCAGCTCCTGCGTCTGTCGAGCATTTGGGCGAATCCGCGCAAGCGTCGCCGCTTTGACTTGATTATTGTTGCCGTTATGGCGCTGATCGTGGTCATCACCGGCGCGTGCGCCGCATTTATGGCAGGCCCCGGCATCCCCCTCATGAGCTTTATGTACGGCCTCAACTTTGAGCGCTACCGCACGCTGGCGCTGCTAATGGTCGTCGCCGGCGGCATTACCGCGGCCATCGACTTTATCTATGCCATCATCACGGTACTGCGCCACGCCGGCGACGTCACCAAGATTTACCTGATCTGCTTCGCCGTAAGCGTAGTGCTCCCGGTGATTCTGATCAACCTGCTGGGTCTGATGGGCGCTGTGGTGAGCTACCTAGCCATCATGGCCCTACTCCTGGTGCTGCTGATTATCGAGTACGCCCACATCCGCCAGCGCATCGAGCGCGACCGGAACCCGTACGGCGCCTAATTGGCGCAATGGGGGGTCTCGTTGCGGACGATTTGCGACACGCAAAACTAAGTGAGTAGACTTTTGCCGAATCCCTGACCACACCGGCAAAACACAAGTCAGTGACCTGCGGTTTTGTTGAGGCAAATTTGCCGGCTGCTCGGCATTTCCAAAAAAGTCTACTCACTTAGCCAGCGGGCAGCCAAAAAAGAACCGTCGCAACGTCGTTTGACTCCGTTGCGACGGTTTTTCGAGCATTTTCGCACTGCCGAGGACGCAGACGTTCCTCATTTCTCGCGCTTACCGAGCAAGAAGGCGCTATTCTCCGAAAGTAGTCAAAAAAGCTCCGTCCCAAATTAGCTACCCTTTGCACCGATTATTCGCCTGGGTTGATATTCGCGTAGAACTCCGCGCCATCATCCAGGCGCAGGATCCCGACGCGGCCGAACTCGGAGCCGGTGGCGGCGGCGCAGTCGATATCGATACGATCGGGCACGCCGGCGGTATCCTCGCCACCCAGGCGCACAATCTGCCCGCGGCCCGACTCCTCATCAAGCCCCGCCAGGCCGCCAACCTCGCAATAGCGCCCAAGCGACACCGTGGGCGTGTGGCCGCTCACCACGACCGGACCCTCGCCCTCGGCAGAAAGCAGTCCCGTCGGCGCATCCCAATAGCCGTGACGAATCCACAGCAGGTCATCGGACGACTGCACCGCGAGCATCTGCTGCAGCAGCTCGCGATCGGCACCCACCGCTCCGACGCCATCGGCACAATCGACGCCATGCTCAAGTAAAAACGCGCGCGCCGCCTTCATCTCGATTCCAGCATGTACCAGCAGATACGGGCGCTCCTCGGTCTCGGCCACCGCGTAGAGCGGCAGCGCGGCCATCCATCGCACGAGCTCCTCGTATGCCTCAAATTCCATGTCGTTGAGCTGCTCGCGCGTCGTCCAGCCACCGTTGATATCCCAGGTCTCGGCATCGAGCGGATCCTGGCCAATGATGGCATCGAGCATGATCTGCTCGTGATTGCCCTTGAGAACGCGGGCGTTAGGCAGCGAGCGCACGAGCTTAATAACGCCGACCGGATCGGGCCCGCGATCGATCATGTCGCCCAGCACGTACAGCGTGTCGTCGGACGTCAACGAGATCTTAGACAGGGCCTCGTCAAGCGCATGCACGTGTCCGTGAGCATCAGATGTCACATAGATCGCCATGGTACGCCTCTCTTTGCATTGCAGCGGAAGCCCGGCGCCGCAACTAAAACTTCAAGTTGAACTTAAACGTTACCCATTGTACTCCGTTGCAATAAAGCTGGAAAGGGTTTCCGAGCAGAGGCAAAGACGGCAGCCGTCTATGACGATATCGCGCACGCCCGCAATCCAACCCCATAAACCCACCATCTTTGGGTACAAATAACCGCAGACAACTGACCGTGCCACGCCAACCACCCAGGAGCGGACACCATCCATGAACCAGATCCTTCTCTTTATCGGCCTCGTTATTATTCTGTGCCTGACCATCAAGCCCGTCGGCAAAAAACTCCCCTTCCCCACCCTGCTCATCTTTATCGCACTCGGCATGCTGCTGGGCGTCAACGGTCCGGCGCACATCGACTTTAGCGACTATGCGCTCACCGAAACCGTCTGCAGCACGGCGCTGCTGTTCATCATGTTCTACGGCGGCTTTAACACCAATATCGACCGTGCCAAACCCGTTGCCGTGCCCGCGGTACTGCTGAGCACGCTCGGCGTCGTCATCACTGCCGGCATTACGGGTGCGTTTGCGCACTTCGTGCTGGGTTTTGACTGGATTGGTGGCCTGCTGTTGGGAACGGTCGTGGCATCCACCGACGCGGCCAGCGTCTTTAGCGTGCTGCGCGAGCACAGCCTGTCGCTGAGGGGCGGCACCGACTCGCTGCTCGAGGTCGAATCGGGCTCCAACGACCCCGTCGCTTACATGCTCACCGCCGTGCTCGCCACACTCGCGGCCGGCGGCGACATTAACATCCTCGTGCTGCTGGCCAAGCAGATCATCCTAGGCGTGGGGTTGGGTCTTGCCATCGGCTGGGCATCCAGCCGCCTGATAGAGCGCGCACGCGCAACGGCCGAGGGCGCGCAGACCATCTTCTTGTTCGCGGTGGCCATCGTGGCCTACGCGCTGCCGAGTTACCTGGGCGGCAATGGCTTTTTGGCCGTGTACCTGGCCGGTATTGTGCTGGGAGCCAGCGACATCACCGGCAAGGTCGAGATGGCGCACTTCTTTGACACCCTTACCGAGATGGCCGAGATGACGATCTTCTTCTTGCTCGGCCTGCTCGTCACGCCCGCGCGCCTGCCGCAAATGCTGCTACCCGGCCTGGCGCTCATGGCGTTTATGCTCTTTGCGAGCCGCCCCATCGCCGTCGGTCTGCTGCTGGCGCCCTTTAAGACGAGCCCTCGCCAGGTTGCGCTCGTAAGCTGGGCGGGCTTGCGCGGCGCGGCTTCGGTCGTCTTTAGCCTCTTTGCTGTGGTGGCCGGCGTTCCCGGCGGACACGACCTATTTGACCTGGTGTTTGTGATTGCCGTATCGAGCATTGTGGTGCAGGGTTCGCTACTGCCGGCGGTGGCGAAGAAACTCGATATGATCGATGCGGCCGGCGACGTGCGCCGCACCTTTAACGACTACCGCGACGAGGACGGCATGTCGTTTGTAAAGCTCAAGGTGGGCGCTGGCCATCCGTTTGCCGGGCGCTCGCTCGCCGATATTGGCAGCGCGACGGACATGCTCGTGGTCTTGGTGCTGCGCGACGGGGCGCACCCGGTACTGCCCAACGGCGATACCGTCATCGAGGAAGGCGACCTTCTGGTGATGGCAGCCCCAACGTTCGAAGAGCGTGCCGAGGTTACGCTGCGCGAGGTCACCGTGACGCCCCACGGTCGCCTGGCCGGTCAGCGCCTGCGCGACGTGCCGCAGGGCAAGCACCCGTTTATCGTGGTGATGCTCAAGCGCGAAGGCCAAACGATCATCCCCGACGGCGACACCCTCATATACGCCGGCGACGAAGCCGTCATCGCCACGCTCGCGTCGTAGCGGCCAGGGACAGCCGTCCCGAATTGGCTACATTTGAGCATAAATCGCCCCGACAGGGGTCTCGTTGCGGACAATTAGTGTCTCTCAAAACTAAGTGAGTAGACTTTTGTCGAATCGCCGACCACGTCACCAAAGCACAAGTCTGTGACCTGCGGGTTTGTTGAAGCAAATTAGTCGTGCGCTCAGGATTTCCAAAAAAGCCTACTCACTTAGTCTGCGGGCAGTCAAAATAGAGCAATTGCAAGGTCGTTAGACTCCATTGCGACGGCTTATCGCGTATTTTCGAGCGGTCGCGGATGCAGACGCGCCGTCCCATATTAGCTACCTCCGCCCCTTAGTCATCATCGACGGCAAAGTCGCGGAGGTCGAGGCCTTCGCGTTCGGCTCGGGCTAGGAGCTCTTGGGGCGACTCGTCCTCGATATCCACTACGTTGAGCATAGCGGCCGGAAAGCCCACGCCCGCCGCACTCCCCGCGCGGTCGAGCAGGCTCTCGCGCAGCTGATCTACATCGACTTCGATTTTCATGGTGAAACCTCCCGCCAAACCAGGCCCTTACTCGTCAGCGCCGAGCGCATCCACGGCAGCGACAAAAGCCTCAACCTGTTTGTCGTCCATCTGCGTAGCCAAACGGCCCACGGGTTCATCGTAGGCGAACTGTACCTTATCGATAAAGCAATCCCAAGCACGCACGTCCACGCGCACGGCGGCCTCGCAATACTGGCTGAGCTTTTTGAGTCCATACCAAAACGCATTCACATGGCGCGCAGGATCCTCGTCCAGCACACCATCGTAGCGCCGTCCGTTAAACTCACGCATGCGCGCCACGGCAACCTCGAGCGAGTCGCCGCCGTCGACCGAAGCCTCGTCCACAAGCTCGGGAATCGCAACTTCGCGCCGAACATTGTGCCTGGCAGCACCGTCATACTCGCCCACCAACACGTCTTCGTCAAACCGATCATCGTAGTCGAAATAGCTACTGCCGCGGCAAATCCCATGCGGCGAACCGGCACCAAAGGCACAGAACAACCCGCCGTCGGTAACAACGCGCCTATAGGCCTCAAACGACTTCTTAACCTGAGCGAGCAACTCGGCAAGCTCCCCGGCATCGCACCCCGTCTCGCACGTAATGCAAACAAGCCCCGGCAACGATACCGGCTCCACCGTGCTCCCTGCAACGCGGGCAGCGCGTTCGGCCCGATACGCTTGGGCTGCCAAGCGCGCTCGCTGCGCAGCACCGCGCACATTAGTAAGCTCGCGCTCCAGCGCCACATCGCCAGCCACATCGCTCGCAAACGCGTCAGCACCCTGCGGCCCGGTCGCACTCAGCTCGGACTCAAACGTCGCCGTAATCATGCCGGCAAGGTCCGTTGTATCGGCGGTGCAACGCAGCTGCTCCAGCTGCGTGCATAGCAGATCGGCATCCAAGGGTACGGCATCCACAACGCGCGCGTCACTCAGACGCGCCGCGCCCTGCAACACCAAAGCCCCCGCAGCATCGTATGCCGCACGAACCCTGTCCGCCGTATTGGCACGCAGCTTTACCTCGATAAACGCAAGCGTCTGCTCCAAGCGGGCCAACAGTTCGGCCTTGTCCTCCATACGCAAAAAGGCAGCATAGCGGCGCTCCATCTGCAGCGGGCCCACAACACCCGCCTGCTTGCGAGCGCGCGCAAGGGCCGCGCCCTCGACACGGCGAACATACCCGTCAACAGCCTGCACGGCAGAGTCGCGCGCAGCGTGCTCGGCAGCCTCGACGCCCCTAAGCACACCCAGCAGCTCGCGGGAGCGCGCCTTGCGCACCAACTCCCCACGATCGTACTGCTCAAGCGCCGTCTGACGCTTGGCCACCGATTCAAAGCCAAACAGCTCGTCGAGCAGCTCGCCAACAGAACGCTCGCCCGCCATGGCAAGGCCTCCTTACCCGAACACGCCAATACGCTCGCGGGCCCACGCGCACGCAAGCCCGCTCGCCCGCACTTCTACAGATCCAGCGCCTTCTTTGCGGCGTCGACCGGGTCGCCATCCATGTAGAACACCGGGCTCAACCCCGAAATAATCTCGGACGAAACACTCTGTAGGCCCGCGATGGCGCTCAGCGGCAAAATCACGCGCTTAGCACCAGCGTTTTTGGCCACGCGCATAATGTCCTCGAGCCCACGGATCTCGTCCATAGAACCCGACATGCGCAAGATTCCAGGAATCGCCAGCGCGGGCATCACCGGGCGGTTGCAGGCCGCGGAGCACAGGCCCACAAACTCGGCGAGCGAAACTTCTTCGGACAGGCCCTTGCTCTGCAAGTCGTTGTAGAACAGCAGGTAGTCCTTGGAGCCAATGTGCATGCCCGGCGCCACGCGGTTCGCCAGGTTCACAAAGTTGTCGAACGCGGCCTCCAGCGTATCGCGCACCGGCTTGTTAAAGGCCACGCCCTCGTGCTTAAACTTGCACTCGCCGGCAACGGCCTTGTTCTCCAGCTTGTACACGGCGACCTCGCCGCCCTGCGATCTGCCCACGCCAAACACGTGACCGGACAGCAGCGGCCCGTCGGGAATCAGCGTGTCCTCGCTCTGCTCGGGCACGCGCACCACATGCACGTCCTGCGGGTTGTCGGCATCCATATAGCCCAGGTTGACGTCGATAAACTCGACGCCCGCCATAATCTTGAGCTGCTCCTTTACGCGGCGACGGCCCTCGATGGCATAGTCCAGCAGCCAGCGCACGTCGTCCTTGTCCATGGCCTCGTCGGGGAACAGCAGCTTGGCCAGGCCGCTAAAGGTCTTGCGCACGGCGATCTCGTCGCGCTTGTTAAAGTCGCTGTTAAAGCGGAAATACCGGTCGATATGGTGCGTAAAGTCCTTGCGGCGCATCTCCTTGCAAAACTCCGACAGGCAGTCGGTGATCAGGCCGTAATGCCCGGTCAGCAGACTCGAGCGCATCTTGGGAATCTCCCAGCCCGGCAGGTAATAATGGATACGGTCGAAAAAAGCCGAATCGTTGTTAAACTCCGGCGGGAACGGATCAAACAGGTGCGTGGTCTTAAGGACGTTTTGCACAGTGTCGTTGATGTTGCCCTCAAAGACCATGGAGGCATCGGCGTTGATCTGGTCGCGGCCGCGCGCGTAGCTGCCGCTCGCCATATAGTCCTTCATGATCTGCACGGCATTGGTGTCCTTAAAGCGCATGCCGGCGACCTCGTCGAACGTCACGCAGTCCCAGTGACCCACCAAGCCCACACGGTCGGCGCGCATGGAGTTCATGCGGCCGAACAGGTTGGCCGTAGTGGTCTGGCCGCCCGAAAGCAAGATGGCGTAAGGCGAGACCTCTTTGTAGATATGGCTCTTGCCGGTGCCGCGGGGACCCAGCTCGCACAGATTGTAGTTGCGCTCGATCAGCGGCACCATGCGCTCGATAAAGTGCAGGCGCTCCTTCTCGGAAAGCTCGCTGGGCTCATAGCCAGCCGAGCGCAGCAGCATGTTGAGCCACTCGTCGCGCGTAAAGTACTGGCGCTCGTCGACCATGGCATCCAGGTCTAGATTGGGCATCTGGATGGGCGTGAGCGACGCCACACTAAACGGAGAGTCCTCGGGTCCGCGCTTTTTGCGCTTGGCCTTGGAGCGGCGCGGCGCATCGTCGCCAAAGACCTCCATGCCAAACTCGTCTTCCTCATCCAAGGGGTGACGATACTCGATGCTCATAATGCACCAAATGCCGCCTTGCAGAATCTTGGAATAGTCGCGCACGTACTCGGCCGGCATCACAAACGGCTCGATGGTCAGATTGGCAAACGACGCCACGTAAATGTCTTTGTACTCGTCGAGCTTGGCCGTCACCTTATCGATGATGGTAAAGCGGCCCAGTTCGCGGATCTTGGACTTAATGCGCTCGGACTCGTCGGGACGCACGTAGTTATCGGTGAGGATCCTGCGGATGCGCTCCAAACCCTCTGCCACGGCATCCTCGTCGTCAGTTGAGCAGTACATGCCTAGCAGGTACTCCAGCACAAAGGTGGGCACGTTGGCGCCGCGCTTCATAAGGGCCGTCAGGTCCTTGCGCACGATCTTGCCAGCAAAGTGCTCGAGCAGTTTGCCGTCCAGCCCATCCATGTCGTAGCCGTCGCCCTCGGGGTCCTCGGCCACGGCCTGGTCATAGCCATCGGTCGAGGATTCACCCTCGGCGGGCGCGGCAGCTTCAACGGGCGCGGCAGTCTCAGCCTCCGCAGCAGGCACGGCCACCCCTGTAGGCACCGCAGCCTGCTCGGGCACATCCGCATCAATCGAGGGAACTTCCCACAGATCGTCGTCATGGCTATCAAACATAGGGCACACTCCTAAAAACCAAAGTCAGCAACAGGAGCAAACGAAACAGCGATGGTGTACGTCTCGCGCCAAACGATCTTGCCCGTCTCGCGCTCACGGCAGACCAGATAGTACGGACCCTTGGCCGAGAATCCATCCGCCGCACGCAACGCAAACTTGGCATGCACAACGCGCTCCTGCGAGTTAACAGAAGTCTTGTTGGCATGCGCCTTAACCGTATCGCTCACCTCGTTGCCGCTTGCATCGGTAAACACCAGCTCGTACTCGCACGGCAGTACCTTGCCTTGGGCGGGTTCTTCCTGGATCAAGTTGACCGAGAAGAGCGAGTTGGTCACTCGACGTCCCTCACTTAGTACGCGCAGCGTCGCCGCGCGCGTATCGACAAAGTCCTTGGAACCCGAGCGCGCACGCCAAAATCCGATAACGGGCACGCAAAGCTCCTGCAGGCTCATGCCGCCGTGGACGTAGTTGTTAGTCCCGCCGGGACGCTTAAAGTGCACGTTCTCGCGCGGGGCAAATCCCTCAAAGCCGGCACCCAAACGCCCCATGTCAACATTAACAAACACCCTGCGTGCCTCGTCCGAAAGCTTGGCCACGGCCTCGTTGGGCACCACCAGATGACGCTTGCCGTGCATGACGGGAGCGTCAAGGAAGGGAAGGTCTGGCTTGCCGAGCATCTGGCACTCGTTGAGTTCCCGACGCGTGTAGATAAAGCCGTGATCCGCCGTTATAACAACACGCGCGCCCGGGGCGTCGGTGCACACACGACGCGCCAACGTGGCAAGTTCCTCCACGGTGTCCGCGCAGGCATCGAAAACATCATCCTGCGTAGCGGCCTTCTCGCCCGTGGCATCGATTTTGTTGTGGTAGAGATAAACGAGCTTGGAGTCTTTGAGCAACGCCTTGCGCTCGGTTCCCGCCATGTTGAGGTATGCGCTTGAGCGCAAAGCGCGGCTCGTAGACTCAACGTGGGTAAGCACGGCCTCGCGCTGCGGAGTCGTCGCAGTGGGCATGCCGTCAGCCAGCACAAACGAGCCATCCTCCGCAAGCTTAAGCGCTTGGTGTGGCAGCAGCGCGGGCATGCCCACCTCGGTAATGGAGGGAAAGACCGCCTGCATGCTAGAAACCTTGACGTTGCCGCCGCGCTCGCGCTCGAGCAGCGCCGCGACGTCGCGGGCCACCTCATAGCGCAGCGCATCGCTCACGATAACGACCGTCGTTTTGGCAGAACCCACAAAGGTGGGCAGCACGTGCCAGTAGAACTCATCCTGTCGTTCGGGACCCTCGATATAGCCGCAATCGGCCCACTCCCCTTGCGCAGCGGATGCCCAGCATGCATTGGCATCGGCCAAGAACCAGTTACTGTAGAGATTCTCCGCCCAGTCCACTACGGCTCGGGCAGGCTCCTCGAGCACATCGCACTCGATGGAGCGTGCCCGCAAATACGCGGCGCACATATGGCGATAGGCAGCGTCCATGGCATACCAATCGGACGCGTAGGCATCCCACACCTGCTGGGGCTGCGCCAGATGGAACCCGCCCGCGTGCGCCTGCCTAAACGCGCACATATCGGCCACAGCGACAAGCAGGTCAAAGTAGCTCTCGACACGGCGGTACCAGCTTAGGTCGCAGCGACGCGCCGCAAAGGCGCGCGCATCTGCAACACGGTCCGCGCCCTGAGCAAACGAGCAGAACAGCTGCGAGAGCACGGCCTCATTGACGCACGGGAACACATCAAGCGAGGTCAGCACATCGATCGACAGGGCCTCAAACCGTGTAAAGAGCCCGCGGGCATCCTCCACCAAACGGCAAATCTCAAATAAATCCTCGCTCGACGCCTGAGCATCGGCAGTCTGGTCCCACGCACGCACCGCCTCAAGGCAATAGGGGCCGTATGCGGGAACCACATAGCTTTCGAGTCCCTTGAGCGCCCCCTCGGGAAGCGCGGTGGATGCCGCCGTGATGAGCACATGGGATGCCAGCGCAAGCAGCGAATCACGCTCATACAGCGGCCCCTCAAACCCATAGCAACGCAAAATGAAGGCAGAGAGGACATCGCGCACGCAGTAATTGTCCGCCAACTCGGCCAGTGCATCGGGGCCCTCATGCAGCAGCGTGGTCATGCAACCGCGCAGCACAAACGCGGGCCGCGCGTCGCCAGGCTCTTTACCGCCAAAAATCACCGTAAGGATGCCGAGTTCGATATCGGATGCGCCCGAGGCATGCGGAACACACGCGGCAAACTTAGCGCAGCGGGTCTTGGCATCAAAGAACGTCTTGTGCTCGCGCAGACTCTCGCGCACGGCGTCAATATTCTCGATACCCAGCTGATCGGCCAAAAGTGAAAGATAGTCAGCCTGGAACTGATCGGCATACAGCTCAACATCGGCAAGCCAATCACCCTCAAGCCTGCCGCGCGGACAACGGCGATACAACAAGATATCGTTCGCAAGGTCATCGCGGTTGATAAGCTTCTTAACGGCAAACATGCGGCCCTCGCAGGCCTCAACAAACCGCACCGGACGCTCAAAGTCACCGTGGGCGGGCATAACGCCATCATCGGCCCCCGCGCCGTCGAAACCCTCGGCAGCCAATCGCTCAAACTCATGGGCAAACTCGCCGTCCGCATCGTGCCAAATCACCACACGGCGCAGCATACATGCGGGCAACGGCTGCAAAAAACGCAGCTTGAGCTGTTCTTCTACATCGATCTTGGGCATGAATATCCTTACCGTAATTGCAGTTACTTAATCTTTGCCAGCACATCCTGAAACTTGGCGTAGTTGACCTTGACGCCGTCATCCAGGTCAATCTTGATCATCTGGTCTGCCAAGTGGTGCAGCTTCTCTTCGTAGGCAATGGTCTCTTTAAGCTGGTCATTGAGCTTTTTGACGCGCTTATCCAAACGCACGCGCTCGCCGCGCTCGGCACTGGCAAGAGCATCGTTGGCATAGCCGATCTGGGCACGATAGCGCTCCTGCTGCTCATGCACATAGTCGGTGCGGATGCGAGCCAACAGGTCGGGCTGATATCGATGCATGTAAACAAGGCACTTGAAGCCGTTCTTCTTGCCGCTGTCGAACAGCCAGTAGATGGGGCGTTTCTTATAGGTCTGGCAGTGGTCCTTAAAGAAGTCCTTCAAAAAGTAGGTGCGGATTACCTCGCGCGAGGTACCCTTGCCGCCGAGTGCCCCGGCAATAAAGGCCAGGTTCTGCTCGAGCGTCTCCTCGCCGTACACGGTGCGCACAAAGTCGATAAAGTAGCGCACGATGTCATCGTCAAAGTACTCGTCGTCGGTGATGGGCAGTACGTTGTCGGCATCGGGCATAAAGGTCACGTGATCGGGATCGGGCATCTTGGCCAGATAGTCGTCGACCGTGGCGCCCTGATCGGCCAGGACCAGCCCGTCCACATCCAACGAATAGCGGCCAAACATGCAGCCCACGGCATAGCTTATGAGCGAGGTGATCTCGTCGCGCTTAGTGCGCACGTATTTGTTGCCCTTATAGCTCTCGGGAATCTCGTCGGCGGTATCAAAGATGCGCGCCACCGAGACGTACTTATCCTCGACCTCGATGGGCACTTCGCCCTCCATGTTGTAGATCTTGGCAAAGATTCGGTTGAGCTCTTCCTCGTTGGCGCGAAGCTGCTCAAAGCGAGCATTGACCTCGGCCTTGCGAGCCTCATATTTATCTTGAAGTAAAGTGGCCATGGTAGGCCATCCTTTCGTTGCTGTTGGAAACCACTGCGAAAAAATGGATTGCAGTATCCAAAAAAACCGCTAAAACGCTCTCCCCGCTGTACAGGAAGCTTGAGGAACTAAGGCGATGCAATTTCGCACCTATTCTAACTACTAGCTTTTATCTCTATATCTCTTGTCTCTTAGCGAGAGCAGATTCACCCATGCATCAAGCGTATCCTCTTTCAGTAGCATTCTTGCCGTGACGTTTCCTTTACCGTTTGCGTCCTGTAAAGCCCACCACACTGATCCATCGGGCTTAACAACTCGCAAATATTGACCATGAGCGAGAGCATTCCTCAGATGTCTAAAAACGGCGTCAAGTCTTCTAAATGAACTTTTATTCTGTTTTCTCCTGCCTGTTTTGGTCTTCGCACCCGGCTTGAATTCTGAAAGCCCAGCAATCCTTTTGTTAAGACAAGCCGCTGTTGATAAGCAAATGAGGGCAAACTCGTAATCTCGTTTAATAAAATCAGATGAATCGCTACCTGCTTCGTGGGCCGCTTTTGCAAGGTCATTAGGGGTATATGCCCATCTTGTTTTAACGGCACTGTCGAAACACATCTGTTCAAGAAACGCATTTGCCTGAACAGTAGTATAAATATTCAAATCAGTAATAAACCCATTGGTCTGCCTCGTAGCATCAATAGCTTCTGATTCGGATACAAATCTTTGCAAATATATGCGTAGTTTTTTCTTAGAGACATCGTCCTTATACGATTCATGAACCTGTTTTATCCACGACACATCATTCTTAAGAGGTGGATGTGCGCATTTATTATTGTTAGCCTTTTTCTTCTGCGACATGTGGACTCCTAAACGAGAGGATGACGCTTGAAATCCCAGGAGGTTTCAAACGAGTCCCAGTCGGTTTTTGATAATCCTCTGCTTTCCTTAAATAACCCGTCTACGAGATTGAAGCAACTCAGTAGGACGGGAAATTTATCCACATCACCAGCGTTAACGTTCAGAGTTGGAGCGATTAACGAAAAATACTCTTTAGAAACGCTGGAGTTAAGCAGCGACAACATATAACCGATTTTATCCTCAGGAACAAAAAGGCACATGCCGGCATGCTCTGAAAGACAATTGGACGCATACCTAAACGAAGGGATGGACGAAGTAATCGCCGACCATGAAATGGCGGGCTTGAATTTCAGTTCATCCGAATAATCTTGCGCATGGTTTCCTTCACGCGAGGCCGACTCAAACACACTGTGACCGTTATTTGACCAATCAATTACAGAGTCAAGATTACCGAACCATTTACGATAAGAGCCTCCCTTTGTGCAGGGGTGCCATTTTCTGCCACTAAATAAATCGGATACAGATGATGACGAAAAACCGATAGTCCCAACGGCGCACTCCCACCAAAGCCTAATGAACTTATCATTTTTACCAGTGATAATTCCTTTAGACGTTCTTCCGAACGAAGATAGTTTAACGCCATCAGCCATCGCAGAGAGTAGTCCGTCGCTTGCCCAGTAGGCGATGGGGATGCCGGGAATCTGCTTGAAGGTGCCGGCGTCGCGGCGGTAGAACCAGCCGCAATCGGGGTTTTGGATGGCCTCGACCAGTTTGAGCCTCTTGGCCTCAGAGCCGTTGATATCAACAAGGCGCACATAGGCGCCCTCGGCGTCCGAATGCTGGTTGTAGATCACGTCAGCTGTAACGTTGACGACCTCGCCGCCGATAGCATCAAACGCGCGAGGTCCCAGATGGGCCATGGAAACGATTGTCTTGTTGTCGATAACCTTGGCGCGCATCTTCTCAAAGCTGCCCAGGAACATCCAACTCTGCATGGTAACCATTGCGGCGTAGCCCTTATCCTCGACAAGGTTAAAACCGCGCTCGATAAAGCACGTGCAGAGGTCGCTCTTCACGTCGGGGTAGTTCTTCTTGATCCACTTGCTCATGAATGGATTAAAGCTGCTGCTGCCCATATACGGAGGATTCGCAACGGTGCAGGTAAAACGATGGGACAGCTTCTCGCAGATGGCGGCAGCGCTTTCGAGCTTAGTTTTGGCCGTAGCGGCAAAAAGGTCATCGGAACAACTCGCGGCGGCAGCCTTGAGCTCGTCGATCTCGTCCTCTGAAGGATTGAGCAGCGAACCGATCTCGCCCAAATGACTCAGCTCCTCGGCGAGCTTCTTGTTACCCGGCAGCTCGTCCTCCCCTAGCGGGATGCTCGAGAGCACGGTAACGTCGGCGCGAACGCCACGCCTAAAGAAGCGACGGTCGTGCTCGCGGGCGCACATGGCAAGCGCCAGCTCCGCGATCTGTGCCGCGCGGGAATCGATTTCCATGCCTGCAAGGTTTTTAGTAAGAATGAGCTCGGGAATCTCGCGCTCACGATAGCCGCGCTCCTCGTACATGGCAAAAAGCAGCTCAAACGCATAGACCAAGATATGGCCCGAGCCGCACGCCGGGTCGCAGAGCGTGATCTCCTCGGGGCTCGAGATGTAGATGAAGTCCTCGTGCTCCTCGTCGGGCTCGATGTAGTACTCCATGCGCTCGCGCAGCGAACTCCCCGGATTGTTGAGCATCCACAGACGGCCGAGCGAGTTCTGGACCATATAGCGCACGATCCACTCGGGGGTGAAGAGCTGCGTGGCAGGTGCGATATCCGCCGCCGCTGCCTTGCGCTTGGACTTGAAGAACTCGTCTTTAACGTCAGCGTTGTAATACTGATACATCCAGCCCAGAACGGTCACGCCCTCGCGCCAGTCCTCGTCAGCTAGGACGGCATTGAGTTTGCCCACCACACTGTCAGCCATCATGAGGCCCTGGGGCAACAGCAGCTCCATGGCTCCGCCCACGCGTTCAAAGACGCCCGGCAGGCAATCGGCAAGCTCCTCGCACTGAGCAACAAACAGGTAGCGCCACAACGGTTCATCCAAGCCCGCCATTTTGAGCTCGGCTATGCGATCGGTATCGGCCGTCGTTATCTCCACGTCCAGAGCATTCTCCACGGCCTCGCTACCATGGCTGCCGTCCGCACGGCTCAGCATACGCATGCGGCTGGGGAGCCATCCGCGTGCATCCATAAAGCGAATGGCCACGATGCGGTTGAACCAGGTGTAGGCCGCTCGGTCGCAGAGCGCCTCGTGACCCACCTCTGCCTGCATGCGCAGCAGTTCATCGCGTTGCTCAACCTCAGCCGGGCTTAGGGGCAGGCTGTTGACGGTCTCGGACCCAGCGGGCGCAGGTGCAGGTTCGGTGATGCCGTAGCGCACCATCTGCGCCTCAACGCCTTTGATGAGCTCCGTGCGGGCCCAGGTGCAGAAGCTCTTAAGAGCAGAATCGTTCATGGTTGATGAGCCTTTCTAAACGCCATAAGCAACCGGCGCACGTTTTGGCGCCGGTTGCCCCGCGGGTTAGTTGATACGGATCTCGTCGTTTGCAGCGAGTGCCTGCATAAGGCGGGAGCGCAAGTCATCCACATAGCGCTCCACGTCCTCTGCGGACAAGAGACGACTCGGCTTGGCCAGATCGGCGCGGCGCACGGTCTTGATCTTGCGCTGGGGCTTGGGCGCGGGCACGGGAGCAGACGATGCGGCGCCCTTGTTGGAGACCTTCTTGACCACCTCACCCGTACTCGTGACCTCAGTGGTGCGGCGCTCGTTGTCCATGCGCATGCGGGCCGCATCCACGGCGTCGTATATCTTGTTGGTTGCAGCAACGATCCAGTTGCCCCAGTTAGTCGCGGCAACACTCAGCTCGTTGAGGCTTTGAGCACTGTGGGCACGGTTTTTGAACGACTCGTATTTGGCGGCGGCTTCTGCTATGGCATCCTTGGCTTGATTGACAAAGCCCTTTTGACTCTCAGCCTGTGCCTGCAGGTCTTGCAGATCGCTCTCGATGCGGCACAAAAACTCATTGCGGCGGATGCCCAGCAGCTTTTTTATGTCGTCCTCAACGGGATCCATAAGCGGCTGCAGGTCTTTAATGCGGCCATAGGGCTTGGGATCTTTGAGGATCTCGCGCACCTTTGCCACGTTCTCCACCGCGCTGGGAATGTCATCGGAGGCATACTCGATACCCTCGGTGCGGCTCAAGAAATCCCTAGCGTGGTCAAACGCTGTTCGTTGGTTGGACTCTAAGAATTCAACCACCTTGTCAAAGTCTTCCTTGGCATCGAGCAAGCGCTCCTCATGCTTGGTGAACGTGGTCAAGAACGCCTCGGACTCGTTCTGGTCCTTAAGGACGTCGGCCACCTCCGAGCGCATCTTCTCACACTCGCTCTCGCCAGGATACGGATAGAGCGGTTTGATACCCGTATAGTAGTCGCGTGCTATGGCGAGGCACGACTCGCGCAAGTCCTCAAGGCGCTCCTTGAGCTCGACCACGAGCCTATCCTCGTTGGAGGGCACGGTCTTGAGATCAAACAGGTCACACATGAGTTCGCCCGTGGCGCGCAGCAACCGGTCGCTCATGCGCATGCGCAAGCGCACCTGAGCCTTATCGGCATCCTTGCGAAGGAGTGCCACCATGCGGCTGTCGTTAGCTTGAACCGTCTGACCGCCAAACAGCACCTGCGCGCGCTGCTCTACCACAAGCTGCGCCACCACATTTGCGATGTCGACCTCGCGCCAGCCAAAGGGCCTTTGCTGGTACTGGCGCTGGATATCGCCCATAGCGGTATCCAGGTGGCGCTGGTGCTGAACTTTGAGGTAGTCCTCGACCTCCTTGAGCGCACGCGTGTTACCCGCGTCCATGCCAGCGAGCCCCGCTTGAACGTTGCCCGCCAGAGTGGAGCGGATATCGGAATCGCTCATGACCGGCGAGCCGATATAGTCGGCCTTTTCAAAGACCACATCGCACAGCTGCGCCAGCACCTGCTCAAAGACCTGGGCGGGTTTGGCCGCGCGGACCTCAACCATGCGGTCGTTGACCGCGCAACGTGCATGGAGCACGGCCTCGCTCAAAAGGGTATCGGCCTCCTTCTCGTTATAAGCCGCCTCGCGCATCTTGGACTCGACGATCTGGCGCGTACTCGGCTGAAGCTCCTGGAGATTTCGCGTCTTGGCGTACTTGCGGATCTTGGCGGCGTTGACGAGCGTCTCCCAATAATCCGCCTCGTCGCTCAAGACCACGATGGCTTTGCCCGAAGAAGCCAAGGCCAGCTCGGTATCGTCCGCACGGCCCAGGTCGCTCGCCATAGTCGCCACGCAAAGCTCCATGCCGCCCATGCTGGTACCGTGGATTGAGCCGTCCACATAGCGGTCAAACGGAAAGTCATTGGCCCCACGGTTGAGTTTGCGCGCGGTATAGATGCTGTCGAACAGGCGCTTTTTGATAGACTCGATCACCTGCACGTTATCGATCGGGGTGCGTGCGATCTCCTGCGCTATCTCCTGCTCCTCGTCGGTGAGGAAGCTATAAGTATCGCCCTGGCGTGCCACGTAGTTCTCGCGCTCCAGGCGGGCAAGGGACTCCTTGACGCGGTCCTTGAGGGCGCGCATGTCCACGTCGAGGCCGTCGATCATGAAGATGGAGATGTTCTCGACCGTGGCCTTAACGTAGCCGATGTAGCGGATCAAGTACAGGAGCTTGAGCACCTGAACGTCGTAGGGCTCAAGGCCCTTTGCGTCCTCGGCCGCGCGGACCGCGCGGTCGACCACCTGGTTGATGCCGTGCTCCAGGTCCTTGGAGATGGTATCGAAGAAGCGCCAGAACGGCACGAGCGCACCGGCCCGGTCATGCTGGATGGCCTGAGCGCTCTCCTGGAACGCGCTCAGCATGGAGCGCTCGCCCGTTGACATGTGCTTGGCCTTGACACCGTGCTTGCGCACCTCGGTCATGACGTCGGGCAGGAGCTTAAACTGGTAGCCCACAAACGGGTAGCTAGCCACAAAATCCTTGGAGTTGGCGTAGCCGGCAAGGTCGGAGCGCGAGCCACCCTCAAAGGTAAAGTTGTTTTTGAGCACGGCGGCGTCTTGCTCGTAGACCTGTGCAAGCATATCGGCCACCGGCGCGGTCTTCTCGAGCACGCGGCGCTGGATGACCTCGTCCACGCTGGAGCTGGAGAGCGAAAGGCGGGTATTGAAGCGGCCCTGGATCTTTGAAAAGTCGTTGCCCACGGGCAGGCTCAGGTTGTCGATGGCCTCCTGGCTCGTGACCATCACCCACACGCGGCCACCGCAGGCGGCACCCAGCTCCTCGACGATGGTCTGAAGGCTCAGCATAAGGCTTGGGTCCTTGTCGTTTGTAATAAACTGACCCACCTCATCGACCATAAAGAGCAAACGGAAGTTGCCGCCGTGGGCCGCTGCCCGAGCGTCTACGTAGTCCTTGACCTTTTTGGCAAAAACATCGGGGGCCAAAACCTCGTCCTCAGAACCCTCGAGCCAGTTCCATGCGGCCTTTTCGCTCATGCCGAGCACGCTCTGCAGCACCTCGACCACGTCGTCCTCAAAGTAGCTGTAGGTGTCGCGGGTCTGGAGCCAGGACTCGCCGTTGACGCGCTCAAAGGCCTCGCGGAACTCCTGGGTCTTGCCCAGGGAATCGATGTAGTCCTCGAGCTTTGCAAGCTTGAGGTCCTCGCCGTAGAAGCCGCGCGCCTCGTAGAACATGCGCTCAAAGCCGCGAAGCAGCGCCGTGGGAGCCGTATCGCCCTGCTTCCACTGGCCCGCCTTACTATCGATGTTAAAGAGGATGGCCTGCGTGGGCACCGAACAGGCGCGCTCCATGGCCGCCGCGACCATGGGGTCGACGATCTTGCCGTCAAAGTAGCGGATGGCGCTCTTACCGCCGATCTGGCGATTCTCTAGCAGGTAGCTCAGCATCTTGAGGAAGTGCGATTTACCGGAACCGAAGAAACCGCTGATCCACACGCCGATCTTGTCGGTGCGCACATTGATGGCATCGCCGTAGGCCTTGAAGAACGTGGCAAAGTGCCTCTGCAACTCGCGCGTCACCACGTACTCGTCAAGCTCTTGGCGGATGGACCCATCTTTTGAATCCTGGACCTTGACCACGCCGTTGATGGAGCGGTTGATGTCTTTTGCAAAGAGGTCGCGAATGATCGTGTTGTCCATGGGTGCTCCTTTAGGTTTGGGAACGTTATGGCAAAGGGTTGTTACCGGCGGCAGGGACTTGCCTGCGGGGAGCCGTGCTTACGAGATATCGATGGCGCGGTAGTAGTTGTCGGCCGGCAGACGGTTAAAGAGCTGGAAAGAAGAGCCGTTGAAACTGCCCGGATAGGCGGCGACCACAGGCACCTCATCAAAATCCGCAAGCATGCAGTGGAGAAGCGTGTGCATGCGAAAGAACGGGAAAACCTCGCCCGCGCCGGTGAGGAGAATGACGTCTCCGGGCGCGAACGGCTCGGTCTGCTCAAGGATGTACGCGGCAACTTTCTCGGGCGAGGCGAACTTGGCCACGTCCTCGAGCACGCGTTGGGTACCGCGGCGCTCCTCTTGGTGCGGGATAGCCTTGAGGACACGGCGCTTTTCGAGAATTGCCAGCACGGCGTCGTAAAGGTTCACGACCTTGAGCGTGCACGGAAGCTTGTCGGCCTCGGCATCGCGTGAAAGGGTGTCAAATAATGCACGCGCCTCAAACTCCAGCGCGGGGTCATAGCAAAAAGTGTGGAAGCCGATCTCATTGCCTATGCCCTTGTTGGCCAAAAAGTCCTCGCTGCACAGGCACTCGCGCAGAAGCTGCGCACGGCGCTCAAATTCCTGACAGGCGTGCTGAGAGCGGGCATGCGCCGCCACGACGCTCTTGCGGGAATGGATGCCGATATTGGTGGTGAGATCCGTCGCCGGGGTGATAACAGGGTCGACGGCGCTTTTGACGGGAGCCACGCTACATCACCGCCCTGCCGGTAAGGGCCGCGATAAGCGACTGCTCGCCCAGCTGAACCAAGGCTCGCTCGACATCGGAATCGAGGAAGAGTGGTGACAGGCGCTCGGACTCCGGGCCCTGGCCCTCGCCGATAAGGCCGGCATGGCGGAGCGTCTGGCGGAGCGAGCCCTTAATGCGCTTGACCGTGGCCTCAGTCCAGCGGGCCGCGTCCGGATACTCCGTGGTAAAGCGTGTCATAAAGGCGTTGAGGTCAACCGCCGTAAAGGCATAATCGAAATTTTGTAGGCGCTCCCCTACCTCGACGAGCACGAGCTCGCGCACGATATCGTAGCGGCAGATCATGCTGTAGAAGATGGCCTGGTCCGCCTGCGTGGGAGTGCCGGATGCCATGAGCCTGGCTAGGGATGACGCAGCCTCGACGGCGGTTTTGGGGTCGATGCCGCGCGCGGCGCATACGGCGTCCGTGGGCACCATGGCGTCAAGGCGGCGAAGGCACACGGTTGCGCGGTTGGCGACCATGCGCTCCGTGGGATATTGAAAGAGGTTCTCGCTCTTTACGCGTACAATGACCTGCTCGTCACTTGCGCCCTGCATACGAAGGGCAGCGACGATGCGCATCTCATGCGGGAGGAATTGCTCGCGGGTGAGCACCCCCCCCCCGAACGCTTTTTGTGGTTACATCCACAGTACACGCTCCAAGGGTGTCAAAGGCTGTCACAAGTGCGCCGCGGCCCAGCAGGCAGGCGCGGCGCACATGTCATTAATCATACCTGTTGGTAAAAAAGTTACCACGCACAGAGTGTCAAATGTTGAGTAACAAAATTTAATCCGGTTAACGGTTATTTTCTCAGCTCAGCAGCTTTGACGAGATCGCCCCAAATCACACTTGTCAGACAGGCGCGCTTGTGAATCTGTCCCCACCCTCCGCTACACTCAACATAGAGTGAAGGCCGAGACGGATCGGATGCGAGCCTCGAGCTAAGCCCTCCCCCATGTAACCATCCTGTAAATCATAGCGGCGCACTCGAGTTTTACCGTGATGCGGTCGCGCCTGACGCTGCACTGTGCTAAAGTATCCCGAACGTTCAAACGACTACGAGGGGAACTAGAAGATGGCACGTGTGCACAACTTCTCAGCTGGCCCGGCCGCGCTGCCTACCAGCGTGCTCGCCGAGATCGCCGACGAGATGATGGACTACCACGGTTGCGGCATGTCCGTGCTCGAGATGAGCCATCGATCTAGCATGTACCAGCAGATCATCGACGACGCCGAGGCAACCCTGCGCCGCCTGCTGAGCATCCCCGATAACTACCGTGTTCTGTTTTTGCAGGGCGGCGCCACGCTGCAGTTTGCGGGCATCCCGATGAACCTCATGCGCCGCGGCCGCGCCGGCTACGTCGTGACCGGCAACTTCGCCAACAAGGCGTACAAGGAAGCCGCCAAGTACGGCGAGGCCGTGCTGCTCGCGAGCTCCGAGGACGCCAATTTCGACCGCATTCCCGCCATGGCCGACATCAACGCGCGCATTGCCGCCGAGGCCGCGGGCGGCGGGCTCGACTACGTCTACATCTGCCAGAACAACACCATCTTTGGCACCATGTACCACGAGCTGCCTAACTTCGGCGACGTACCGCTGGTCGCCGATGTCTCGAGCTGCTTTTTGTCGCAGCCGCTCGACGTCGAGCGCTACGGACTCATCTACGCCGGCGCTCAGAAAAACGCCGGCGCCGCGGGCGTCACCGTGGTTATCGTGCGCGACGACCTGATCGCCGACGGTCCAGCCTTTGCGCAGACGCCGCAGTACATGGACCTTAAGACCCAGGCCGCCAAGGGCTCCATGCTCAACACGCCCAACACCTTTGGTATCTACGTGTGCGGCAAGGTGTTCCGTTGGGTTGAGCAGACCGGCGGACTTGCCGCCATGGCCGAGCGCAACTGGGCCAAGGCCAACCTGCTCTACGACCTGCTCGAGCACAGCGAGCTGTTCCATGGCACCGCGCAGGCCAACAGCCGCTCCATCGCCAACGTCACGTTCCGTACCGGCGACGCCGAACTCGACGCGGCCTTTGTTGCGGGCGCGGCAGAGCACCAGATCCAAAACGTCAAGGGCCATCGCCTCGTCGGCGGAATGCGCGCCAGCGTGTACAACGCCGTCACCATGGAGGACGTGCAGGCGCTGGCCACGTACGTGAAGGACTTCGAAGCGCAGCATAGTTTGAGCCCGCGATCTAACTAGCCCGCAACACGCGGGCCGACCAGCCACTTCAAACCACTTGTTATAAACAAATCCGCTAAGGAGTTTTTCATGCGCAAGATTAAAACCATCGACGACATTACCAAGGACGGCAAAGTCGAATTTGGCGAGGGCTACGAGTTTGTGGGCACCGCCGAGGAGGCCGACGCCATTCTGATGCGCTCCACCGACCTGCACGGCTACGAGCTGCCCGAGGGCATCCGCGCCATCGCCCGCTGCGGCGCCGGCGTCAACAACATCCCCGTCGAGGAGTACGCCAAGAAGGGCGTCGTCGTCTTTAACTCCCCCGGCGCCAACAGCAACGCCGTCAAGGAGCTCGTCCTGGGCATGTTGGTGCTCTCGAGCCGCGGCGTGGTGCAATCGATGAACTGGGTGCGTGACAACGCCGACGACCCCGAGATTCAGGTCGATGCCGAAAAGGCCAAGAAGGCCTTTGTGGGCCGCGAGCTCAAGGGCAAGCGCATCGGCGTCATCGGCCTGGGCAACGTGGGCTCCAAGGTCGCCAACGCCTGCGTCGACCTGGGCATGGACGTCTACGGCTACGATCCGTTCATTTCCGTCGAGCACGCGTGGGTGCTGAGCCGCGAGGTGCAGCGCGTGGGCACGCTCGAGGATCTGTGCCGCGGCTGCGACTACCTCACCGTGCACGTGCCCAGCAAGGCAGACACCATCGGCATGATAAGCACCGAGCAGATTAACCTGCTGGCGCCCGACGCCGTGCTCATCAACTACGCGCGCGAGACCATCATTGACGAGGACGCCGTCGACGCCGCCCTGCGCGAGGGCAAGCTCAGCTGGTTTAGCTGCGACTTTGCCACGCCCAAGACCGTCAAGATGCCCAATACGTTTATCACCACGCATTCGGGCGCCGGCACCGGCGAGGCCGAGGCCAACTGCGCCGACATGGCCATCAGCGAGCTCAAGGATTACCTGGAAAACGGCAACATCGCGCACAGCGTCAACTACCCCGCCTGCAGCATGGGCAAGGCGCGCGCCGCAAGCCGCATTGCCTGCCTGCATGCCAACGTGCCCAACATGATCGGCCAGATCACGGCCATTCTCGCCAAGGACAACGCCAACGTGCAGCGCATGACCAACGAGTCCGCTGGCGAGAACGCCTACACTATGTTCGACACCGATGAGCACCTGGACGGCAGCACGATCGAGGCGCTCAAGCAGATTCCGTCGATGTATCGCGTGCGCGTGATTAAATAGCGCCGGTGCCAAGCCTGCCAGACAGACCACGAAGCCCATTCGCCCCCCGTTTTCACGAAACGGGGGGCGATTTTGTTGCTCCGGACGACTTTAAAATGATACCCGGAACAAGTTTTTTCAGATAATCGATAGTGAGGCTCCAGTCGCTAAGCACACCCGCTTTGATAAACAGCTTTATCAGGGACTTTAGTAGGTAAAAATCGGTCTCTATGTGCCGAATGTAAGTTGACTGTCTATTTTCCGAAACAACTTATTCTAGATAGCATTTTTAGGGTCCCTCCAAGGCAAAATTGAAGCCTTTTTGCGACCAGAACTCTAGCTCGCGCTACCGTTTACCCACCGCGCGACTACATTCCCGCCCAATCGATAAAAATCTCCTCACGAAGCCGCCGTTCGAGCTCCTGCTGTCGCGGCGTCTTGTCTTTCAGCGGCACATCGAGATAGGACATGATGAGCTCCATCACCACGCGGAAGGCATCGAAGTCGGCCAGCTGACCATAGGTCATCAGAACGACGGGATATCCCATGGCTTGCAAGGCCGTCGTTCGATCGGAGTCCGAGATCTTGTATTCAATGGATCCGTGAATGGCTTTACCTTGGCATTCAACCAGACACTCTCGGCTGCCGTCCTTATTTGCCAGCAGGATATCGGCATAGCGCCTATCAAGCCCCGAAATCAGGCGGGCGCTGCGCGTCATACGAATCTCAACGTTATTGGTAAGGCTCAGCCCTTCGCCGCCGCGCAACCTCGTAAGGCCAAACAGCATCGAAGCCTGGACCTCGAGCGGCGATGCTGCCACCCCCGTAATGCATTTCGCGGCTCGTATGAACGATTTAGCGCCGCGGAGCCCCCGGACCTTATCGACGAACTCTATAAGCTCAGAGAGCTCGATCAAGGGAGGTCGTTTCCACAAGTCCGTTGGATTCCCCGAGACATCCTTTACGTTTTCCCAGCCCGACCGTGCGTCACTCCATCGGCTCCCATATGCCTGCTCAAGTGCCGACTTTACCTGAGGCGCAATCTTGCACACGGCAAAGGTGCCGCACATCTCATACATGCACATGATTAGACGCTCGTTTGAGACCGAGGAAGCCAGGGTCAGCAGGGTAAAGAGCGGGGACGCGACATCGAGGCCAAACTCCGTCTGCCGCACGGAATCAAACGGCCTCTCCCCGTTCCAAACATGCCTGACAATGCGATCGCCCTTGCGCCCGCAGACGCCCTGCGCCAACACGTGTAACGGGGTGCCCAGGAAATGCTTGACGAGCGGATGCTCACATAGGTGCTCCCTGCGCGGATCGTCCGCAGAATCGGGCAGGTCCGGCATTATTGCCAAGACCTGTGGGGGTATCCGGTGATACCGAAAGGCAGATATGTCGCACAGCATGTCGTCCATGAAGGGTACGTACCCACCGCGTCGTTTGTAAACCCGCCTGGACGGCAAACGCGCTGGCTCGGCCTGCGAACGGTAAATACCGCTGCGCGCACGCCGCGGATCTCTCAAGAGGCTTACAATCGGTTTGGAAAGCAGACTGATTGTGAGGTTGCATATGGTTGATGAGGACTTTGCCTGGCGGCTTGCGCAGGAGCTCGTGCGGATCGACAGCTCAAACCCGGGCGCGTATGAGGATGAAATTGAGCGCTTCATTAAGAGGCTCATTGAGCAGCAGCTGGCACAACTTGATAGTTCTGCGCTCGATGCCGTGCAGATTGAGGAGCTCGAAGTGCTGCCCGGGCGCCGCAACCTTAAAGTCACCGTGCCGGGCCAAAGCGACGAGCCGCGGCTGATCTATATCTGCCACATGGATACCGTCACCTTGGGCGATGGTTGGGACGCAGACATCGCACCGCTTGGGGCGGTTGTGCGCGACGATAAACTCTATGGCCGCGGTGCCTGCGATATGAAGGGTGGCCTGGCCTGCGCTATTGCCGCACTGATCCATACGCTCGAGCGCGTGGCGGCGGATGGCGCGCTGCCACGCCGCGGCTTTTCGCTCATCTGCTCGGTCGACGAGGAAGACTTCATGCGCGGCTCAGAGGCCGCGATCGATGCTGGCTGGGTCAGCTCGCGCGAATGGGTGCTGGACACCGAGCCCACCGACGGACAGATCCAGGTGGCGCACAAGGGGCGTACGTGGTTCGAGATTGAAATGGCTGGCGTGACGGCGCATGCGAGCCAGCCTTGGAAGGGCGCGGATGCCGTCGCCGCCATGGCCGAGGTCGTGTGTTCGCTTCGTCGCGCGTTTGCGGCGCTGCCCGCGCACGATGAGCTGGGGCCTTCGACCATCACGTTTGGCCAAATCGAGGGCGGATATCGCCCCTACGTCGTACCCGACCGCGCCAAAGTCTGGGTCGACATGCGCCTGACCCCGCCGACCGATACGGCCGCCGCAATCAATATGGTCGAGCATGCCATCGCCGTCGCCGAAGCCGCCGTTCCCGGTTGCCATGGCAGCTACACAGTGACGGGCGACCGCCCCGCCATCGAGCGCGACCCGAACTCTCCCCTTCTAGCAGCGCTCAAGCGTGCCGCCGATGACGTAACGGACGCGGACACGACCGTCGGCTTCTTTACCGGCTACACCGATACCGCCGTCATTGCCGGCAAGACAGGCAACCGCAATTGTATGAGCTACGGCCCCGGCTCGTTGGCGCTCGCGCACAAGCCCAACGAGTATGTGCCCCATGCCGATATCGTTCGCTGCCAAAACGTGCTCATCGCGCTTGCCGATAACACGCTCTGGGACGCAAGCGGCCAAGTTGGGGCATAATAAGCCGCGAACAAACCGACTCGTGCGTTAGGACCGCCCATGAAAGCACTTCCGTTTCCCTGCATCCGCCCGGCTCAGGACCGTGTGCTCGAGGCGCTGCCTGCGATGGGCGGTATCCTGAGCGGCAACGACGCCCTGCGCGGCGCCATTGCTGACGGCCTAATGCTCAAGGATCCAGGCGCGGCGTATTACGTGTACGAATGCTCGGGCGAGCCGGGACGTGTGACGGGTGTCGTGGCGATCTGCCCGACGAGTGTACTTGCGGGCGACAAGGGCGATGCCAGCGCCGACGTGGCCGCCGCCGCGCGCGCGATCGCCGAGCTCAAGGTGCAGCCGCGCCCCGTGTCGCTCGCCTACGAGGCCTCGCCCGTCATGGATATCATCCTGGGCGCTGCCAAAGAGGGCGCCTCGCTCTACGCCGTCACCGATCCTGCGGGCATTACGCACCACGTGTGGGAGGTCAAGCGCGAGGACGCCGTCGGGGCCATCCGCGCTATGCTCGACCAAGCACCGGAGCCGGCGCTGACCGACGACCCCGCCTACGCCGCCGCTCTGACCGGGGCGTCGCAGCTGCTGGCCGATGAGGCCCGTGCCGCCGGAACGTACACCGGCAAGGAGCCGTTCAACTTTACCGTTGCCGTGCTCTTCCCCGCCGCGCAGGTCAGCGGCGCCGCGCCGCAAGTTCCGACGGGTCTGCTCACTCACCAGGTCTCACGGTTCTAGCGAACTCAAACGCTAAGCTGGAAAACCCAGCATCCAAACAAACAAGGGGCGGAGATGCAGCAAACGCATGCACCTCCGCCCTTTTCGCATCAAACAATTACGCCGGTAAACCGGGCCGCAACGTCAGCGTTATCCACGCTGCGGACCTGCCGCCGCCACGAGCGGCTCTAGCCCCAGCTCGCGCGCGTAGTCTTCCTGCGTAAAGACTTCGACCAGTTCAAACGTATCGGCCGCATCGTCAAACGCAAAATGCAGCACTGAGCAGTTGCCCGGCACGCGTTCGCGCTCGTCGGCCGCCGCGCCCCGCACGTGGTCCAAAAACTCCTTGATAGCTGAGCCATGACTTACCGCGAGCACGCACGTATGGTCCGGACGCCGCATAAGATCGGTCAGCGTCGCCACCATGCGCGTGCGCACCTGGATCTGGCCCTCGCCGCCAAACTGCCGATAGAAGTCGCGCCACGGGCGCTCGGGCATAAGCATCACGCGCTCGGCCTCAAAGTCGCCAAAGAACCACTCACGCAGGCCGTCCAGGCGCTCGTACGCCAAGCCCGGCCACAAGTTGGCGATAGTCTGCTCGGTGCGATGAAGCGTAGAGGTGTAGGCATGATCGGGCTCAATGCCGCGCGCACGTAAAAACATGCCGGCGCGCGCCGCCTGGTCGCAACCCAACTGCGTAAGCGGCGAGTCACTCCACCCCTGAATGATACGCTTAAGGTTGAATATCGTCTGTCCATGACGGACCAGATACAGATCTTTATTCATAGGGGTCCTTTCGTTCGTTACCAACCCAAGAGCGAAAACGCCCCGTCGCAATAGCCAAAATGAAGCACGGCACCGTTGTCGGGTAGCTCTCCCCCGCCAGTCACATACTCAAGAAACTCCTGGCAGGCTGAGCCGTGGGAAACCGCCAGCACGCAGTCGTGCTGCGGCCGGGCCATAATACGGGACAGCGCCGCGACCATGCGCGACTGAAGCTGCACTTCCGACTCGCCGCCAAAGGCCACCGGATAATCGCCCCAGGGCTGCGGCGGCATCTCGCGATTTGATGTGCCCTCCAGCGAGCCAAAATGCCACTCACGCAGGTCATCGACCAGCTCAATGGAACGGCCCTCGCCAACGATAAGCTCGGCCGTATGCCGCGCCCGGCCCAACGGCGAGGAATACACATGATCAAAGGCCACGCCACGCGCCGCAAACGCCGTACGCGCCGTCAGCGCCTGCTCGCGCCCGCGCGCCGTAAGCGGCGAATCGTGCCAGCCCTGCAAAATGCTCTGCACATTGAGCTCAGTCTGCCCATGCCGCACCAAATACAGATCTGCCACACGCTCTCCCCTCGTACCACCACAAAGGGGACAGGCACCTTTGTGGTGGTTTACCGTCTGATCACGCCGCGGTGACGCTCAGCTACACCAGCACGTCGGCGAGCGGGCGCTTGGGTACGTGGTGCACCTGCGCATCGTCACGCCAGTAATTAATTGAGCCGTCGGGGTTGGAATCGATCGCATCGATCATCTGCGTCTCGGCCGGCACGCCAAAAGCCATGATCAGCTTGAGCTCATACTTGTCGTTATCGAGCCCCATAGCATCGATCGCGCGGGGCGTAAAGGCCTTGAACATGCAGGCTGCCACCTCGGGCGTGGCGCTGCGAGCGGCGAGCATCATCGTCTGCGCGGCAATGCCCGTGTCGACCTCGGTGATGGGCGCGGCGGGCTTACCCGGAACAGCGCGCTCGGCAAGAATCGCGATGTAGCCGGTCGGACGCTCGCCCTCGGCAGGACCCGACCAATCCTTAAGCGCGCCGGCCCATGCAAGCTCATCAAATACACGCGCGCAATCCTCGGCACCGCTCACCACATGAAAACGCAGACGCTGAGCATTGGCGCCGCAGGGAGCCAGGTGCGCCAGTTCCGCCAGCTCGAGCAAAAACTCGCGCGGCACGCGCATGGACTCGTCAAAACGGCGGCACGTACGGGCGCGGCGGACCAGCGCGTCAAACGTGTCCAGGCCAAGCTTTTCGCAACCTTGCTTTGCCATCGATTCGACACTCGACGGTGCCTCGGGAACTGCTTCGTTCATAGGGACCCCCAATACAAGCCAATTGTCCTTAGGAAAATCTAACCTAAAACGTAGGCAATAACGAACAGGGCTGCAATGTTCTACACCTGTTGAATAGAAAATCGCGACGTGGGGAACAACGGAAACAATTCGGGGCCTTTGGGTTACGTTTCGCCCTCCCCGACCCATACGTCAGCGCCCTTAGGGGATACTGGTTGTAACGATCAAGGCTTACGCCGCACGGAAAGGAGACTTATGGGCATCTTTAAGAACGATGATCAAAAATCGAGCCAGTTTGGATTTGACGAGAAAAGCATGGCGGGCAAAGCCGTCAAGGCCGTACGCTGGATCTACGCCATCACGGGCGTCTTAGCACTCATTGCTGGTATCGCGCTGCTTTTTGCACCTGCCAAGTCCCTCGTCTTTTTGACGACTGTCCTGGGTTTTTACTTTGTAATCACTGCTGCCATCAGACTATTCACTGCCATTTTTGAGCCGCTGCTGCCCACCGGCTGGCGCGTGACGAGCATCATCTCCAACCTACTCATTATCTTGGGCGGCGTCATAATCCTGCGCAACCAGGCCTTCTCGACCGCGACGCTCACCACGATGGTGGTTATCGTGGCCGGCTTTGGCTGGATTGTCGAAGGTGTCATGTCCATTCTGGAGTCCGAGCTTTCGTCCAACCGCGCCCTCGCTATCCTGAGCGGCGCACTTTCCATCATCGCCGGCATGTTCGTGTTTATCTATCCGCTGTGGTCGGCCAAGATGCTCGTCATCTTTAGCGGTGCCGCGCTGCTGGTGTTTGGCGTGACGCTCATTGTTCGCGCCATTCAGTTTGGCAAACTGGTGCGCTAGATGCCAAAGACGCTCTTTATTGATGCCGACGCCTGCCCGGTCACGCGCGAGTCGATTGACTGCGCGCGGCGGGCGGGCGTCGCCGTTGTTATCGCCGGCAACAGCACGCAAAACCTGGAACGGCACATTCGCCGCGACGACCCGCGCGATGCCGAGCACGCGCGACGCGGCTTTTGGGTCACGACGCTCGACGTGAGCGTGGGCGCCGACAGCGCCGACTTTGCCATTGTCGAACGCCTGCAGGCGGGCGACGTGGTCGTGACGCAGGACATTGGCTTGGCGAGCATGGTGCTCGGGCGCGATGCCGCCGCCATCGGTGTGCGCGGGCGCGTGTACGACAAGGCGACTATCGACATGCAGCTGTTTATTCGCCACGAGGAAAAGAAGGTACGCCGCGCCGGCGGACGCACTCGCGGTCCGGCAGCATTTACCAGCGAAGACCGCGCCCGCTTTAAACGCAACCTCACCGAGTTGCTGCACTAACCAAGGTAGATTTTTGAGACATGCCTAAAATCTACCTTTTTGTTTTGAGCGGTGTGAGCGCTCGGAATCCATGGCTCAACAAAAAACGGGCTTCAAAATGCCATGCGTCGCCGCATTGCGCAGGCGCTGAGCATGGCTATTTGAAGCCCATTTTTTAGGCCTACTTAGAGGCCAACGGCGGAGAGGATGAGGCCCCAGCCAGCGCCGATGACGTACATCATGATCAGGAACACGGCATTTTCGCGGGCGCTGCGGTTGGTGCGGAACAGCACCAGATAACCCACGCCGGCGGAAATGAGCGTGCCGGCGAGCATCGGCGCCAGTTGCAGCGCGCCTTCCAGATACAGCTGTGTAATGACCACGCTCGCCGAGCAATTGGGAATCAGCCCGACAAGCGCCGAACCCAGGACAGCGAGTGTCTCGTTGCCGCGCAGGAACTGCTCGATCGCGGACTCGCCGAACGTCTCGAGCACGGCGACCAGAATCAGCGTCACCAGAAAAATGAATACCGAGACCTGCACGGTGTGCGAGATCGCACTGCGGATGATCGACAGGACAGGCGTCCCTTCGTGGGAGTGAGAGTGACCGTGACCATCATGGTGTTCATGTTCGCCCTCATGACCGTGATCGTGGCCATGTCCGTGTTCGTGCTCGTCCTCGTCTTCATCACAACCGCAATGGTCGCGCTCGCACAGCTCGTGGATGTGGTCGGCGCTCACGCCTGCCTCGGCCACCTCGTCGATGATGTCACCGCCGCTGTGGTCGTCGTGCGCGCAGTTCACGTGGGCCGGGTTGGCCGCGGTTCCCAGCACGGTACGGCGAATCGCCGCGTGCGCGCGGGCGTTACGGCGCAGGCCGCGAATGGCAGCGTCCACGATAAAACCCGTGACCAGTGCGATCAGCGCTTTCGAAGCCAAAAGCATCGCCATAGTCTGCACGGGAACCTGCTCGGCAAGCAACAGCGGCAGCATCTCATCGGAGGTCGAAAGGAACACCGCCACCAACGTGCCCAAGGTCACGACACGGCCGGCGTACAGCGTTGCTGCCATGGCCGAAAATCCGCACTGCGGCACCATGCCCAGCAGCGAGCCAACCACGGGACCCGCAGCGCCGGCGCGCTTGATAGCGCCGTTGACGCGGTCGCCCGCAACGTGCTCAAGTGTCTCGAGAGCAAGATACGTCACCAACAAAAACGGCACCAGCGACAGCGTGTCCTTGCCGGCGTCGAGCAGAATATCAATCAGTAAATCCATGACGGATGGAACCTTTCGTGTCTTTCGGCAGCATTGTAAAAGTCCTAGCGGTCAACTAGGGTATTGTAGTTGTCCCGGGCGCGGTGCCAATAGTTGCCTATGGTAAACTATCATCTCGCCATAACTCAGTAACCTCGAGCCGCACAACGCGGCCCGTCCAAGGAGTAGCATATGAACGTATCGCAAGCACTCGAATACGAGCGCCAGCCGTTTATCCCCATGTTTATCTACGGCGACCACGGCGCCATGGAGTCCGAGCGCCAGAAGGGCGAGGAGGCCCTCAAGGTGCTCGAGACCGAGTACTTTACCGCCGAGGGCGACCCCGGCTTCGACTTTGCCACCGTGCGCGACCTGGCCGACCGCAACCGCGACCTGTGCGACCAGATTGGCGAGGCGCGTCTGCGCAACGTGACGCCCGCGACGCTCTCGCGCGGCCTGTCCGATGCCGACACCTGCGCCGCCATCGGCAAGATGCAAAAGCGCACCGCCGCGTCCGTTATGCGCGAAATCCGCGGCGACCGCGACGCGCTCGGCGTGGCCTACGCCCGCAAGCCCATCCAGGGCACCGTGCTCGGTATCGACATCGAGACCACCGGACGTGCACCCGAGCGCGGCTATATCATCAACGTGGGCTGGGAGATCATGGAGCTCACCAGCGACGCCGTCCCGCATGACGCCGAGGCACACTACTGCGGCCTGCCCGACATCTACCGCGGCGAGGATGTGCCGTTGTCGAATATCCACCACATCACCTGGGACGACATCGACGGCAAAAAGCCGTTCCGCGAGAACAAAGAGCTGCAAAAGCAGCTGCTCAAGCTTATGAAGAAGTACCCGTACATGGCACACAACGCCGCCTTTGAGGACAGCTGGTTCAAGATCCACCTGGACGGCTACGCCGAGGCACGCCGCGCCGGCAAGATCATCGTCATCGACTCGCGCCAGATCTGCCGCAGCCTGGACGCCGACGTGCGCTCGCTCCCCCGCGAGTCCGCCCCCGCCGCGCTCGAGAACTGGGCACGCCGTCGCGGCACCCTCGCGCCCGACGCCAACGAGCAGCATCTGGGTCTGGACGACACCGACCTCATGCTCCGCACGGTACAGGCCGAGTTCAACCTCAAGAACCTATTCGCGAAATAGCAACGCCTGCGACAAACACTACTTGCTCACGAGCGGCCTCGCAGCGGGAAACACCGCAGCGGGGCCGCCCTACGTTCCACAGATAGATCTGCCATCACAAATTCTGAACCCTCATTTTGAACGATTTCGGCCAATTCCCGACACGTAATTCGTTGTCGGATGGTGATGCATCGATATCAAATGTGCAGCAATTGAGTTTTTATATGCTATAGCTAAGCTGCGATAACATTGATTTTAGGCATGCCAACCCATAATTGCGTCAAGCTTTTGGACAGCATTTGGTTAGGCCCCTAAAACGACTTTCCCACTCAGCGCCATCAGCACGGCATTAGCTGACACGATATATACCATGAGTATCGTATTGTCACATACCACTGCAAAAGCGGTCTACCAGGCCGCGCATTCGGCGTCTACGAAAGACACCGAGCCCTGTAACCCTGCCGCGATTTACGGATCATGTCCCACCGGAACGCTCCTTGACGCAGCCGCAGAATGGCTCACCAAACACGATGTTTCCCTTGACGCAAATGATTGCCTCGAAGTAATGGTGTTTGATCGCAGGAATGCGCGCTATGCAATGAACTGTCAATGCCACGTTTCGTCAAAACGATTCTCGAGCTCACGCTTTATAGAGCTCAAAGATGGCATCTTCATTGTTGGCGTTGAGCTTTGCGCACTTCAGGCCGCCACCTATCTCCCTTTTCGCGAACTGGTGGAGTACTACTTTGAATTGTGCGGCGCTTACTCCCTTGGAACCGGCTCTTCCACCTCGTATAACGAGCGTTTCGCGCTCACCTCGACCGAAAGGTTAAAACAGTTCTTTAATTCCATTACCAGATGCGACGGTCTGGCCCTTGCCCGAAAGGCGATTCAATGTGTGCGCGACGGATGCCGGTCTCCTATGGAAACGGCCTTTGTCATGATGCTAACGCTGCCTAAAAGCGAAGGAGGGCTTGGTATTAAGGGAATTGAGACCGATTGCGAGGTGCAGGTCACCGCTGCCGCAAAGAATCTCACGAGACGCAAAAAGTTCTTTATGGATGCGTATCTAAAGAAATCTCGCACAGACATTGAATACAACGGGTTTTATCATGACGCGGAAGAAGACCGCGCCATCGATGAGGAGCGCAAGAATGCGCTTGCGTCCATGGGATACGGAATCATCACCGTCAGTCGTTATTCCTTTATGCATGCCAGCGCTTTCGTTAGGGTCATGGAGGCGATCCAACGGAAAGAGGGCATACGCCCCTCGCGTCTGCCAAAAGACTTTCAAATCATGCAAGAGGACCTGAGACAGTTTGTGCTCAGAAGGTTTATAGAAGAGAAAAAGAGAATTCAGAAGCAGCTTCGCCAGGATTCCGAAGATCGTCAACGAATCGACCTCGAAAAAGCAACACTCGAAGGCATCACGCTGGATGACCCGACAATAAATGAAGTTCCGGCAATCGATGACATGCAGACTGTCGAATCCGACAGCCCATCATTTGCCCAAATAAGCAGCCTCGCGCCCGAGGGCAGAATCTTCGGGGCCGGAAGCTAGACCGGCTAACAAGGTGGGTACCCTAGCGATGTGCAAAATTGCGAGTATTCAGCAGGGTCGGCCCTCCAGCACCCACAAGTTAATCCAAATGAAAAACAAAAACGCTATCGAACGGGAACGTTAGGCAACATTTGAGGAAGACCTTGTCTGTTTACCGCCCTTGGATAACTCTTGAGCGGCTTTATTTGGCCTGGAATAGATTAACGGACCCCCTATAGTTGCAGAATACTCCAATTTTTGCACGGCGCGGGGGCACCCACCCCGGCATCGGCTATCAAAACCGCTCAGTCCGGAATCTCGTCCACTATTCCCCATCATTTTATGCGACGAATTACCTGTACGTCATTGACATATGAACATGCGCTCATATAATCGGAAGTAAGTTATATGAGCGCATGTTCATATGAAAGGATATTGCAATGAGCAGCCACGCTGATGAAACAAAGACTGGCATCGAGGCCACCGAGCCGATCGTCCCCACCACCTGCTCGCCCGAGGACCTTCCCGACGAGGAACTTCTCTACGACCTTGCCGACCTGTTCAAGGTCTTCAGCGACACCACGCGCATCAAGATTCTCTATGCCCTCATGGGCCGCGAGCTCTGCGTGGCTGACATCGCCGAAGCGACCGCGACCTCGCAGTCTGCGGTGTCGCACCAGCTGCGCACGCTTAAGCAGTCGCACCTGGTCAAGTTCCGCCGCGACGGCCGCAACATTCTCTACTCGCTCGCTGACGATCATGTCTATACCATGCTCAACCAGGGCATGAGCCATATCTGCGAATAGCAATCAACCACGGTATCAGCGCGGCCGGCACCCAGACCGCTAACACAGGGAAAGGAACCCACCATGAAAAAGCAGTTTAAGCTCGACGAGATCGATTGCGCCAACTGCGCGCGTGAACTTCAGGACGAGCTGGCTAAGCTCGAGGGCGTCAAGTCCGTTTCGGTCAACTTTATGACCCAAAAGCTGACGCTCGAGGCCGACGACGCCAAGTTCGACGAGGTCCTGGACCGCGTCGTTGAGTTCACCGCCGACGCCGAGCCGGACTGCGAGATCATTCTCTAACCCGCGCATACGTTGACCCCTACGAGGCCGCGCTTGCCGCGGCCTTTGCTCGCGAAATTATATGAGCGAGTGTTCATACACTCAAATGAGAGGTTTGAATCATGACAGCCGTCGATCCCAAAAAGAAAAAGAAGAAGCGCAAGAAGAAAGAGTCCCTTGAGCATAAGCGCAACCGCATCCTGGTAGCACTGGGCATTTTTGCCGTGGTGTACGCCCTCGATGAGCTCGGCACCCTCACCGCCGCATTCGGCACCCCGGGCGACATCTACGCCAGCTTTGTGCTGTTCCTCGTGCCGTTTTTGATTGCCGGCTACGACGTACTGCAAAAGGCATTCAATAACATCCGCCGCGGCAAGGCCTTCGACGAGAGCTTCCTCATGGCCGTCGCGACCATCGGCGCGTTTGCCATGGTGCTCTTCCCCGACACCGACCCGCACATGGCCGAAGGCGCCGCCGTCATGCTGTTCTACCAGGTCGGCGAGCTGTTCCAGGCATACGCCGTGGGCAAGAGCCGCAAGTCGATCAGTGCCATGATGGACATCGCGCCCGACTACGCTAACGTCGAGCAGCCCGACGGCACGCTCGAGCAAGTCTTCCCCGATGACATCACCGTCGGCACTGTCATCGTCGTCAAGCCCGGCGAGCGCGTGCCTATCGACGGCGTCATCGTCGAGGGCGAAACCCAGCTCGACACCGCTGCCCTCACGGGCGAATCGGTCCCCCGCCCCGCCAAGTCCGGCGACGATATCATCAGCGGCTGCATCAACATGACGGGCCTCATCCACGTGCGCACCACCAAGCCCTTTGGCGAGTCCACCGTCGCGCGCGTCCTGGAACTCGTGGAGAACGCCAGCGAGAAGAAGGCGCGCACCGAGAACTTCATCACGCGCTTTGCCCGCGTCTACACGCCCGCCGTCACCGGCGCGGCCGCGGTGCTCGCACTTGGCGGCGGCCTGATCACCGGTGCCTGGTCCGACTGGATTCTGCGCGGTCTGACCTTCCTGGTCGTCAGCTGCCCGTGCGCCCTCGTGATCAGCGTACCGTTGAGCTTCTTTGGCGGCATCGGCGGCGCGTCCAAGCTGGGCGTTCTCATCAAGGGTTCCAACTACCTCGAGACGCTCGCCGATGTGGACACCGTCGTCTTCGACAAAACCGGCACGCTCACCAACGGTACGTTCTCGGTAGTCGCGGTGCACCCCGAGGCAGGCTATACCGAGCAGTCGCTACTCGAGGTCGCAGCCCTCGCCGAGTCGTTCTCCGACCATCCCATCGCGCAGTCGGTGCGCACCGCCTTCCAGGGCGAGCTCGATCCCAAGCGCGTAAGCGACTCCGCCGACGACGCGGGCCATGGCGTGACGGCGACTATCGACAGCAAGCATGTCGTCGTCGGCAACGCCAAGATGCTTGCTGCGGCCGGTATCGACGCTCCCAATTGCGAGGTCGTCGGTACGATCCTCCACGTGCTAGTCAATGGCACCTATACCGGCCACATCGTGATTGCAGACACCGTTAAGGCCGATGCGGAGCAAACGATTCACGACCTGCATGCCGCCGGTATCAACCGCACCGTCATGCTCACGGGCGACCGCGAGGAAGTTGCAGCGTCTGTGGCCAAGCAACTCGGTCTCGACGAGTTCCACGCGCAGCTCCTGCCGGGCGACAAGGTCGAGCGCGTTGAGGCGCTGCTCGCGGCCGAAAGTGGCAAGGGCAAGCTTGCCTTTGTCGGCGACGGTATCAACGACGCGCCCGTGCTTACGCGCGCTGATGTGGGCATTGCCATGGGCGCCATGGGCTCCGACGCCGCGATCGAGGCCGCCGACGTGGTGCTGATGGACGACAAGCCGTCCAACATTTCCCGCGCGATCCGCGTGGCGCGCAAGACCATGTCGATTGTTTGGCAGAACATAATCTTTGCGCTGGGCATTAAGCTGCTGATCCTTGTGCTGGCAGCGCTGGGTATCGCCAATATGTGGCTTGCCGTCTTTGGCGACGTAGGCGTGGCGATCATCGCCATCCTGAACGCCATGCGCGCGATGGGTGTCAAGAACCTGTAGCGCTCGTGGTCCCTCCGGCCGGGGCCGGGCTTGGTTTTGAAAACGTCCTCGCGCATGAGGCCCGTCTTTCTTGCTCCTGCGGAGCAACGGAAAGGCGGGCCTCGCGCTGCGGAGTGTTTTCAAAACCAAGCCCGGCCCCGGCCTGCATTGACACAGCTGGCGGTTCTTGGGCATCGCTTGCTGGCGGGGTTCCTTTGCTGAAATGGACTTGGCCGAAAGGGCCGCTGGTCCCGGTCGCTGGTTCGCGCTTTGCGTGAACTCCGCGCTACTGTGGGTCAGTTAGGCTTCTGTTGTTGGACCCGCTACATCTTCCCGTCTCAGCATCGATCTTAGCTTCTCGAAGCTCTCCTCGCTCAGGCAGTGCTCCATGTGGCAGCCCTCTTGCGACGCGACCTCGGGCGTTACGCCTGCGTCCTCTAGCAGACCTACAAAAAAGCAGTGGCGCTCCCACATTTGACGGGCAACCTCAAGACCGCGTTCCGTCAGATGCACGTCGCGTTTGCCCATCTCCACGTAGCCGGTGCTCTCCAAGGCCGCCATGGCTTTAGAGACGCTTGCTTTGGTTACGCCCAAGTATTCGGCAACGTCGATCGAGCGCACGATGCCCTGACGTTCCGATAGAACGTAGATCGATTCGAGATAGTCTTCTCCGGATTCACGCAGGGCCATGGGCCGCCTTTCGCGATGGCTTCTAGTTAGCCTTTGGATACTTTTGCTTGATTTACTTTACCGCAAAAGTTGCCCATGTCTTACTACTTTGCCTAAAAGTTAGCCGTGTTTCACAAAACATGCGGGACGAAAACAAAATGGGGACGCCCCGCAAGGAGTGTCCCCAGCTGCCGGCAGAAAAGGAACGTCCCTAAGTGCCGGCCGCAGCTACAGTAGCCCAAAGTGCTTGGCGGCGCTGTAAATGCCGTCGTCGTCTACGGCGGTCGTAACGTAGGTCGCCGCGGCCTTCACGGTATCCTGCGCGTTGCCCATGGCCACACTTGTGCCCACGGCCGAGAACATCGACAGGTCGTTCTCGCCGTCGCCAAAGGCGATCGCCTCGCTCGCGTCGATGCCCAAGCGCTCCAGCGTCGCCGCCACGCCCAGGTCCTTGCCGCCGTTAGCGGGAATAATATCGCAGAACAGATCGCACCAGCGCGTCGTGAGCGAATGCGACACGGAATCGGTCACGATATGCTCGTCGGCCGGATCAACAAAGGCGCAAAACTGGTAGACCGGCGCGTCAAAGGCGTGCTCAAACGGCTCCTCATGGTAGACAATCCCCGCGTTACTGCCAGCCGTCACCACGCGCTCGGACAGGCGGTTCACAAACGAATTCTCGCCCTGCATGCACAGCGAGTCGTAGCGCCCCTGCGCCACCTGGTCCACAATCGCCGCGACGTCGTCCGAATCGATCGGGCAGCTGCGGTAAACGCCCTTGGCATCAAAACAGTGCTGACCCGAAAGCGTGATGTACGCATCCCAGCCCAGGTCGAACAGCCAGTCCGGCATCTGGTAGGTCGGACGGCCCGTGGCGATCACGCACGCGATCCCCTGCTCGCGAAAGCTGTCGAGCACCTGCTGCGCCGACGCCGGAATCCGATGGGTCTTAAAGCTCAGCAGCGTACCGTCGATATCGAAAAACGCGGCCTTGATCATCCTCGCCTACTCCTCGCCCTCGAGCTTCTCGCTCGCCTCGAGCCACGCCATCTCCAACTCGTCCATGGCGGCGTGGGCCTCGTCGATCTTTGCCTGCTGCTCGCCCAGCGCCGTGTAGTTGGTGGGATCGACCTGGGCCATTGCTGCCTCGGCCTCCTCAACGCGGGCGCGCTGCGTCTCCATTTTGCGCTCGAGCGAGCTCACCTCGCGGCGAAGCTTCTGGCGTTCGGCGTTGGAAAGGCCATTGGGCTGGCCGCTCGACTTGGGCTTTTCGGCCGCAGCCGCCGCGGCACCGGTGTCAAACGTGCCGGTCTTGGCGCTCGGCGCACCCACGGGCTCGCCCTCGGCGGTAGCGTTGCACAGGCGCAGGTACTGGTCCACGCCGCCGGGCATATGCGTCAGGTGGCCGTCGAGCAGCGCCCACTGCTGGTCGGTCACGCGCTCCATCAAGAAGCGGTCGTGCGTCACCAGGATCAGCGTGCCGGGCCAGCCGTCGAGCAGGTCCTCGACAATCGCGAGCATGTCGGTATCCAGGTCGTTGCCGGGCTCGTCCAGGATAAGCACGTTGGGCTCGTCCAGGATCGTCAGCAGCAGCGACAGGCGACGGCGCTGGCCGCCCGAAAGATCGCCGATGCGACTCCAGAGCTGCTGTGTCGTAAAGCCCAGGCGCTCGCAAAGCTTCTCGGGCGAAGTCTCCTTGCCGTCGATGACGTAGTACTTCTTATAGTTGCCGAGCACCTCGCGGATCGTGTCACCCATGTAGGGCTCGAGTTCCTCGAGCTGCTGCGACAGCACGCCAAAGCGCACCGTCTGGCCAATCTTCACACGGCCGCGCGTGGGCTCAATCTTGCCCTGGATCACGTCGAGCAAGGTCGACTTGCCGGCGCCGTTCTCGCCCAAAAGACCATAGCGGTCGCCCGCGCCGATGAGCCAGGTCACATCGGTGAGCACCTGCTTGGGCGCACCATCGGTATCCGCATAGCCGGCATCCACGTCGATGACATCGATGACCTGCTTGCCTAGGCGGCTCACGGCAAGGCGCTTGAGCTCCAGCTCGTCACGCACGGGCGGTACGTCGGCGATCAGCTCGCGAGCAGCCTCAACGCGAAACTTGGGCTTGGTGGAACGCGCCTGGGCGCCGCGGCTCAGCCACGCGAGCTCCTTGCGCGCCATGTTGCGACGGCGCTCCTCGGTAACGGCGGCCATGCGGTCGCGCTCCACGCGCTGCAGGATATATGCCGAGTAGCCGCCCTCGAAGGGATCTACCTGGCCGTCGTGGACCTCCCACATGCTGGTGCAGACCTCGTCCAAGAACCAGCGGTCGTGCGTGACCACGAGCATGGCGCCCTGGCCGCGCTGCCAGCGGGCCTTTAAGTGACGCGCAAGCCAGTTGATGGTGCGCATGTCCAGGTGGTTGGTGGGCTCGTCGAGCATGAGCACGTCGTAGTCGCCGATCAGCAGGCGCGCGAGGTCCACGCGACGGCGCTGACCGCCCGAGAGCTCGCCCACCATGCCCTCCCAGGGTACATCGCTGATGAGGCCGGCGAGGATCTGGCGCGTACGCGGGCTCGACGCCCACTCATACTCGGGCGTGTCGCCCACGACGGCATGATGCACGGTGTCGGTATCGACCAGGTTATCCTTTTGGCCGAGCAATCCAATCGTCGTGTCGCGGCGGTGCGTCACGCGGCCGTCGTCGGGCTCCAACGTGCCGGCGAGCACGCTCAGCAGCGTCGACTTACCGTCGCCGTTTTTACCGACAATACCAATACGGTCGCCCTCGCCCACGCCGAGCGTAACGCTATCGAAAATATGCTTGGTGGGAAACTCTAGGCTGATGGAATCGCATCCCAAAAGAATCGCCATATGCCCTGCTCCTTCGTAGAAATTCAACGTTGTCCATGATAGCAGCGAGCCCCACCCCAAACCACCACGAAGGCGCCTGTCCCCTTTGTGGTGGTCGTTTCGGTCGCAGAGCAAAAAGGCGGGCCATCTCCCGCAAGAGATGACCCGCCTCTCCAATCAGTCCCGTGGCGACCGTGGCCGCCGCGGGCCTCAAGCATGTCCCGGACTAGGAGAACATGCCGGTGAGGTAATCATTCAGCCGCTTATCCTTGGGCCGTTGGAAAATCTCGTCGGTCTCGTCGTACTCGACCATATCGCCCATGTAGAAAAACGCCGTACGGTTGGACACGCGCGACGCCTGCTCCATGTTGTGCGTCACGATAACGATGGTGCGGTCGGCCACGATCGACGACATGAGGTCCTCGATCGCCAGCGTCGAGATGGGGTCGAGCGCCGAGCAGGGCTCGTCGAACAGAATCACGTCGGGATTGAGCGCCAACGTGCGCGCGATGCACAGGCGCTGCTGCTGGCCGCCCGAAAGCGCATAGGCGCTCTTGTCGAGCTTGTCTTTGACCTCGTGCCACAGCGCCGCGCCGCGCAGGCTCTCCTCGACCATGCGATCAAGCTCGTCGCGGTCGGTGATGCCGTGGCGCTTGGGCGCAAACGTGATGTTGTCGCGAATGGACTTACGAAAAGGGTTGGGCTGCTGAAACACCATGCCGATGGAGCGGCGCAGCTCGTAGGTGTTCTCGCGGCGCGTATTGATGTTGCGCCCGCGGTAGTTAATCTCGCCCTCCACGCGGCAGCCGCGAATCTCGCGATTCATCAGGTTGAGGCTGCGCAAAAAGGTCGACTTGCCGCAGCCCGAAGGCCCGATGAGCGCCGTGATCTCGCCCTTGTGAAAGTCGAGCGACGTATCGTGCAGAGCATGGTGGTCGCCATAGTACACGTTGACGTCCTTGGTGGAGAGCACGACCTCGTCACTCACGGCCTTGCCGCTCACACGAACGCGCTTTTCGCTCTCCCCCACACTCGACAAAAAGTCCTGGGTCTCGGACGATGCCGCTTCGGTTACGGGCGTTGCATTCATCTCGCTCATTCGGCCGTCATCTTCCTTGCCAGTTGCTTGCCCACGATACGGGCGATTACGTTAAACAGCAGCACGCAGATCATCAGCAGCGCCGCGGTTCCCCAAACAATCTGCTGAGCCTCGGGGCTGCCCTCGCCATAGATCTTGTAGATGTGCACGGCGAGCGACTCGCCGGGGCGGAACACGTTCCAAGCGCAAGTGGAACTCGACAGGTTAAAGCTCAAGAAGTTCAGGCGAACCGGCGAGCTCATGCCCGAGGTAAACAGCAGTGCCGCAGCCTCGCCAAACACGCGGCCGGCCGAAAGCACGATGCCGGTCACGATGGCGGGCATGGCCTCGGGAATCAGGATGTGCAGTGTGGCCTCCCAGCGAGTGAGGCCCATGGCCAGGCACGCATCGCGCTGGGCCTGCGGCACGTCCTCGAGCGCCTGCTGGATCACGCGCACCAGGATGGGGATGTTGAACATGGTGAGTGCGACGGCGCCGGAGATGATGGAATACTTCCAGCCCAGCTGCACCGAGAACACCAAAAAGCCGAACATGCCGACGACGATGGAAGGCAGCGAGGACAGCGTCTCGATGGCGGTGGAGGCGATGTCGCGGATGGGTCCGTCCGGCGCGTACTCAACCAAGAACACCGCGCCGCCCAGGCTGATGGGCACCGATATACCTAAGGTGATCAGCAGCAGGTAGAACGAGTCGAACAGCTGGTAGAGCACGCCGCCCTGGGTTCCGTTGGCGCGCGCGGGCTGCGTGAGGAAGCCCGGTTGGAACAGCGTCGAGATGCCCTCGAACAGGATGTAGGCCACCATGGAGACGACGATGAGCATGACGATGGCGACAATTGCCGTCAGCACGCCCGTGGCGATGCGGTCCTGCTTTTGGACACGCCCGAGTCTCGCCTCGTCGATATGGATGCGCATGCTAGCCACGAGCCTTCGCCCCCTTGCGGCCAATGAGATGGATGATCAGGATGAAGATGAGGCTCATGCCCATCAGCAGCAAACCGAGCGCCCACAGGACATCGTCCTGGGCCGAGCCCTCGGCATAGACCGCCATGGACGTGGTGAGCGTGGTGGTGATGGTGGACGCCGGCGACAGCAGCGACGTCGGCATGGCCTCGATACCGCCGATCACCATGCGCACGGCGAGCGTCTCGCCAAAGGCGCGGGTCATGCCAAGGATGGCTGCGGTCATGAGCGACGGCATGGCGGACTTGAGCACCACGTGCCAGATGGTCTGCCAGCGGGTATATCCCAGCGCGAGCGAACCCTGACGGTAGCTGTCGGGCACGGCACGCAGGCCATCGACCGAAAGGGTGGTCATCGTCGGCAGGATCATGACAGCCAGCACGATGGCGCCGGGCAAGATGCCCAGACCCGTGCTCACGTGGAAAACGCTCTTCATAAGGCCGACGACCACGTGGAAACCGATCAGGCCAAAGACGACCGAGGGAATGCCGGTCAAAAGCTCAATCAGTGGTTGGAAGACCTTGGAGCCAAACTTAGGCTGAATCTCGACCGCAAAGATGGCAGAACCGATGGCGATGGGCAGTGCGATGAGCGTGGAGAGCACCATGACCGCAAACGAGGTGACGATCAGGGGCAGGGCGCCGGTATAGGGCAGGCCGCTTTCGGCTGTGTTGGCCAGGTCCCACTTGGTGCCGGTGAAGAACTCGACGACCGAAACGCCGTCCTTGAGAAAAGCCGAGAGGCCCTTTTGGGCGACCATGAAGATGAGCGCGGCAACGACAAGCGTCACGAGCGCTACGCACGCGCCCGTGACGCCCAGGCCCACGTTCTCAAGGTCGCGCTTTGGCAGCTGTTTTGCCATTGCAAACCTTTCCGGGGCGATTACTTATTTAGCGGAGACCTTGCCGCTGGCGTCCTTGACGACCTTCATGGCAGAGACGGGGATAAAGCCCTGCTCCTCGACGAGCTTGCCCTGGACGTCGTCGGAAAGCATGAACTCCAGGAAGGCCTTGGTGGCCTCGTCGGCGTCCTTCGCGCAGTACATGTGCTCGGTAGCCCAGATCTTGAAGGAGTCGTCGGTGACGTTTGCGCTCTTGGGCTCCACGCCCTCGACCTTGATGGCGTTGAACTTGGAGTCGTCGAAGTGCGAGAAGTCGAGGTAGGAGATGGCGTTGTCGGTGCTGCCCATCTGAGTCTGGACGTCGCCGGACTTGTCGAGCTCGGCGTCGCCCTTAAAGTCGACGGCCTCGTCGCCAAAGACGGCAGCCTCGAAGGTGGCGCGGGTACCGGAGCCGGCCTTGCGGTTGAGGACGACGATCTTGGCGTCGTCGCCGCCAACCTCCTTCCAGTTGGTGATCTGGCCGGAGAAGATGCCCTTGAGCTGCTCGAGGGACAGGTCGTCGACCTTGACGTTCTTGGAGACGACGGGGCCCATGCCCACGACGGCGACCTCGTGGTCGACGAGGTTCTTGACCTGGTCGGCCTCGAGCTTGGTCTCGGCGAAGACGTCGGAGTTACCGATGGTGACGGTGCCGGCGGCAACAGCGGTCAGGCCCTTGCCCGAACCGTTGCCCGAACCGGAAACGGAGACGTCCGGGTTGGCATCCATGAACTTCTCGGCAGCGGCCTCGACGAGGGCCTGGAACGAGGAGGCGCCGTCGTAGGTCACCTCGCCGGAGACGGACTCGGCAGCAGCAGCGCTACCCTTGTCGGCGGCATCGGATGCGCCGGAGCCGCCGCAACCAACGAGGCCGAGACCGACGATGCTGGCGAGACCACCAGCGAGGCCGAGGAACTGACGACGAGAATAAGCCTGATCGAGCATGATCTTCCTTTCATACATGCGAATCGCGGGCACCCTGCCCGCTTTGCTGTTTGGAAAGATACGGTCTCGATCGGGCAGCGCCCGCGTCAGCTGCGCTTTATTACGGGCATCTGATAGACCCTTACCGCAAGCACGGCAGGGCTTTACAAACGAATAACAATCCCGCCGACAAGCATGACCCGCCTTTTACACCAAATGATCCGTTTTCCTCCGTCCCCAAGGGATCATTTTCAGAAAGAGGACGGCATAGACCTTCTGGTCATGCCGTCCTCTTCGAAAGACAGGTTGTCACCCTGGCGTTCGCGTAACCTTAAAGCTCCAGCTCGTTCAAGCGCAGGATTGCGACGATATAAATCTTGAGCGCCTGCTTGAGCTGCTCTTCGTTGGCGCACTCGTTGGGGCCGTGCATCTGGCCGCCCCATGTGGGCAGCTCCAGGCCGGTCTCCTCGGGGCCAAACGAGACGGCGCGGGCAAAGTTGCGTGCGTACGTGCCACCGCCCATGGCGAAGGGTTCGGCATGCTTACCCGTAAACTCGTTATAGGTGTCAATCAGCGCCTTCACGGCCGGGTCGTCGGCAGAGACCGAGAGCGGCACCTTTGCGCGATCCACGCGATACGTCACGCCAAAGCGGCCCACAAGTGGCTCGAGCTGCTCGCGGATGGTATCGGCGCTCGTGCTGTCGGGGAAACGCACGTCAATGACCTGCTCAATGTGGCCATCCACCACGCGGATGACGCCGGGGTTGCACGTGAGCGGGCCAAACGCCGTGTTCGTCGCATCGATTCCCAGGCCACGACCATAGGCATCCGCGTGCACAAAGGCCAAGAACTTAACGAACTCGTGCTCGGCAGGCGTCAGCAGGCGCTCGTCGCGCGCACCAAACGCATCCTCGGCCTCGCGCAGATACGCCACGATCAGGCCGACGGCATTGACCGTTCCCTCGGGCATCGAGGCATGACCGCCAATGCCGTGGGCGAAAATCTGCGCATGCCCGTTATCGAGCGCCGTGATCTCCAGGCGGTCGGCGTTCTCAACGGGCGCCGGCAGCTCATCGACGGCAATCGCAAGCTCGCAGATAGACTGCGACGGAATGGCGTTGCTCGCCTCGGCACCGCTCCAGGACACAATGCGCCCGCCGTCGATCTTGGAGCTCACAAACGTCGCCCCAAACTGGCCCTTCTCGGCATTGCAGACCGGGAACTCGGCATCGGGCGTAAACAGAAAGTCGGGGTTCGCGTGGTTCTCCAGATAATGGTGAACGTCGGACATGCCCACTTCCTCATCGCAGCCCAGCAGCGCGCGGAAGGTGTAGCGCGGGGTAATACCGTGCTTGAGCAGATAGGCGCCGGCGTAGAGCGACAGCACGGCAGGACCCTTGTCGTCGATAACGCCGCGGCCGAGCAGCCAGCCCTCGCGACGCTCCATCGCAAACGGGTCGGTGTTCCAGCCGGGGCCGGCGGGCACCACGTCCACATGGCAAATGGTCGCGAGCTGCTTGTCACCGCGGCCCGGGATATCGGCAATGCCCACATAGCCCTCGTCGTCGCTCGTCTGGTAGCCGAGCTTTTGCGCAATGCCGAGCGCGCAATCGAGCGCGTCACGGACCGGGCGGCCAAACGGCGCGCTGGGCTCTGCATCGGCAGAAACTGCCACGGACGGATAACTCACCAGCTGCTTGATATCGGCGACGACATCTTCCCAGACCTCATCGACATACTCAGCGACGCTCTGCTCCACCTGATTCATGGACGACCTCCTTACCAATGAGCGGCAGCGTGCCCGCCCCTCACATCACATACTTATATAGCGAAAAGTTTAGCAAGCTCGGCCACCGAGTGCACCACCGCATCGGCACCCGCGGCCTCGTGCTCCCCCGGCGCCGCCGCGCCCGAATAGATGCCGATACACGGCACACCCATCGCGTGCGCGCCCTCCACATCGTTAAAGCGGTCGCCGATCATCACGGCCTCGTCGGCCGTCCCACCGAGCGCCGCCAGCGCATCGCGGACCGAATCTGCCTTGGTCTCGCGCCCCTGCGGCGAATTCATGCCAACCACGGCTTCGAACTGGCAAAGCCCCAGCTCACGCACCATATCGATGCACTTTGCCTCCATGCGCGACGTCGCCACGGCCATACGCTTGCCCTGGGCGGCCAACCCATCCAGCAGCTCGGGAATCCCATCGAACACGGGGTACTCCCCCGGTCCCAGCTCATCAAAAAAGGCGCGGTACTCATCGGCCACCACAAGCGACTCCTCGCGGGAAAAGCCATAAAAGTCGTGGAAGCTCTTCCACAGGGGCGGCCCGATCATGCGGCGCAGGTCACCCATCTGCGCCTCCGAAAACCCGCGCGCAGCCAGCGTCTTGCGCGTCGAGGTCATCACCGCCCGACCCGTATCGGCCACCGTGCCGTCAAAATCGAACAGCACAATCGGCCGCCTGCATATCTCCAGTGCCTCCATCGGCATCCCTCTTCCCCAGTTGATGATTTCCACACCACCACTTCAAACTGTTGACTATTCAACAATTGAACCTAGCAATGTAGAGCAACTCCACTATACTTGTCGCACTTTGCTCTCAGAAGGCGGCGCGCAAACGCCCCAACGAAAGGTGCAATTATGTCTTTTGCCATCATAACCGACTCCACGTCGGACATCTCCCCCGCCCGCGCCCAAGAGCTCGGCATTTACGTGATTCCGCTGCATGTGATTATCGAGGGCGAGGACCTGCTCGACCAGGTGCAGATTACCGCCGAGGAGTACGTCGCCCGCATGGCCGGCTCCGAGCAGCTGCCGCACACCTCGCAGCCGAGCGCCGGCGAGTTCAAGGCGCTCTTTGACCGCGTGCTCGCCGACGGCCACGACAGCGCCATCTTTATCTCGCTGTGCAGCGAGTGGTCCGCCTGCTATGCCAACGCCAACCTGGTGGCCGAGACCCACGAGCTCGACGTGCGCTGCATCGATTCGCGCACCGGTTCGGGTGCCGAGGGCCTGCTCGTGGAGTACGCGCTGGCCATGCGCGAGGACGGCCGCAGCCTGGACGAGACCGAGGCGCAGGTCCGCGCGACGCTGCCCGACGCCCATCTGCTGCTGATTCCCCGCACGCTCGAGAACCTCGTTAAGAACGGCCGTGCGCCCAAGCTCGCCGGCCAGCTCACGCAGATGCTCAACATTCGCCTGGCCGTTTCGCCGGAGTGGAAATCGGGCGAGATCAAGGCCATCAAGAAGGGCCGCGGTGCCAAGCGCATCGTCGCCAACACCATGGCTGACTGCCTCGAGTTTTTGACCGAGCACCCAGGCTCAAACGTTCGCTTGCTCACGACCGGCGCCGCCGAGGAGCAAGAGCTCGTCAACCAAGCGCTAGCAGGCCAGGACTACGTGGACGCCGGCACCGGCCCCATCGGCTGCACCATCGCCACCCACGTAGGCGTCGACGCCATCGCCATCAGTTACTGCCCCCGCTACCAACCTGCCAATTAGGGCCACCCATACCACTTGCGGTGAAATAGGGACTGTTTTTGGCTTATCAGCCGCAAATCAATCCCTATTCCACCGCAACTTAGAAATCGGCAATCAGCCCTGCGGGCCCTGGAATAGTTCCTCATGCGAGCCCATTCTGACCAGCCGGATCACAGGATTAGTCTTATGCGGCAAGTAGAGAACGACCACATCGACCAAGCCATCGGATAGATGGAAATCGATGTGGCCGTTGTAGTTGCCGCCCGGGTTTGAAAGCTCGTGGGCACCATATTCCGCGGGAAGCGAGCCGTGAGCCGCAAGCTCTGCGACCGCCGCCTTAAACTCGGTTTTTAGCTGCGGATGGATGCGCATCGTCCGTTTGTAATCCGCCTTAAACTGAGCCTCGACCTTAATCTCAAACATCGCTAGTCCTCATCGAGGAATGATATAAGCTCATCAGCGTTATTGAATGACGGGCTGTCGTCCGGCAGAATCCCCAACTCATGAGCTTCGGCGATCACCATGGCACGCCTCGTTGCCTCGTTGGGCACCTCCGCCCTTCCTACGATCTCAAAAGGAATCTTTCGTTGATTTACCAGCTGCCGAACAGCAAGGTTGAGATACGAATTGAGACTCAGACCAACCGTATCCAAGAACTCAGTCGCCTGTTCCTTGAGCCCCTCTTCGATGCGAACCGTCGTAGGCTTAACCGTTGCAGTAGACATACGCGACCTCCTCGCCTCGTCTTTTGCATCAGTATACCCAGTTTAGATGGCATACTGATGTTAAATAGCATCAGTATGCCGTTCACATTACTATAACAACAGTCACAGCACCCTACATCAGCCCGCTCAGGGCAATGTCGACGGCCTCGTTGAGGTCGTCGGTGATGTGCACAAGCTCCGGATCGAGCGGGCTAATCATATCGGCGTCCATCACCGGGCCGTTGAGCCAGTCGAACAGACCCTGCCAGTACTCGGTGCCCACCAGCACGAGCGGCATGCGCTTTACCTTGTGCGTCTGCACCAGCGTGAGCACCTCGAACATCTCGTCGAGCGTGCCAAACCCGCCGGGAAACACAATAGCGCCCGAGCTGTATTTGACGAACATAGTCTTGCGCACAAAGAAGTAACGGAAGTCCATGCCAAGGTTCACGTATTTGTTGAGCCCGTGCTCGTGCGGAAGCTCGATACCCAAGCCGACCGACTTGCCGTTGACACTCGCCGCTCCCCTGTTGGCCGCCTCCATGACGCCGGGACCGCCGCCGGTGATAACCGCCACGCCGCGCTGGGCGATCTTGCGACCGACCGTGCGCGCCGCCTTGTAGAGCGGATCGGTCTTGGGCGTGCGGGCGCTGCCGAAGATGGTCACTGCAGGACCAAGCTCGGCAAGCGCGCCAAAACCATCGACAAACTCTGCCTGAATGCGCAGCACGCGCCACGGATCGGCATGCAGCCAGTCGGTCGACTCCTCGGGCGCCAGCAAGTTGGCATAGGTGTTGTCCTTAGGAATCATGGGGCCGCGCATGACCACGGGGCCGCGGCGGTACGTCTCGTCGTAGGCAGGCTCGCCCTCGACGTTTTCATTCTTAATCATGGGTGCTCCTATCGAGAAAAAGAAAAACGGGCGGGGTCGACGCCATGCGCCAAACACCCGCCCGAACATCAACTATTCGGTATGGTACCCACGATGCATCAAGTGCTTGCAAGCTATCGGTCATCGGTCGCGCAGACGGTGTTAGCGAACGTGATGACCGGCCGGCGCTCGTCCCTTGCCGTTGCCCGCGCTTTGCAAGCGCCCGCGCCGCTCTTAGTAGTCCACCGCCGCAGGGCTGTTCATCCAGTCGCTCACAAACGCGCCGTAGCGGCCCTCGATAATGGCCTGACGGGCACGCTGCATAAGGTTGAGCAGGTAGTAGATGTTGTGCATCGACAGCAGAATACCGCCGAGCATCTCCTTCTGCGTGACCATGTGACGGATGAGCGCGCGGCTGTAGCCGCCCGTGCACACCGGGCAGGTGCAGGTGGGGTCGATGGGGCCGTCGTCGTGCGCAAAGCGCGCGTTGCGGAAGTTGAGGCGACCCTCGCTCGAAAACGCGGTACCCATGCGGCCAGTGCGCGTCGGCAGCACGCAGTCGAACATGTCGATGCCCACGCCAACGCCGCGCACGAGCGTGGTAGGGTTGCCGACGCCCATGAGGTAGCGCGGCTTGTGCTTAGGCATGTACTCGGAAACCAGCGGCGCCAGCGTCTCGAACATGGTCTCATGGTCCTCGCCCACCGAGTAGCCGCCGATGCCGTAGCCGGGGAAGTCGCCGCACTCCTCCAGGTGGCGCAGCGATCGCAGGCGCAGATCCAGATGCATGCCACCCTGAACGATGCCAAAAAGTGCCTGGTCATCACGGGTATGAGCCTTGTAGCAGCGCTCGGCCCACATACTCGACAGCTCCACGGCGCGCTCGACATAGGCACGCGTGGCAGGATAGCCGGGGCATTGGTCGAGCTGCATGCAGATGTCGGAGCCGAGCTTCATGGCGATTTCCATGTTGTCCTCGGGCGTCCAGAACACGTGGCGGCCGTCGTAATCGTTGACGATAAAGCGCACGCCCTCGTCGGTGAGCTTGACGGCGTCGTTGTGGCTGAAGACCTGGAAACCGCCCGAGTCGGTGAGGATGGGGCCGTGCCAGTTCATGAACTTGTGCAGTCCGCCCAGCTCGGCGATGGTGTCCTCGCCGGGACGCATGGACAGGTGATAGGTATTGGCAAGCACGATCTGGGCACCGAGCTGCTTGACGGTCTCGGTGGGAATACCCTTGACGTTTGCCTTGGTGCCCACGGGCATAAAGATCGGCGTCTCGATGTCGCCGTGCGGGGTGTGCAGTACGCCGGCACGCGCGTGCGTCGTCGGATCCTCGGCAATCAGGTCGAATTTAAAAAGGTTCTGGTCCATAAACTGGAACTCCTTGGTTGCGGTTCATACGCAAACCATTATACGGGCAACCCGCAAGAAGCACCGACTCGACAGAAACTAGTGCATTAGGATCAGGTTCCCGCGCTAGTCGTTGGGTAGTCGTTGGGGACAGTCTTAAACGACTAGACGTTGGGGACAGTCTTCAGCGCCATCTTGCAAATGAGCGCCCCAATCTGCCGGCACTCAGGGACTGTCCCCAAGTGCCGGCAAGAGTGTCCCTTTCGACTAGTCATTTAAGAACGTCCCCAACGACTACATCCAACAGTCAAGGTAACGCCGATGCTCTGACAACATCAGCGAGCGGTCACCAGAGCGAACAAATTGGCATGAAAAGAGGACGGCATAGACCTTCTGGTCATGCCGCCCTCTTTGAATGACAAGTTGTCGCTCTGGTGACCGCGCAGCGTCGGCCCGTTACGGCGTTTGGTAAAACGCCGTAACTCCTACGGACGCTGGCCCATGCCGCCCTCGAGGGTGACGGTCTCGCCGTTCATATACTTAAAGTCGGGGCCGCAGAGCTGAACGACCACGCGGCCGATCTCCTTCTCGACGTCGCCGTAGTGGCCCGCCGGCGGCATGTGGACGTTGGCCTTGAACGCCTCGGGATAGGAATCCTGGAAGTTCTCGAGCGCAGCGGTCCAAGCAAGCGGGCAAACGATATTGACGTTGATGCCGTCCTTGCCCCACTCGTTGGCGGCGACGCGAGTCAGGCCGCGGATGCCCTCCTTGGCGGCAGCATAGCTGCACTGGCCGTAGTTGCCAAACAGGCCGGCGCCCGAAGCAAAGTTGACCACGGAGCCCTTGGTCTCCTTCAGGTGCGGATAGGCCTTCTGCATGTACAGATAGGTGGCATACAGACCGGAATAAATGGCCAGGTTAAACTGATTCATGGTGTGGTCGGCGATGGTCACACCCGAGGCGCTGGCCTGAGCGTTGTTGACGACGGCGTCGATACGACCGAACTCCTCAATCGCCTTGTCGATAACGTTCTGCACGACGGCCTCGTTGTCCTGGCCGGCGGAGACATCGGCCTGAACAGGCAGAACCTTGACGCCGTACTCAGCCTCGAGAGACTCCTTGGCAGCCTCGAGCTTGGCGACGTTGCGGCCGGTGATGACGAGGTTCGCGCCCTCCTTGGCAAAAGCGATATCGATGCCGTAGCCGATGGAGCCGGCGGAACCGTCCTTGAGCGTGGCCTTGCCGCCGCCGGTGACGATCACGGTCTTACCAGTGAAAAGTCCCATACAAAGTCCTTTCAAATCGCGACGGGCCCGCCCGTCGACTGCGCGCATCCAACTTCACGCGCCAAAAGCTGACATGCAACTTTAGCGGGTTCAAGTGAAAAATAAAGCCCATGGCAGGCGAACGGTGCAACGTCTTTCGGCGAAGGGAATGTCAAGTAAAAATTGGATAGAGCGACCGAGTTTTTGTTAATGCAACGAGTCATCGAACACGTTTTGAAACTTTGCTGCGGGGCGCGGGATGTCGGCGCGAGACTTTATCATAGGGTGACGAACAACGATGAGGAGCACATGCCTATGACAGACGAGCTGGACCCCCAGACTCAACAGCATATTGATAATTCCGCAGACACCATTGACGACTGCGATACTTCCACCAGAAGCGATGGCGGCATTGATACCGCTGTCGAGGAGGCTCCTGCCGCCGCAGACGAGGCCGCAGACGCAAATGTCGCCGCAGAGCAAGACAAAGAAGAGCAGCTAGAGCAGCCGGACCCGAGCGATACTGAGCCCAAGGCTGAGAACGCTCCGCAAGCAGCGGGCCCCATCGAGGTGTCTTCGGAAGAAGAGCTCGACGCCGTCATGGACTCCATGATGGATGCCGTCAAAGCGATGAAGGACGCTGTCGCCGATGCCGACGTTGACGCCGAAGAGGAAGAGGCTGCCGAGGCCGCCTCGACCTTTGTACCCGGCGAGACCCCCGTTGCCGATCAGGGCAGCACTATGCCCTCGTTTCTGCAGCTCGAGCATCCCACGATCGGCACCGACGCGGTCGACCCGCATGCAGCGGGCTTTTCCGTGATCGAAGGCGGCACCGGCAATATCGCCGCGCCGCAGACTGCCGATACGAATGCCGCCGAGGCCGCGCACCCGACCACCTCGCATGCCCCCGCCACGAGCCGCGACCTGGGGAGCGCCGTCTCAAACACCGCTAACGCAGTGGGCACTTTTATCGCCCAGGGCGCGTCGGCCATGCGCGAGATGAACGCCGCAAAGAAGGCACTCGCCGATGCCCGCGCCCACCTGTCCGAGCTTGAGCAGCGCATCGCCGACCAGGCAGAGGAGCTCGAGACGCGCCAGGACATCGCAGGCCGCTACGATCAGATCATCGCCGACCAGCGCCAGGCAATCGCCACGGCACAAAAGACCGCTGCGGCAGCTGAAATTAACCGTGATGCCCATGCCGCCAAAGCGACGGAGCTCAAGGGCCAGCTCGAGCAAATGAAAGCAGAGGACGATGCGACCGAACTCCGCCTGAAGGCTGCACTCGACGCCGCGGAAGCCCGCGAGGCGAGTTCACGCGAGACCGGCAACCGCCTGGTTCGTCGACTCGAAGATTCCAAGCGCATCCGCGACAAAGTGAAGGCTGAGCGCGATACCGGTGTCGCCGCCGCACGACAAACTGCCGATGCTACGCGCGCACAGCTCGAGACCTTGCGTCGCGAGTATGCCGAGCTACAGCGCAACCCTTCGGCAAATCCCGCCAATTACACCGTGCGCACCAGCGAGCTGTCTATGCAAATCTCCGACGCTGCCGACGCCCTCCGCAAGGCCGAGGAAGACATTCCGCGCGTGACCGCCGATCTTGAGCATTCACTTGCCGCCGCCGAGCAGGCCGTCGAGCAGGCACAGGCTCCCATCGCCGACGCTAAACGCGCGCACCAGGCCGTAACGGCCGAGGCAGATGCCGCGCGCGACGAGCTGCAGTCCGCAAAAACTGCCGCCGCGACGCGTCAGCGCGAGCTGCGCGAAAAGATCACCGCGCAGGACAAGGCACGCCGCGAGCAAGAGCAGGCCACCGCAAACGCCCGGGCAGATGCCGCGCATGCGCAGGCGATTATCGAGCAGGCGACCGAGGTGCATGACCATCCCGAAATCACCGAATCGCTCGCCGGGTCCTTGGCACGCGACAAGGCCGAGCATACCGAGACCGAGCGCGAAGTTGCCCAACTCGAGGCCGCCGAAGACGACGTGCGCAAGCGTACCCGCGACTCACGCGTCAAATTCACCGGAGCCATCGTCTGCATCATCGCCGCAATCCTGGTGATCATCGCAATCTGGCTGTTTGCGAGCAAGTAAACCAGTTGGCAAAAAACGCCCCAACGCAGTTGCGGTGAGATAGTTCCTGTTTAGCCCTCAAAAAGGCCAATTCAAGCACTATCTCACCGCAACTTTTTGGTGCAAAGGGGTCAGGCTACTTTGCACCAACTTGGTGCATATAAACCAGTCCCCATTGCGCCAACAACGTTTGCCCAGATAAAACCTGCCAAAATAAACCTGTCCCTTTTTGGCAGGTTGAACCACGGCAACACCGATGTTCTGGCAAAGTCAGCGAAAACCCGCCAGAGCGAGCAAGATGACGTGAAAGAGGAGGGCATTGACCTTCTGGTCATGCCCGACGATTGAACGTCAGATTGCCGCTCTGGCGGGTTTGCAGCGTCGGCCGGTTACGGCGTTTGGAAAACGCCGTAACCTACTGAATGAGCATTGCGTCGCCAAAGCTGAAGAAGCGGTAGCGCTCCTCGATGGCGGCGGCGTAGGCATCCATGATCTGGTCGCGGGAGGCAAGCGCGCTCACGAGCATCATGAGCGTAGAGCGCGGCACGTGAAAATTCGTGATCAGCGCGTCGACCACGTGATAGGTCGAGCCGGGCATGAGGTAGAGCTGCGTCGTCGCGTTCTCGCGCACCACGATGTCACCGCGGCCGAGCGTGTCGGCGCCGTCCTCACGACCCTCAAAATAGCGCGCCGTCACAGCCGGATCGGACACCGGCGCGTCCGCGTCAAACGCGCTCTCGAGCGAGCGCACCGCCGTGGTACCGACGGCGATCACGCGATGTCCCTCGGCCTTCGCCCTATGCACGGCGTCGACAACCTCCTGCGACACGTGGTAACGCTCGGTGTGCATGACGTGCTGCGTGGGGTCGTCCTCCTCCACCAGACGGAAGGTATCAATACCCACCTCGAGCTCGACGGCGGCAAACTTCGCGCCCTTGGCCTCGATAGCCGCCATGAGCTCGGGCGTGAAGTGCAGACCCGCCGTGGGAGCAGCGGCCGAATGCTCCTCCTTCATGGCGTAGACGGTCTGGTACTTCTCGGGGTCGCCCTCGTAATCGGTAATGTAGGGCGGCAGCGGCACGTGGCCGGCAGCATGGATGGCCTCGTCGAGCGTGCGCGGGTCGCCGGCGGCATTGCAACCGGCCGGCTCAAAGCGCACCAGACGGCCACCACGGCTATCGGTGACAAAGTCGATGACCTCGGCCGTCAGCACCACGGGAGCCCCCTCGGGCGCATGGGCGCCACCGGCTCGATACTCAATCTGAGCACCGGGCTTCAGACGCTTGCCCGGCTTGACCAGACACTCCCAAACGTGACCCAGCGGGTCAACATCCTCGCGACGCTTGAGCAGCAGCGTCTCGACCACGCCACCCGAGCCGGCTTTGCGACCGATCAGGCGGGCCGGCATCACGCGCGTCTTGTTGATGACGAGCACATCGCCCGGCTCGATATAGTCGATGATGTCGCGGAAGATGCGGTGCTCGACGGTGCCGCCATGCTCCAGCGGCGTTCCTGCCTGGGAGCCTTTGCGATCCACCACCAGCAGGCGGCAGGAGTCACGCGGCTCGGCAGGAGCCTGGGCAATCAGTTCCTCAGGAAGGTTATAGTCAAAATCATCGGTACGCATAGACACGTCGGATTCTCCTTATATAGCTAAAGTCCGCTCTACATCCTAGCAGGCTAACGTCCCAAATGAACTACTTTTTGGCAGCTTTGCGCTCGTCGCGGATGCGGGCGCGGTCCATGGCCGCCTCGACGGCCGAGAAGCGGCAACCACAGTAGTTCTGCCGATACATGCCAAGCTCGCGCGAACGACGCGTGGCCTCGGGGTAATACGGGCGAAAATCGCGAATGACCGGGGTGAGCCCATGTGCCGCTGCCAAGCGCTCAAGCACGTCATTACAGGTCTCGAACAGCTGATACGGCGAGACGGCGAGCGTCGTACCCACATATTCGAACCCGCGATCCTGGGCCACGCGGCACGCTTCGGCCAAGCGCAAGGCATAGCACGCACGACAGCGACGGGGTCGATCGGCGCCCAACGGGGCCACACCGGCCTCCCAGCGCTCGCGGTCCTCGCCTGCCTCGATAAGCTCGATGTCGCCATCGGCACACCACCGGCGCAGCTCGTCCAAGCGCCGCTGCCATTCATCGCGCGGTTGAATATTGGGGTTGGTCCAGCAAATCGTGGGCTCAAACCCTTCCTCGCGCAGCAGGCGAACCGGCTCAAGCGAGCACGGCGCACAGCAGGCGTGCAGCAGCAACGGCTTCATCAGCATCTCCTCCCCTGCAATGATTTTTTAATCCCCGTCCCAGAAAAATCATCCAAAAAGACTACCTTGCGAAAAAGCGCACGCCAAAGGATGTGTCCTCACAGGCGACAATGCGGCGGTCGCGCAGGATGGTCCGCACGTAATGCCAGTCGCCCACACAGCCCGACAAGTGCAGACCAGCTGCCAAGTAGCACAGCAGCGGATAACCCGAGCATGCAAACCCCAAGGCAAACGCCGCCGTCAAAACAACCGTCGGCGCCAGGCAAATGACCATGTACCGCCGGCGCGAATACACAACGCCCTCGGCGCAGGCATAAATCATGCAAGTTTCGAGATTTGCCCCAAAGGTCACATGCGCACCGGCGGGCGCAAACAACTTAAAGAACACCGCGTGCACCAGCTCGTGCACGACAAACGACGCCGCAGAGACGACCGCCAAGCCGACTATCCAGCCCAAGACCGCCATCCAGCCGCCCGCGTCGGCCGCATCCAGGTCTGCGGGCCCGCCCAGCAGCATAAACACCGGCACCAGGCACACGGCAAACACCACAAGCACGGCCATCCCCCACACGAAGCAAGCGTGCAGAAAATCCTCGTCTTCAAACGCATGTATGTTGGAAATCTCATTCATAGCATCTTAGGATAGCGCCCCCGTCACGCACCCGCCCGCATGTGCGATAATGTCGAACGATATGCACGAATTGACCACCGCGTCGCCAGGCCTTGCGCCCGGACGCGCTCTCACCATATGCGAAGGAGTCCCATGGCATCCAAATACTCCATGAACGACCGTCCCAGCTGGCCTCGCCGCGCCATCGTTACCGCCGGCGAGCCCTACGGCAACAAGGGCCTTCACTTTGGCCACGTTGGCGGCGTCTTTGTCCCGGCCGACTTCTTCGCCCGCTTCCTGCGCGACCGTCTGGGCCGCGAGAACGTCATCTTCACCTCGGGCACTGACTGCTACGGCTCGCCCATCATGGAGAGCTACCGCAAGCTCAAGGAGAACGAGGACTACGACAAGTCCATTAGCGAGTACGTCGAGTCCAACCACTCCCGCCAGGCCGCGACCCTCAACAACTACAACATCAGCTGCGATATCTACGGCGGCTCGGGCCTTGAGCCGGCTGCGCAGATTCACAACGAGGTTACCGCCGAGATTATCGAGCGCCTGCACGAGCAGGGCACCATCTCCAAGCGCTCCACGCTGCAGTTCTACGACGCCAAGGCCGGCACATTCCTCAACGGCCGCCAGGTGATTGGCCGCTGCCCCATCCAGGGCTGCAAGTCCGAGAAGGCGTACGCCGACGAGTGCGACTTGGGTCACCAGTTTGAGCCCGAGGAGCTTATCGCACCCAAGAGCCAGCTCACCGGCGAGGTGCCCGAGCTGCGCCCGGTCGACAACCTCTACTTCGACCTGCCGGCCTACCTCGACTTTATGAAGACCTACACCGCCAAGCTCGCCCAGAACCCGCAGGTTCGCTCCGTGGTCTCCAAGACCATGGAGGAGTGGCTGCTGCCGGCTCAGCTCTACATCCAGAATAAGTTCCGCGAGGCCTTCGATGCCGTCGAGGACCAGCTCCCCGAACACACCGTGCTGGAGCCCGAGGGCAACAAGAGCAGCTTTACCGTCACCTTCCCCAGCTGGAAAGAGCGCGACGACGCCCACGCGGTGCTCGCCAACGGCGGCGTGCGCTTCCGCAGCGGCAAGGCGCTCGTGCCCTTCCGCATCACCGGCAACATCGACTGGGGCGTTCCGGTGCCCGAGGTCGACGGCGTTTCCGACGTCACCTGCTGGTGCTGGCCCGAGAGCCTGTGGGCGCCCATCAGCTACACCCGCACCGTACTCGCACGCGATGCCCGTGCCGCCGGCGTAACCGAGGGTGTCGCCGCCCAGGATGCCGCCCTCATGGGCGAGCCCGCCGCCGATTCCACGCAGGTCCCCGCGCCCATCTACCAGCACAGCTCGCTCGACTGGCGCGACTGGTGGTGCTCGGACGACGCACAGATCTACCAGTTCATCGGCCAGGACAACATCTACTTCTACTGCATCGCGCAGACCGCCATGTGGGAGGCCCTGGGTTGGGACCTCACGCAGAGCACCGTCAGCGCCTGCTATCACCTGCTCTACATGGGCAAAAAGGCGAGCTCGTCCTCGCAGACGCCTCCCCCGCCGGCAGACGACCTGCTCAACCACTACACCTGCGAGCAGATGCGTGCGCATTGGCTGTCGCTCGGCCTGTCCGAGAAGCCGGTGAGCTTTAGTCCCAAGGCATACGACACGCGCGTGACCGGCAAGGACAAGGACGGCAACGAGGTGCGTGCCTGCGACGACAAGCGCGTCATCGATCCGGCCCTTAAGGAGAGCGCGCTGCTGACCGGCGTCTTCAACCGCCTGGCCCGCAGCTGCTTCTACGGCGTCGCCATCAAGGAGGGCGACGAGAGCCCCTACCGCAACGGCTGCATCCCCGCCGGTGCCGCCTCCGCCACCGTGGTCGAAGCCGCCGAGCAGGCCGCCCTCGCGTTTGAGCAGGCCATGTACAAGTTCGAGACGCACCGCGCGCTCGCCGTGTGCGACGACTACCTGCGCGCCGCAAACAAGCGCTGGAGCGATGCCTCCAAGGCCGCCAACAAGCTCGAGGGCGAGCCGGCCAATGCGGCGATGACGCAGGCCTTGGTCGATGCCTTCACCGAGCTGCGCGTGGCGACCGTGCTCATGCACGGCATCGTCCCTGCCGGCTGCGAGCTCATCTGCGAGTACTTCGACGTCGATCCGGTCGCCTTCTTTAGCTGGGATAACATCTTTGCCTCCACGGACGAGTTTGTGGAGAGCCTGGGCGAGAAGCCCGGCGAGCACCGCGTGAAGCCGCTGCCCCCGCGCTTCGACTTCTTCAGCAAGCACGAGAGCCAGTACTAAAACACTCGACATGTAATGGAATGGGAAGGAAAGACGGATGTCTAAGCCGCGTCGTCGTAAGCAGAAAAAGCAGGTCAAGGCCGAGCTCAAGCTCAGGCAGTTTGCTGCTACCGAGCTTTCCGACCAGCTTGCCGCCCAACACTCCGCCGCCGACCTGCCGCGCTTTATGGTCGACACGGTCGCCGGCGCCTATGCCCCCGCCGATGCCGAGCTCATGATCGAGGGCTTCGGCGCCGCTGCCACACGCCCGGTCACGCTGCGCGCCAACACGCTCAAGGCGACCGCCGAGGACATCGCCGCCGCACTCGACGAGGCCGGCATCGCGCACCAAACCGTTACCTGGTATCCGGACGCCTTCATCCTGCCCGAGGCGCAGGTTTCCGATCTGTGGGACCTCGACATCTACCGCGACGGCAAGATCTACTTGCAAAGCCTGTCGTCCATGATGCCGCCTTTGGTGTTGGGCGCTCAGGCCGGCGAGGACATCCTGGACATGTGCGCGGCCCCCGGTGGCAAGACGACGCAGATCGCCGCCCTCACCCAGGGCCAGGCACACCTCACGGCCTGCGAGATGAGCATTCCCCGCGCCGAGAAGCTCGAAGCTAACCTCCACCGCCAGGGCGCCAAAAACGTGCCCGTCATGCGTATTGACGCACGCGAGCTCGACGAATTCTTCCGCTTTGACCGTATCCTGCTCGACGCTCCCTGCACCGGCACGGGCACCGTCATCAGCGGCAACGAGAAGAGTCTGCGCGGCCTCACCGAGCAGTTGCTCGGCAAGTGCGCCCGCTCGCAGCGAGCACTTCTGGACCGCGCCATGGGAGCCCTCAAACCGGGCGGCACGCTCGTCTATTCGACTTGTTCGATCTTGCCGCAGGAAAACGAGGACGCCCTGCAAGAGGCCCTCGACAAGCACATGGACTGCGAGCTTATCCCCCTCGATGGCACGCCGAGCGAAAGCGAAGCACGCCGCGCTCAGGAAGCTGGCGAAGAGCCGCGCATCGAGAGCAACGCCCTCACCGAAGCCATCGCCGCCGGCCACGTCTCATCCGTCGCCAACGGTATGCCCGGTACGCTGACCATTCCGCCCAGCCGCGACTTTGAGGGCTTCTACATCGCCCTGATCCGAAAACGCAGCTAGCGCACGGATTCAAAACTCAACAAACTATCTCTGTGCGCGCTTGTCCTGCTGGTCACGGTGCTGCTTAAGTGTCTCGCGTTCCTTGCGCTCGGCTCTTTTGCCTTTAATGGCCGTAACCACAAAGTAGATGACCGCGGCGGCTACGATTGCGCCCACACACAGGCCAATCGAGCCCAACATTGCTGTGAATTCCATTCCGCGTCACCTCTCTTTTAAACGGGACTTTCAAGATAGCACCTCAATACCCGCCACCACAGCTCCTTCACGTTCGCCAGCCCTTCGGTCTAACGGATGGCACGGCGGGGAAAAATCAACTCGTCAAACGATTTAGCAAGCACAGCGCTGCCGGCACCCTGCCGACCACCATCGCATAGAATCGAGTGTCCATGGATACCCTCAACGACCTAAACGAGCGCGTCGACGCCTTTGTCGGCACCAGCTCCTTCGACACGTCAGTCACGGCAAACGACCAAGCCCCCATCGATGTTCCCGCCGAGGTTCACGAGGACATCGTCGCGTCGGTCGATTTTTCCGAGGTCGAGCTCGCAGACGAGTTCACCGAGCCCCAGGTAGCCGTGACCCCCAACGGACTGCTCCCCATGGAGCCGCTGCCCATCGACGGGCGTCTGCGAAAGGCGGCCCTCCGAATGCCCGACGAGATCGAGGAAGCCAGCGGCTTTACGCTCTTCGGTCGTCGTATCAAATCGCTTATCTACACCACCGACGTCGCGGTCATCCGCAACTCCAACGCCGATGCCGTCTTTGCCGTTTATCCCTTCACGCCACAGCCGGCCATTACGCAGGCGCTGTTGACCGTCGCCGAGTGCCCGGTCTTTGTAGGCGTGGGCGGCGGAACTACGACCGGTAAGCGCTCCGTACAGATGGCAGCCGTCTCAGAGATGCAGGGCGCGGCGGGCTGCGTGGTCAACTCCCCCGCCACCGCCGAAATGATCGAGCACATCACCAACATCGCCGACATCCCCGTCATCGCCACGGTCGTACGTTGCGACGACGATGCTCACGCCAAAGTGCGTGCCGGAGCCAAGATCCTCAACATCGCGGCCGGCAAGAACACGCCCCAGGTCCTGCGCGAGCTGCGCGAGCACTATCCCAACCTGCCGCTCATCGCACCGGGCGGCAAGACGCCCGAGAGCATCCGTGAGACCATCGCCGCCGGCGCCAACGCCATCATTTGGACGCCGCCTTCGGCCCAGCAGCTGCAGACCGACATGATGCAGCGCTACCGCAAGATGAAGGAAGACGCCACGCCTGTCATCTCGCGCGACGATGTGCCCATTATCGACCAGGTCGCCGCCGCCGAGGTCAGCCAGGTCGAGAATATGAATCCCGACGTGCCGATTCCCGACGAGGTCATCGAGCGCGTCGCTTCGATCCACGATCATATCGAGGAACGTCGCGCCAACCGCGGACTCAAGCCCTCGCTGCACGGCTTCTTCTTCCGCGGAAAGAAACGCTAACCGCAACAGCAAGGCCCGCCCCGCAAACAACGGGACGGGCCTTTTCTGTTTTCGAATGTCAGGAGTGACAAGCGCAGCTGTTAAAACTGACAGTCAGCGCACGAACGCTAATCCACGCGCTTGTCGCCCATAAAGAAGAGCGCCACCGTACCAGGTCCGGTGTGCGAACCGATCAGAGTACCGATGTTATTGATCTCGATCTTGCCTTTAAGCTGCGGAACCTGTTCCTCAATCAGCGCCGCAACTGCCTCCGCATCCTCGCGGCACGCCGAGTGCGACATGATGCACTTACCCGAATATTCCGCACCGTCCTGCACGTGTGCCATCATGGTCTTAGCCATCTCGGAAATCGCGCGCTTCTTAGTGCGAATCTTCTCACGTGGCGACAGCCCACCTTCGCAATCGACCGTCATAAGTGGGCAAATCTTAAGCGCCGTGCCGATGATCGCGCTTGCGGCCGAAATGCGACCGCCTCGTAGGTAGCTCGACAGATCGGTCGAGAAGAACCAGTGGTGAAGGTTGAGTTTATGCTCCTCAATCCAAGCGGCCGTCTCGTCGAGCGAAGCGCCGCCATCGCGAACGTCGGCGGCACATTCCGCCAGCAGGCCAAAGCCCGAAGACGCCGCCAACGAATCGATGACGCGCACCTTGCCGCCCTGAGGATAGCGATCCGCGAGCATCTGTGCCGCAACGCAGGCCGATCCATACGTGCCCGAAATACCCGACGACAACGTCAGGTGCAGCACGTCTTTACCCTCGGCAACAAACGGCTCCCAAAACTCCTCGTACTCACCCACGCTCACCTGAGACGTCTTGGGCATGGCGCCCGCGGCAATCTGGGCAAAAAACTCGTCCGGCGTAATCGACTGATACAGATCGTCCGTATAGACAACATCGTCGATCTCGTAATGAAAACACACGACAGGGATATTGCGCGACGCAAAGAACTCACGGGTTCGATCGGCGGCGGATTCACAGGTCAGGACAAAATCACTCATATGAGGCTCCTTAAGTATTGCTGTGCAAATTATCGCACAGCAAGCCTAAATACGATACAAATGTCCACTATTTACCAATGCGAACCATTTGTATTGATTATCTTTATCATGAACATCCCCATCCCCGCCATGGGCCAACATGGGCAAAATCACCCGCTTTGCCTCCACTCAACCGCCATATCTACCTCAACTAAATCGATTTACCAAACCGTTCAGCCGACAATTCAGCCGCCGGCGCAAAATCGAAACAAAGCCGGCGCATACTGGTAAACGCTTGACACTGTTTTATCAGTTTTAGCAACCATATCGGAAGGTGTTTCATGGTCGCATTCGATCGCAATCCGCAAGACTTTAAATATCTGCGTCTGTTGTCGAGACAATTTCCCACCGAGCAATCCGCGTTTACCGAAATTATCAATCTCTCGGCCATTCTCAACCTGCCCAAAGGCACCGAGCATTTTATGAGCGACGTGCATGGCGAGTACGAAGCCTTTATGCACATCCTCAACAACTGTTCGGGCGTCGTGCGCGAACATGTCGACGAGATTTTTGGCGACACGCTCACGTTTGACGAAAAGGGCGAGCTGTGCACGCTCATCTACTACCCGAGCGAGAAAATCGAGCTGGTCCGCAGCAAGCGCGAGGACTCGCCCACCTGGTACAAGACCATGCTCGACCAACTCATTGTGGTTGCCCGCTCGCTTTCGAGCCGCTATACGCGCTCCAAGGTGCGTAAGGCCATCCCGCGCGATTACGCCTACATCATCGACGAGTTGCTGCACACGCATCCGGACGAGAACAACTATCGCGTGCGCTATCACGAGCGCATCGTTGGGTCCATCCTAGAGACCGCAAGCGCCGACGACTTTATCGAGTCGCTCGCCTCGCTCATCAAGCGCCTGGCCGTCGACCACCTGCACCTGGTGGGCGATATCTTCGACCGTGGCGGCGGCGCTGCCAAGATTATGGACCGCCTGCTCACCTACCATTCGCTCGACATTCAGTGGGGTAACCACGACCTACTGTGGATGGGCGCTGCGGCCGGTGAGCCTGCCTGCATCGCCACGGTGCTGCGCAACAACCTGCGCTACGACAATTACGAGATCCTCGAGAACGACTATGGCATCTCGCTGCGCGAGCTTGTCGCCTTTGCCGATGCCACCTATACCGCCGGTGAGCCCATCAGCCCGCTGATTAAAGCCATCAACGTCCTGCTCTTTAAGCTCGAGGGCCAGATTATCCAGCGCCACCCCGAGTTCGACATGACCAACCGCCTGCTGCTCGACAAAATCGATCACGACGCCGGCACAGTCACGCTTGCCGACGGCAGCGTGTGGCCGCTCACGACCAGCGACTTCCCCACCGTCGACCCGACGGACCCCTACATGCTCACGCCCCAGGAGCAACACATCATCGACAAGCTCGTGTCCGAGTTTGTCACCGCCGACCACCTGCATCGCCATATCGATTTCCTCTACACCCACGGCTCGATGTATAAGGTCGCCAACGGCAATCTGCTGTTCCATGGCTGCGTGCCGCTCAACGAGGATGGTACCTTTAGCAGCATGAACTGCCTGGGCACCTGGCACGCAGGCCGCGATTATCTCGATTTTTGCGACCATATCGCCCGCCGAGCCTGGCGCGTCGGCGACCGCGATGCCCTCGACTGGATGTGGTACCTGTGGATCGGCTTTAACTCACCCGCCAGCGGACGCCTGGTGCGTACCTTTGAGCGCGCCTATATCGCCGATAAGAGCACCTGGGTCGAGCCGATGGACCCGTACTTTACGCTAACCAAGTCGCCCTCGGTCTGCGACGACATCATGCGCGAGTTCGGCGTTGCCCCCATGGCATGTTCGCCGACCGGTCACATCATCAATGGCCATACGCCCGTCAAGACTACCAAGGGCGAGCAGCCCATCCGCGCCAACGGCAAGCTGCTGGTCATCGATGGCGGTTTCTGCCGCGCCTACCATCCCAAAACAGGCATCGCCGGCTACACGCTCATCTCGAGCTCGCGCGGATGCCGTCTCAAGTCGCACCAGGCCTTTACCACCGTTGCCGAGGCGCTCACCCGCAATATCGATATCGAGAGCGAGACCAACCGCTTTGACGAGGCCGACCGCCGCCGCATGGTAAGCGACACCGATACGGGTGCCAAGATCCGCAGCCAAATCCAGGACCTACGCCAACTGCTCGATGCATATAGAAACGGTGCTATCGAGGAGCGCGCCTAGCTCCACCCGTGGGGATTGGCTAAACTTGCTGAGTTTGTCATCCCCACGGCGCTGCGGCGCCACCCTAAGGCAGGTACCATGCAAAAGCTCCTTGCGCAGATCATGAAGTTTGGCGTCGTCGGCGTCATTGCCACCGTCATCGACTTTGGCATCATGAATCTGCTCCACTACGGCCTGGGTCTTAACATCCTGATCGCCAATACCAGCGGCTTTATCGTTTCGCTCATCTTTAACTACGTCGCGAGCATGAAGTACGTGTTTGCGCACAAGGAGGGCATGAGCCGCCGCCGCGAGTTCATTATCTTTGTCGTGCTGTCCGTGATCGGTTTGGCTCTCAACGACGGCATCGTACTGGCCCTCAACGCCGGCCTGGGCCTCGAGGCCAATATCGCCAAGATTTGCGCCACCGCGCTTGTTATGGTCTACAACTTTGTGACCCGAAAGATCTTCCTGGAGGGCGAGGAGACAAAATAGTTCGACACCTCTGAAGCATTACGGCACCCACGGACGACGCGCACTCAGCGCAGTATCGTCCGTGGGTGCCGCTCGTTTACGGGCAAATTTTCAACGTTTGCGGATTAGCTCTTGAAAATTTGACGAGTTCGTATAGTTCTTGGCAAAAACCTTACGTTTCCCTTCCAAAAGCCCTAAAGTATCTCATTGCTCGATTCATCAACGCATTGGATGTGATTACGTGCGCAAGGCACTGGCACAACCTCATACCAAGCAGTTTCTCAAGTTCGCTGTCGTGGGTCTTATCTCCTTTGGCATCGACTGGGGTATGCTCATTGCGCTCGTCGAGCTGTTCCACCTCGACTTTTTGATGAGTACCACAGTCTCGTTTATCACGTCCGTCGTGGTCAACTACTGGCTCAGCATGAAGTACGTGTTCGACCACCGTGAGGGCATGAGCCGCAAGCGCGAGTTCACGATCTTCACCATCCTGTCGGTGATTGGCCTGGGTCTCAACGACCTGTACATGTTTGTGGGCGTCACGTTTTTGAGCATCGGCTACCAGGCCATGAAGGCAATCGCAACGTTCTTGGTCACCTGGTACAACTACTTTAGCCGTCGCTTATTCCTCGAGGGCGCGCAGTCGTAGACGGCCCAACATAATCTCGCTTCGCAGCCGGTTGGAATTCACGTTCCAACCGGCTTTTTGTTTGCCGAGAGACCCGGCGACCCAGTCCTCTACGCATGAAAAACGGGCGGCTCGGATGTTGGTCCGAACCGCCCGTTTGGCGCGCCATGTCGAGGCCTCTAGCCCGTTACGTAATACCACACGACGGTGTCGCCATTCTTGAGAATGTAATTGCTGCAGGCGGTATTGGGCGTTTTGCCGTTAACGGAGTACATCCAGCCGCTCGTGCCGCCGTGTTCCTTCTCGGCCAAACCGCCAATCGCGGCAACATAGGTACCATACGACGAAGGGCGCGCATTGATAGAAAGTCCCAACGCACACAGCGCGTCGTAAGGAGTTGCGCCCTCATTGAAGGTGAACGTGCCGCCAGAAGAGACAGGGTTACCCACGGCGCTCGATGTGACCGAGACCGTCACCGTGACGACGTGGCTAGGCTGCTGCGAGCCGCCCTGATCGCCCGTAGAGGCGCCGCCGCCGTTGGATGCAGAACCACCGCCGGTCGTCGAGCCAGCGCTCGAAGATGAGCCGTCAGAAGCGCTTGATCCGCCAGTGGACCCAGAATTCTGCGAACCCGATTTATCCCCGGACTTCTTGCCGCCTTTGCCTTCGGACTTCTTCTCCTTCGAATCCTTGTCAGACTTCTTGTCCGAAGATTCAGACTTGTCCTTGGAATCAGATTCATCCGAGTCCTTGGACTCGGAGTCCACAGCGTCAGAAGACGAGGAGCCCGCTGCCTCCGTCTTGCGAGAGGCGGTAGAGCCAGAGCCGGCAACGCTTTTCCCCGCCACGGCCCGAGCGATCCAATCGATGGACCAAGCACCGCTGGAAGAAGGTTGGACAAAACCCAGCGACACAACGATCAAGACGATGCAGACGGCCGTCAGGGCGCCAAAAAGCGCCTTGCGCCGAGGGGCGGACGCCGCCGAAGCGGCGTCCTTTTTCTTTGCATCGTCAAGCTGGATGAACGACGAGTCGGGCTGCTTGGACTCGGCGTCCTGAGGCTTATTGGACACAGCCCTCACCTACCGACGCTTGGTAAACACGAACACACCGATGACTGCGAGACCGATCACGCCGGCCGCCACGCCAACAATGGCGAGCGGGTTGAAGCCAGACTCCTGTGCCGGAGCAGCAGCGGACTTCTTAGCAGCGGTCGTAGCAGACGAGCCCGTATCGGACTTGCCATCCTTCTTGCCGGACTTATCGGAATCCTTCTTGGAATCCTTATCGTCCTTGGTCTCGGTCGTGGTGGTCGTGGAGACCGGCTTCTGACCCGGCGAGACAGCACCGCCGGACTGCTGCCCGTTCGTACCGTTGCCAGAACCGGAGCCGCCATTGCCGCCAGAACCGCCGTTGTTGTCAGCGGCCTTCTTGATCCACTTGGCATACAGCGTCATATCAGCCGTCACCGCAACGCTAAAGTCATACGCCTTTGTACAAGCTTCATCGGTGTACCAACCAGCGAAGGTATAGTCCTCGCGCGTCGGATCGGTCGGCTTGCTGACAGTCGAGCCCGAAGCGGAGGTCTGACCATTGACCGACGAGCCGCCCTGAGCATCAAACTTGACGCGATGTGCCTGAGATTTCACACAGAAGAGATGGCCCGAATCGTTGGTGTAATACAGATTGCCGAACTGATCGCAGACAACCGAGGCCATGCAATAGTTGGCATATCCAGAACCGGGAACGAACACCTCGGTTGCCTCGGCATCGCCCAGCTTGTACATGTACACGCCACCGCCGGTAGTGTAGTTAGGCCAATTGCCCTTGGCGCCGTTCAAGGTGAAATATACGTACGTCTCGCCATCATGCGTTGAGACGAGCGGCGTGCCCTTGGACTCAAAGCCAAGCTCTTCGCCATCGGCCTTCGTAATCTGCTTCACACTCATATCGGAGAGGTCAATGATCGAAAGCAGGCCCTTAGCCTTAGCCTTAGCCTTGGCCTTAGCCTTCCAATTGTTCACGGTTGTCCCGCCAATAAAAGCATACTTACCACTGAAAACGGGCGTCGAAGTCGAATAAGCGGCAAACTGAACTTTCGCGGCCTCAGTAATGGAACCATCGGAACCAATGGTCAGCTTGTGCAACGTACCATCGTCGCGCGTAACAGCATATATATAACCGTCATGAACGGTAAGCGCCGAACGGATGTTGCCACCAGACAGCTTAATCGAACCAACAAGCTTTGACAGATCGGCAGAATACACGCGCACCTGGCCATAGTCGCCGCCAACGACATAGTAGCCATTTACCATCAGGCCGCCAGACCAGTAGTAACCTCCGTCAGCGACGGAGACGCTACCGGCGATGGCGCCCGTGTGAATATTGATGCGCCTGACCGTACCGTTTTGCACGTCATTGCCATTGCCAGACCAATAATCAAGGGTGTTGATATAGACGTAGTCGCCGTCAACGGTCAACGAAGACAGGTTCTGCTTCGTAAATGCATCGGAATACCAAAGCGTCTCAAACGTTTTCGCCGAAACAGCCTGCAGATAGCCGCCGGAAAGCGGAATCAAAATAATGCCTTGCGCAATAACAGGACGGCAGGTGGTATCCATGGAAGAGCCAAGCTCAAGAGATCGCAGAACGGAACCCGTCTCGGGATCAATCTCATTCAGGACAGCATTCCACGTCTTTCCACCCCATACCGAAGCGCCCGTGACAAGGTATACCTTTCCGTTCGCGACAATGGGGTCAGACGCAGAGGCGCTTGCACCTGCCTTCTGCTGCTCTTCGGTCAGAAGATTAAGTGCCCAAGAAGGCGTATCGGTCTTTGTTGTAGGCGTAAGGGCGTCCGTCGAGGATCCCGAGCCGCCGTTCGCAAAACCATTCCATGCCGCATCGACATCGGGATGCTCCGTTCCGGGATTGGTAGCAGGAGCCGTCGAGGGCTTCTGCGTGCCGTCACCCTTAACATAACGGAACTCGACGCAATCGCCGTTCTTGAGGTAGTAGCTCGGAGCACCGACGCTCGCATACCCATTGTTTACAAAGAACGACCAGTAGCTGTACGGCGCGGCGCTCGTTGTGCTCAGCACGCGGCCATCGGGCATCGTCGCACTCGTAAGACCCCATGCATTTGCTTCGAGGTTCGTGCAACCGGCAGCCGTCATAAGCTGCTCGAGCACCGACTCGGCCGTCGTGTCTTCGTCGGCAGGAAGCGTGAGCTCGGTCAAGGGCGCCACCGATTGCTCGGTATAATTGCCGTCAGCATCACTTGCGGAAACGCCCGTGACCTTGGCCGTCACCGTAATGGTCTTGCCCTCGTTCGGGTTGTCGAGCCCCGTCGTTCCCTTGACGTTTACCGTCGCAGAAACATCCAAGCCGGCAAGCACCGCGTAGTCCGAATTGTCGGGATAGCGCTCGGCATAACGGGCAAAACGCTCACTCTTCAGACGGCCGCTAATTGTGACTTTCGTGTTGTATTCGGGCTGAGTGAAGATAAGGTTCTCATGCGCGATAACCCTCGGTTTGCTCGACTTGAGCAAACGATAGGTGTTCTCCGTGCCGCCGGGGAGCTCACTGAACACGAAGCCGTAGTGGCCTGCAGCCTCTTCGGAGGAATAGCACCAGTTAACTGCATATCCCTGACCGTACACCTTCAACGGCGCATGCAAGTTCCCCGTTACATTGGACGCATCCTGCCCGTCAAGAATACCCTGAGAGAATGTTGACTTTGCAAGGCTCAGGTGGAACAGCTCGGCATCGAGCTCGTTCTGGTCCTGCGGGGCAATCGCAAAATCGAGGGTCTTACTAGCCGTGACCTCGGCGTTAGACTTATCGGTCACCGTGAGGGTGATCTTGGTCTTCGCTGCCTCGGTGCCAGGCAGCGGCTGATAGACCGTGCCCTTGTAACCGTTGAACGTGATGTCATCGGTGCTGGCGGAGTACTTGACCTCGTAATACTTGCCGTCGATTTTGAGCGTGCTCGTGCGCGGCATCTGCAGGTCGGCGGTCAAGCCGTCCTTGTTGGCGGGCGCGTCGGTGCCGGAGTACTTGATGTTGCCGTAGGTAAAGGCCGCATCGACCTTCTCCTGCAGCGCCTTCTTGTCGGCAGCGACCTTCTCGGGATCGCCCTTGACGGTCACGGTGAAGTCGTGCGAGCCGGCAAGCTTGATGTCGCCGCTCGTAACCGTAACCTTGGCGGTCAGCGTCACGTCGCGATCGCTCGATGCGCGCGAAACCTTACCCGTCTTATCTTCCCAGCTATACCCAGAAACAAACAGGCGCTCGGTGTCGGAGCTTGTCCATTCAACAGAGAATTTCTTTGCGGAACCCGCCTTGTACGGAAGCGTGACATTTTGGGTCACGCCATCGGCGGACTCGCCCGCCGCGTAGCCAATCTGCAGGGATTCGGCGGCTCCGTCAAGAAGGTCTTGCAGTTTAGCCTCGTCCCAAGCAACCTGCACGGACTTGTTGGGCAGGTAATACTCGGTCTTGCCATCGCGCGACAGTTCAAACGCCACATCGGCGTTACGCAGACCGTCGATGTTGTAACCGGTGTAGTTGTTGGGGTCAATGAAGAAGAACGTCACATTGCCATTGGTCTTATCCTGGGCGTCGGAGATACCGACCGTAGCCCTGGCGTCCTCGGCCTTAAAGGCAACGCCGCCCTCAGAGACCTTGACGTCAATATCGGTAAAGCCCAAATCGGCAAGCTGCGCCTTCAGGACATCGTTGACGTTGCCGCCCTTGGCGCTGTAATCAACGGCGATCTGCTTATTGGCATCGTTAAGCTTTTGGACTGCGGCCTCAAGCGAGCCCGCGGCGATAACCTTGTTAGCGGAGACGAGCTCGACCGTCGAGCTGCCGCTCGTGGCGACAGCCTTCAGATACTTGCCAGCAGCAGATGCCGAAACCGTTGCCGCGGCGCCCGACATATCGGGCAGCAGCGTCCAGTCGGCCGCCGGAGCCTTCGCGTCGTCGGCCGCATACCAGGCTACAGTCGCCTGGTCGGTGACATCGATACCGTTGGTGGTCGAACCGTCGGCGCGCTTGGCCTGCGCTGTCGCCTTTACGCTATCGCCCGAGACGAGATGGGTCGAATCGCTATTAATCTGCGGGTTAGCAATCACGCGCAGCAGGCTATACTCCCCCGCCGCGGTGACGCTATCGGACGATACCCACTCAACCGTGTTGTCGAGAGCGTTCGCCGTAACCTTGATCCTCTTGCCGACAAGTGCATCCGTAAGAGTCAGGCTGCCATCGGTCTTATTGATGCCGTCGGTGAGCTCGGTCCAATCGGCATCGCCCTCGCCCTTGGCATACCACGCCATGGTCAACTCGGCATCGTCGGGCACGTCCTTGGTCGAGCCCGACCAGCTGCCCGGAACCTGCACGCTCGGCGTGATCTTTGAGCCCACGCTGAGCGTAACGTTCTTATCGGCAAGCTCGATGCCCGCCAGCTTGTACTGACCCTTGAGCGTCACGGGGCCGAGCGGAGCTACGGACTGCGTGCCGCCGTAGGAGCTCTTCTTCTGCGTGCTGGAAACGGTGTTTTCGCTCGTCACCTTCACGCGCAGATACTTGCCGGCATAGGCAGCGTCAACGGTATAGGTGGCCTCGGTAGCACCGGGGATATCGGTGTAAGCGGAGTCGTAGCTCGAGCTGCTATTTGCATACTGCCACTGGTAGGTCACATTATCGGTGCGGTCGATATAGTTGTAGCGCGAACCGTCCTTTTTGCGCACCTTAGTCTTGAGCGTATCGCCTACGTGCACGCCATTGGTAGCGGGAGAACCCTCGAACTGCACGTCATAGAGCTCCACTTGGCCCGCGACGGAAACGGGGCCCACCGCATAGTACGGCTTCTGCTCGCCATAGCCGCCGTTGGCCTTGGCCACGACGTACCAGCCCTTAAGGGCGGCGGTCACCGTCAGGGTGTTACCGGTCTCACCCTCGATAGGCGTGTTGCACGAGCTGGCGGTATTCGACTTGCCCTTGTACCACTGCCACGTGACATGCGAGTCGGAGGTAACGTCGGTGGAGCCCGCCTTGGCGGTCGCCGTAATCGTGGAACCAACCTCGACTTTGCCCGAAGTCGGGCTCATAGTCACGCTCGAGACATTAATTGAACCAGCAGCAGCGACGAGAGCGCCCGTCGAGTTGGTCAAGCTGGAAGAGCCGATCTTCGAGGACACCTTGCACTTGAGGTACTTGCCGCCCAAAGCATCGGTTAGCTCGAGGGTCTCACCCGTGGCACCCGCAATGTCGGCATACGTGCCACTCTTGGTGTCAGAGCACTGCCACTGATAGTTGAGCTTACTCGCGTCGACGAATGCGCCGTACGCGCCGCCCTTCTCCTTGGCGCGGGCCTTAGCGGTATCCCCCACCGCAAAGACGCTCGTGTTGTCCTTGGTGTTAACGATAGACACGGCCGAAATCTCGACCGCACCGGCCTGTTTGACCTTGCTGGAAGTGGTCTTGTTCACCGTGTTGACACCAGCGTTGGCCTCGACCCTGATGTACTTGCCCTCAAGGTCGTCGCCCACCACGAGCGAAGCACCCGTCTGCCCCTCGATCTTGGTAAAGCCCGAGTACTGCGAGGTGGATGCGGACCACGTGTAGGTAACCTTGGCGTCGGCGGGGGCTTGCTGATAAGAGCTTATGTACGGAGTAGCCGTCAGGGTATCGCCTATGCTCGGCGTGTCGCTATTCAGCTTGACGCTGTTAAGCTCCATCTGCCCGGCACCCAGCACGGGACCGGGGATGTTGTTGGCATTGATACCCGAGCCGTACGAAACCGAGGGGCCGAAGTAATCCTTGCCATCCACAGTCACCTTGCAGATGAAGTATTTGCCTTCCATCGCGGCGGTGACGGTGAGCGACTGCTCGTGGCCTACGACCTCGGTGTAGTCGGCGACATTGCTGCTGGCTCTAGTCGTACCGGCGAGCCAGGTGTAAGTCCAGGTGCCGGGATTGGCAACGGACTCAGTCGAAGTGCCGTACCAGTCGTCCTCGACCTCATCGTACATATTTGCCCAGAGCGTATCGCCCGCGCTGAGCGCGCCCGACTTCGTGGAATAGGAGTTGTCCTTATCCTTGGTGTCCTGGATGAAGACCTTGGCCTCGCTCGAAAGCGTTGTGGCGGACGCAGCGGCAACGGCGTTCTTCTGCTCCGAAGCAGCAGGCGTCGCAGCAGAGTTCTCGGACTCAGTCGCGTTGTCTGCGGCGGTGTTATCGCCATTCGCGGCACTCGCATTTGCACCCTGGTCTGCGCTGGCGTCATCGGCAGCAGCGCTCGCCGCCGCACTGTTCGCGCCGGTGTCGGCAACAGCGCCCTCGTCTGCCGCTGTGCCCTCGCCGCCCGTCGCAGACTGGGCCACGGCATCGGCAATGCCCTCCGCGCCCTCGGCCCAAAGTTGCGCCGGCGTGGTGCCAAAAGCCATGGCAAAAGCCAGGAACGCCACCAGACCGCGCTTGGCTACGCCACGGGCAATCGCTCCATGACGACGCCACGAGGCGCGCTGGCACTCGTCCTCAAACATATCCATTTGTCTCCTATTGTCTGCACTTGGAGCATTGCCCAGCGGCTGCCCCACGTCATCGCGCACATTGCGCTCGAGTACCCCCATCGGGGTCCTCCTTCCCTCCAGAGCCCAACGCGTACCGGCGGCTTTCGCCACGGCCGCGCACAAGATGGGAGGCGATCCGACTTAACCTTACCGACCCGGGCGCGCCGTCCGATCTGCGACGTGAACATCCCGAGCCAAGAGGAATTACGGTTACTGGTACAGCCGGGGATTTGCACCCCGATTCTCCCAAACGCGCAGGAAAACCGCGCATTCGTGCGTCTCCGCACCACCATCTAGGCCATCGATTATTACTGTCGATATGGTAGCACGCAAAAGGGCCCCGCACACAGGCGAAGCCCAAGGTAAAAGCTATGGTTTGCGATAGAAAAGGGCGGGGATGAAGTGCCGAGCAAAATAACCCATTTCCCCGACCCCGGGAAATCGTTAATGCTTGCCGCCGTGACTGTTGCGCCAGATCTCGCGGCCCAGCATCAGCGCCAGCACCAACGCGCTCACGTAGCCCATAAAGCCAATGACCGGGATACCAAACACAACCGGCTCGATGCGCGCGTAGTACACCACCGACGAACCGATAAACAGACCGGCGATCACAATTGCCATCGACATGCGGTCGATAATTCCACCCAGCTGTCGCAGCGCTTTATCGCTGCTCATGATCTGCGTGTTCACCTTAAGCTGGCCGCGCGTGAGCATGCGCGACGCCAAGCCCAGATACTCGGCCGCCTCGAGCGAGCCTTTTGCCGCGCGATAGCTGCTCGCGGCAAGATCGCGCCCCATTTCGCGCACGCGCGCATAGGTGCTCTTCTCGTTTTTGATGTGCGTCTGGATAATCTGGATCATGTTGACGTTGGGCATGTACTCGGTCAGCAAGCCCTCAAGCGTCACCATGCCGCGCGCGAACATTGTCACCACGCTCGGCAGCTCAACGTCGTTCTTGCGTGCCAAGTTTAGCAGCGAGGTCAAAAACTCGCCGATATCCAGGTCTTTAAGGTCAAGACCCGCAAAGTCGGCGACGATAAAGTCCAAGTCGGACAAAAAGGCCGAATGGTCGAGCTCAGCAGAGTCGCCGCGCGTCACGGCAAAACGCATAAGCGAATCCTTGAGCTTGGGCACGTCGCCCTCAGCCACGGCGAAAATCATGTCCTTGACGATACCGCGGTCGTGGCTCGACATGCGCCCGACCATGCCCAGGTCGATAAAGTAGACGATGCCGTCCTTGAGAATGATGTTTCCCGCATGCGGGTCGGCATGGAAAAAACCGTCGTCGAGCACCTGCGTCGAATAGTCCTCGACAATCGCCGAGCCGATCTTTTCCAGGTCATAGCCCTCGGCCACCAGGCGCTCGGGATCGGCAATCGAGATGCCGTCAATGTAGTCCATGACCACGACGTGCTCGGTGCAAAGGTCCAAGTAGGATTTGGGACACGACACGCCATGGACGCTCTTATGGAACTCATAGAAATCGTTGAGGTTTTTGGCCTCGGCCAAAAAGTTGGTCTCCTCGCGAAACGAGGCCCACAGCTCCTCGACGACGGCGTGTAAGTCAACAAACTGATCGGTGTTGACGAACTTGGAAACGATGCGCACCACCGAACGGATGATGTCGATGTCCTGCGCCATGACCTGCTGCGCGCCGGGGCGCTGCACCTTAACGGCCACGTCCTCGCCCGTCACCAAGCGGGCACGGTGTACCTGCGCGAGCGACGCGCTTCCGAGCGGGTTGGGGTCGATCGCGTCGAACATCTGCCCCAAGCGCTGGCCGTACTCCTCTTCCAGACAGCGGAGCACTACCTCATACGGCACCGGCTCTACGTCGGAGCGCAGGCGACGCAGCTCGTCGCAAAACCGCTGCGGCAAAATCTCGGAGCGGTTGGCCAGAATCTGCCCCATCTTAACGAACATGGGGCCGAGCTCTTCGAGCAGACGACGCAGGCGCACCGGCGTGAGGTTATCCCATACGCGATACTTTTTGATCAGGCGAACGATCTGCCCAATGCGCTCACGACGACCTGCCGGCGTGAGCTGGTATTCCTCGTCCGGCGCCATCGCGTCGGGCTCCTCGGGGACCATATCGACAGCGCGCGGCTTCTTGCGAGCGCCCGAGACGGCAGCCTCAACCTCATCGACAACCGCCGTCTCGTCACCCAAGGGATCTAGATTGTTGTAATCGGTGGTGGAATCTGCCATCTGCGCTGCTACTCGGCCTCTTCGGCGTCCTCTGCGTCGTCGGGCTCAACGGACTCGACGGGCACCGAGGTCACGTTGTCCTCGACCGAATCGACGATGTCGCGCACATGGGCCAAAAAGGCCGTGCGCTCAGGGGCGGTCATAACGCGGACACGGGCCAGGATGAGCTCGTCGAGCACGCGCTGTGCCGCAGTCTCGCCCTGCATGCCCAGGCGCTCGGTCAGGTCGGAGATGGTGCCACCCGCCTGCTCGAACATGTCAGACACGCTGCGGGCGATATCGGGGGTGCCGGCATCCTTGCGGACCTGCTCGCCCTTGGTATTGAGGTCGTCAAGGACCTTCTTGCCGCCCTCGACGGCAACGGCGGCGGCGCCAAAGCCCACGTTGATGGCACCGTTAACAAGCTGATCGAATTTCATAACCATGGTTGGCTCCAATCGTGAACAACTGCATTGGCCTTCTTGTACCCAAGATTGGGCGAACGACACAAAATCGTTTTACCGCCAAGATAGGAATCAAGTGGGGCAAAGCCTTCGACGGCGTTTGCCCCGCTCGCTCGTTGCAAGGTCGTCTTTACCTTACGTTATCGTTCATCGCGAAGGAATTCTTCATGGCACAGCTCGTGGTGTAAAGGACTTTGCCCAGCAGGGCATCGGTCTCCACCCGCACGCGCTCAGCAAAGGCTTCGTTGGCGCGGGCGAGCTCGGCAGACACCTCGGCCTCGGGCAGCGCGGCAACGGCTGCGTCAACGTCGTGAATCTGCTTGTGGCCCATGCCGCCGACCTTCTCCTGATAATCCTCGACCGCGCGACCGCACTCATGGAAGCGAACATCGGCCAAGGCGCCGATCAGGCGATTTGCCCAATAGAAATTCTCGGACGTCACGCGAGCCTGCGTGTCGGCAAAGTACTCGGGCATGGTCTCGACGTTGGCGTACAGCGGAACCAGCGCGTTAAACGAGTTGGAGCCAAAGGCCATCCACTGCACGGCGCGGTAGGCCGGATGCGCATAGGGGCGCAGCTGCAGCACAGCGAGCTGGCTGTTGCGGTTGATGCCGATGGGGCGATAGGCGCCACGCGTGGCGGGCGTGCCCTTGCTGCCGTAGCAGTCGTACTCCGTGCCCTGGTAGTGGCTCGAGAGTACGTACTTGATGTCCTCGATGGTCACCTTGCGCTCGGGCACGCGGCTCCAGGGAATATCGTCGCTCTCGGGCGTGTAGTCGGCCTCGGGACCGTCCCACACATCGCTGGGGTTAAGGCAGCGCTGCATATACCAGGCGCGCGGCGTGTTGTAAACGTGGTCGCTGTCGCTGTGCGAGCCAAAGGCCTCGCGCGGGTTAAAGACCGCGGCCGGACCGTCGCCCTCAACGCCCAGCGTCAAGTCCAGACGCCACTCGGCCATCCAAGCGCGCAGGTCGGCGGAGCACATGTGATCGGCCTGGGCGCCCTCGGCGTCATCCAGGTCAAAGCTGTCGATACCCAGCTGGTTGGGCATGGTCACATAGGCGTCATCGGGCACGCGCTTGGCGATCCAGTGGTGACCGCCGATGGTCTCGAGCCACCAGATCTCGTCCACGTCGCTAAAGGCGATGCCGTTGTTCTCGTAGGTGCCATAGCGCTCGAGCAGGTCACCCAGAATGCGTACGCCGTCGCGGGCGGATTTGGCATATGGCAGCACCAGGGTCACCATGTCCTCCTCGCCCAGACCGCCGGGCTGCGCCGGAACATAGCCGTCCTCGTCCTCGTTGCCCTTGGCGGGCACGTAGTCGACGAGCGGGTCGGCGCCGCGAACGCGCTCGTTGGTGGTGAGCGTCTCGGTTGCGGACATGCCCACATTGAGCTCGTTGAAACCGGCCTCGGCCCAGATGCCGTGGCCCGGGACAACATCGGGGACGCTCGTGTAGCGCATGGGGTTATCGGGCAGTTCAACGGTCAGGTGACTCAGGACGCTCGTGTAGACGCGCGGCTGCTCGTCGGGATGCACCACGCGCATACGCTTGGGCTCAAACACCCCGTTGGACGAGTCCTCGTTGCGGGCAACCAACGTCGACCCGTCGTAGCTCGCGTTCTTACCAACCAAAATCGTTGTGCACGGCATGCGCATCCTCCTTGAGCGAAGAAATCAAACGATAACAGTGTATCGCTTCGGCGCAGAAAGGGCGAAACCGCGGCGCTGGCAACCCCTGTGGTCAAAAAATGCCAAATGTGAGTACTGTCACCAATTTAGTAGCAGCAAATTTCCTTGTAATGAGTGCCGGAAATCCCCAATTGTCCAAAAGCAAGACAACGTTATTCCCCATAGGTTCAATAAAATGGGCTCCCCAACGAGAATGAATATCGTTAGGGAGTCCAAAAGACGTAAAACATATGTGACTATCTTGACAACAGTACTCATATTTGGCGTTTTTTGCCCACGTGGTATATGGCTAACCCCTCAAACAGCCCAAAACGCCTATTTCGATGCGCACTCCGGGTCGCGCGCGCAGACGTGGTGTAAGAGCGTCCTGAGGTCCGTCGCTGCAAATCCCGATGTTACTCCTTCTTGAGACCGTGCTTCTCGACTATCTCGTCCACTATCTCCCTGGCGCGCCGCCCGAGCGCGCGGCGCCTCCCCTCCGTCGGGGCCGGCCTGTCCGCGGGCTCGGCGAAGCCCCCGGCGGCCGAGGCCTCGGAGAACACGCGCTGCTGGGACCACTGCCCCTCGGTCTCCATGAGGCTCGCGCACGTCAGGCGCAGCATCGACTCCCTCGAGGGGAAGGACTGCACGACCCTGTAGCGGCGCTTGATCTCGCGGTTGGCGCGCTCCTGGACGTTGTTGGTGCGGAGCTTGGCCCAGTGCGCCCTGGGGAAGGCCGTGAACGCCAGCGCGGAGTCCTCGGCCTGCTCGAAGACCTCGCCGGCCCTGGCGGACACCGACGCCACCCAGGGCGCGGCCTCGGCCCACACGCAGCGCGCGAGGTCGGGGTCGTCCTGGTAGACCGCGGCGTGCACGAGGTCCCTGACGGCCGCCTTGGAGCCCTCGGGCCTGCCCGAGCAGGCGCTCTGCAGGTTGCGCTGCAGGTGCGTCACGCAGCGCTGCCAGGCGCAGCCCTGGAACAGTCGCGAGACGGCGGCCACGAGCCCGGCGTGGCTGTCGGAGACCACGAGGCGCACGCCGGACAGCCCGCGCTCGCGCAGCCCGCCGAGGAATGCCGCCCAGGAGTCCTCGCTCTCGGTGTCGACCACGTCGCAGCCCAGGAAGTGCTTGCGCCCGTCGGCGCCCAGCCCGATCGCGGTCACGACGCCCTGCGAGACGACCGACGAGCCGACCCTGCAGCTCATGTAGGTGGCGTCGAGCCACAGGTAGCAGCACGGCGTGCCCGACAGGTCGCGGCGGCGGAACTCCGCCACCTCGGCGTCGAGGTCGGAGCAGAGTCTCGAGACCTCCGAGCTCGACAGCGAGGATATGCCCAGCCTGGACGCCACGCGCTCGACCTTGCGGGTGGACACGCCGCACACGTACATCTCCTGCACGATGGCGGCCACCGAGGTGTCGACGCGCGACCATCGCGCGAGCATGCCCTCGGGGTAGTAGGTGCCGTGCCTGAGCTTGGGTATCTCGAGCTCCACGTCGCCCACGGCGGTCTTGAGCGACCTGGGGCGGTAGCCGTTGCGGCTGTTCCCTCTGCCGTCGCTGCGCTCGTTGCGGCTCGCGCCGCACATCTGCTGGGCCTCGGAGTCCATCAGCGCGTTCATCACGCCGCCCAGCACCCTGCACGCGAACTCGCGCGCATCTCCGCACTCCTGCCAAAGCCTCGCCGCCTCGAGGGCCTCGTCGCGGCCGAGGCGCAGTACACTCTCTTCTTGGGGCATCGCCTTTCCTTCCATTCGTCACCTTCATTACTCCAACGACGAATTCTAGGCGGTGTCCCCTCCCTTTCAAGAAAGGGAAGAGGCGGGGCATGCCCCGCCTCTTACACCACATCTCTGCGCGCTACCGCACTCCGCCGCCTCAATCACGTGTTTGGCGAGAATCGCGGTGGTCACAGCCCCCACGCCGCCCGGCACGGGTGTGATGGCGTTAACGATCGGCTCCGCAGCATCAAAATCGACGTCGCCGACCAGCTTGCCGGCGGCCTCGTCCCAGTTAATACCCACATCGATGATCGTCTGGCCTTCGCGAACCGCATCCGCGCCAATCGTGCGCGCGCGTCCAACGGCCGCAACCACAATATCAGCTGCACGGCACTCGGCAGCCAAGTCAAGCGTATGCGTATGGCACGTCGTCACGGTAGCGTTGCGAGCCGTAAGCATGGCGGCAACGGGACGGCCAATCACCAGCGATCGACCGACGGCCGCGACCTTGGCCCCATCCAGCTCAACGCCGTAATGGTCCAGCAACGCCAGCACGGCCTCGGCCGTGCAGGGAGCAAAGCCCTCGCCTCGCGCCGAAAGCGTGGTAAGCAGCGAGGCCGGCGTCATGGAGTCAACATCCTTGGCAGGATCGAGTGCCGCGGCAACTGCATCCTCGTCAAGCCCAGCGGGCAACGGACGAAACATCAGGCAGCCATGAACAGCAGGGTCGGCATTGATGTCCTTAATAGCCGCGATCAGCTCGTCTTGCGAGACATCGGCAGGCAGCAACACGCGACGAGCTCCGATGCCTACCTTCTCGCAGCGCTTGAGGGCGCCGCGCTCGTAGGACAGGTCGTCCTCGCGCTCGCCCACGCGCACGATAGCAAGCGTCGGAACAACGCCGCGCTCGCGCAGAACAGCACAACGATCGGCAAGCTTCTCAGTCAACGCGCGGGCGACGGGAGCGCCCTTCAACAGCTCAGCCATGGCTATCCCCTCTTCCTTGCGGCGTCAGCGGCGCGGCGCGCCAGCGCATCGGCGCGCGGCAGCCACGTATCGAGCAGATCGTCGCACGCCGCCTCGAGCTCCTCGGCGCGGGCACGGTCCTTCATAGACGTGGTGTTCGCAAAGAGCGTCAAGCTCGCGCCCTGCATGGCGGCGCGGCAGAACACGGCGCCGCATGCCACGTCGGACAGCAGCTGTCGGGAGCCCTTGTCCGCCATGTCCTCGAGCAGCGCCAGCGCACGCCCGCACGCATCCATAATGCGGTACGGCGGCATGGCTGCCACGTGCAGCGCATCCTGAATCGCAGCCGGTCGAGCCGGATCATCGCGCGGAATACCGTATGCCGCAGACACCTGGCCGTACGCACGAACGTCCTCGGCGACCAGACCCACAAGCTCCTGAGCCAGCTCATCTGCCTGGGCAAATGCGTGTGTCAGATCGTCCGCGCGATCGGCAAGCGCGGGGTTCGTCGCGCCATAGCGCGCGACCATCCCGCAAAGCGAGGCGCCCAGTGCTCCCACAAACGCGCTGGCGCTGCCGCCGCCGGGAACCGGCTCGCGCGCGGCAAGCGCCTCGGCAAAACCGCGACAGGTTTTATCCATCATCTCTTGGCTCATCGAAACACCTCTGCCCACCGCGCCGGCCACCACGGGCCGCACGCATAATAAAAAATGGGACAACGACGCCAGGAAGCAGTTGTCCCATTCATCGATCTTGTCCAAGCCAGTCTAGCCCATAAGACAAAGGCTGTCAGGAGCTCTGGCTATCGGCGTTTCCGATTGCCGGCTATAGGCGCGGGCGCCTAGTCCACCTGAAACGTCGGCAGCAGCGTGTCGATAATCTTCGACCCCATGTCGCGGTTTGCAGTCGAGTACTCCAGATGCGCCGTGGCAATCGTTGAATCCGTGACGATCGTCTTTTCGTAAATGATCGTGTCGCCCTCGCGCCACGAGACCACGTACCAGTTGTCGCCCTCTGCGGTATAGAGATCGGCCTTGCCCGAAGTGTCCGCGTCGACGAACATCTCGTGTGCGGTTTCTTCGTTAATGTTGACGTAGCCAAACAGGTTGATCACAAAACCCGTCTCCGGATCCTCATACCTGGTGCCGCTGCCGCTGGGAGTATCTTCCATCTCAAAGCGATTGGGAATCGACATGCTATAAGGATGCATGTCGTTCGTGTACGTATGCACGTCGGTTAGGTAATCGTCCGAATCGCCCGAACCGTAGTATGCCGATTCGTCCTCGGGAACGGCCTCGTCATCGGACGACGAGGATTCCTTGGACTTGGACTTGTCATCCTTCTTCTTGGCAAAAGAATCTTTCTCGTCCGAAGACCCGGTATCGATTACCGAGATTTGCGTGTCAGAGCTCTTGGACCCGTTAAGCATCGTGAGCGCAAACACCGTGCCACCCCCAAGGAGTACCACGGCGGCACACGCCACCGCGATGACAATCGGAGCTTTGCTCTTAGACTTTCGAGACGCGGGCGCGACCGGCGGCATCGACTGGGTCAGGCCCGGGGCAGAGGAAGGACCAGCGCCCGCGGACGTCGGCGCGGAGCCACCCGCAAGCGACGCCCCGCAATGCGTGCAAAACGTCGATCCATCGGGAACTTGCTGTCCGCATTTTTGACAGAACATCGTTCGACCTTTCGTGGTTTAGCTTTTGTCACAGCCAAGTCTAAAACCTCAAGCCGGCATCGCTGTTGCGCAACATTGGGAGCATCAACCAAGCCGCACGCTTGCCCAGCACCAGGCCCACCTCGCGGCAAGCCCGCACACGTAAACATGGGACACATGGCCCACCTTTCGAGACTCCCGGGCAGCACAAGCTGGGGCATATCTATAAGTAAGGAACCCGTTGGGGCACGGCCGCGCAACGGCCACAAGCGATGAACGGAGGCATAAGCCGCACAGTACACAGAGACATCCGCCGCCAGCGCAATCAGTACCCCAACAACATGCGGCGCCGTGATGTCATCGGCAGACAAGGAGGACGCCACCATGAAGAAAAAGACCCTATCGATCCTTTCCCTCTGCATCGCCCTCTTTGCCGCGTTTGCCCTTGTCGGCTGCGGCGGGAGCGCATCGGGCGGCGGCAGCGCCCCCAAGAGCGAGAGCAAGGAAAAGGCCCCCGTCGCCAAGAAGACCGACTTTATCTGGTTTAAGGTCGAGATGCCCGAGGGCGTCGGCGTAAGTGACTCTGCCGACAAGAATGCCGACAGGGTCCAGCTCACCTTCCCCAAAGATGAGAACGCCTCGGCCGATCGCTTTATCCCCGTTTGGAAAAAAGCGCTGACGGCCGAGGAATCCCACGCCGACCAGGCGGAAAAGAAGGGGGACACGTTCCAGTGGAAGGATGGCGGGTCCGTCGAGTATAACGGCAGGACGTGGCTCGTCGGAACATACGAGGACAACAGCGGCATCTCAACCATGCTTTTTACCGACGTTGAGCCGGGAAGCGTCTACGTCCTCATCTCGAACTTCGACCAGCACGAGAAAGAAGCCGAGGCGCTCCTCAACTCCATCGAGTTCCCCGATGACATGGAAGAGGCAGTTTCCGAGGCACGCGAAGTCGAAATTTCGAGCATCGAGATCAAGTAACGGGGCACCCGCACGCGCCCCATTAAAACAACGGGCGCCCAGCCCGGGGAGGGTCGACAGCACCGGCCCTCCCCTCTTTTGCGCCCGGACATATTGCCACTTGCCGGCGCAAATCCGGCCCCCAGAATGGGACACATGGCCCACCCGAACGAGCCGCTCGCGCGTACAGTAAAGGCAAGTAATCCATGGGCGGTTACAGATCGAGGAGGACACGACCATGAAAAAGAAGGCCTTTGCGATTCTCACCCTCTGCATCAGTCTCTTTGCCGCAGTTGCCCTAGTGGGCTGCGGTGGCAGCGGCGGCGCTACCGGCAGTGGCGGTGGCGGCGGAGCAGAAAAGCCAGCCGTGGATATGAGGACCGACTTCATTTGGTTTAAGGTCGAGGTCCCCGAGGGCGTCGAGATCACCGACGTTGCCGGCGACACGGCCGACAGGGCCCAGTTTAAGTTCACCGAGAGCGAGCACGCCAGCGACCGCTTCATCCCCGTCTTCGACTCTGACAAGAACGCCGACGAGCTGTTCGACTACGAGGCCAAATGGAAGGCCAACTTTGAGTGGACCGAGAATGACCCCGTCAAGTACAACGGCAAGACTTGGCGCAACGCTTCCTACACACACTCGGGCGGCGTAACGACTGAGTACTTCACCGAAGCAGGCGGCGGCAGCGTCTACGTGAGCATCGACAATGTCGAGGAGCACAAGGACGCCGTCGAGACCATGATGAAGTCTCTGGAATTTGCCGACGACATCGCCAAGGCAAAGACCGAGGCCATGGACGTCAAGCTCGACGATATCGAGATCAAGCGCTAAGCGACTCGCGAGCGTAACGGGAAACACGAGCGCAGTGCAAACAAGCGACGGTGCCCCAGCGTTTCGTACTAAGGGAGGATCGGCTCGCCGGCCCTCCCTTTCTTATGCCGATAGCCGGCGAACGCGAGGGTGCCGGACGGCAAAACCACCCCCAGCGCGGTAGCAACACAAATAGACAAGCGCCCCAACGCGTCCGCCCGCCGATTAATAGCACCGCGCAGACAATTAAGCCAACACGTTTAGACATCCGGGCAGTATAGTGACCAAAACGAGCGCATAACCGCACCCCGCGAATGGAGGAGTTATGACCGAACACCACGCCATCAGTCGTCGAGCATTTACGCTGGGCCTAGGACTCGCAGCATTGTCGCCATTTGCAAGCCTGCCCGAAACCGCGGCGCTGGGCCTTCCCGTGCGCGCGGCATTTGCAGAAGACACGCCCACACCGGCGGCCACCCTCGACAAGTTCGTCATTCGCCTTCGCCCCGCGGGCTATTTTCGCACCGCGAGCGTCAACCAAGACGGCAACGTTCGCGGCAACGTCTGCCACCTGTTTAATGACGGCACGTCCAGCAAACTCATCCTTGAACACGTAGTGACCGATGCAGATAATACAAATTGGTATGCCATCCGCACCTTACTCAATTTCGAAGAGCATAAAAAGACGGGCTACAGCATTTGGTCGGTCGACGGCGACTCGGACAAAGATGGAAAGGTCATCCACGTATGGAGTGGCGAGTATGACGACAAGCCCAGCCGCGCTTTTGCGTTTAAACGCCAGTCAAACGGAACCTATATCATCCGAGACCGGACGGTCGAGAAAGAAACCGAGAAAAAAGACATTAAGTACCTGGCAATAGAATCGGACGGCAAAGACCAGGACAGCAATAAGATCTGCCATAAGAGTAAGAGCATTCCGTGGGAGCTCGAACTTATCGGTTACGATATGAAAAAGAACGATGCCACGGTTAGCAGCCTCGACTGGATCACGTACAGCAGCTACGTCGACGGGCCCTGTTGGATGAAATACGTCGACAACAGCAAGTTCCTCGACGAACTGAGCATCCCGGGCACGCACGATTCGGGCACCTGCAGCGTGGACAATGACACCGAGCCCCAATCCTCCCAAGCAAAATGCCAGCAGGATTACATCCCCACGCAGTTGCTCGAAGGCATTCGCTACTTTGATATCCGACTTGGAAAGAACGACGAGAACGGCGACCCCGGCATCGACCACGGAGCTTGTTACCTGCTCAAAAAAGACGGGAACTTTATGCATCTCTCCGATGTCATCGGGTACTTCAATACGTTTTTGAGCGAAAACCCGACAGAAGCGCTCATCATGCTCGTGTCGCGGGGCAATGGCGAGGCTACCAACGAAAGCCTCACGACGGCCTTTGGCAAGGTTTTGGATGAGAACCCCGACCTGTTCTACACATCGAGTCGCATCCCCACGCTGGGCGAGGTGCGCGGAAAGATCGTCCTGCTGCGTCGGTTTGGGCTCGCCGGCAACAGCGTAAGCAGCCACACATGGGGCCTCGACCTCACCCAATGGGACGACAAAATCGCAGCACACACCGACAGCACCTCTATGTGTCTCGTTCGAGACGAGCGGGGCTTTGAAGCCGTGGGGAAAACGGGTGACGAAGAGCCCTATTGCACCAAGGTATACGCCCAGGACCATTACGAATGCACAGGAACCGACAAAATCGGCTGGGTCGATATGGCGCTGCAGGAGACAACCAAGCTCGCCCGCATCATGGTGGACGTCGAGGACAATGACGGGGCCAAGGTAAAGGTCCTGGAGCACAGCTGGTGTATCAACTACACCAGCTGCACGAACTACAAGCAAGGAAGCAATCCTTTTACCGCAGCACGAGTGGTCAACGAGCATCTATACAAGAGCCAGTATATAAACAGCACCGGAAATGAGAGCACAAAGGAGGACTGCCTCAAGCACATTGGCATCATTGCGTCCGACTTTGTTGATGCGGCACTGGCCCGAAGCATCTACCAGCGCAATTACGATGCGAAGCACAAGCAGACCGTTTCGTACTACCTCCCGACCCGTATGCGCATGACATACGGCGACTCGTTGAGCGATGCCTCGCTCCAGGATGGAAAGACCGTTGGCGAGGGTCGTTTCCGCCTTGTCGACAGCAGTAACGTACTCAGCGTGGCGGCTTCGGGCAACACGTTTGCTATCGAATACGTGGATGTCGACGCCCTGGGCAACGAGACCGTTACGGAACTGCAGGGTTCCGTGCCCATCGATATCGACCCGCGCGCACTGACGCCCCACTTTGAAGGGCTCGAGGGCCTTAAGGCCGGCGAGGACGTGCGCGCAAAGATCGCGGCGCCGCTCGAGGGCAAGCTCGAAGGCGATGCCTGCACCGCCCAGCTCGAGTTTATGCACGATGCAAACGGTGTGCCGGGCACGGCAATGGCCGAAGGCGAGGCATTTACCGCAGGGACGTACTGGGTGCGCGCGAAAGGCCTTTTGGGCGACGCGGCGCAGAACTACGAGCTTGCCACCGACGGAGCCGCAAGCTTTACTGTGGCGGCTTCGGGCGACGCGGGCGGTGCAGGCAACACCGGCACCGGCACCAACGCGGGCAGCGCCGACAAGAACGGCAAGGGCAACAAGAGCAAGGGATCGGGCGGAAAACTCGCCGGCACGGGCGACGGCTCTGGCATTGCCGCCGGGCTCGCTGCCGCCGCCGTGGCGACAACGGTCGCCGGCGCGGCAATGCTTGCCAACGATCGCGAAGACAGCGAAGGCGCTAGCGAATAGGCAAGCCGGCTTTCAGACGCATCGGCTCAATCAGGGGCGCAGAATACCGTTCTGCGCCCCTATTTTTGACATGAAGGAGTAGCAAAGTGTTGTTATCCATGCGTGTCACTCCCGCGGGGTTCGCTAAAACTGCCTCTATGGCCACATTTTAGTCACCGCAAGGCTCCGATGCGAAGGTGCCAGACAGCACAGCAATTCGTGTCCGCGCGAGACTTTAAACTAAATGCGACAAAGATGCATTCCACAAGAGGAGAGTGGGGCGACAGTGATGGGCGAACTGGTAAACCGTGGAGAATCGGCAATCGTGCCAGAAGTTTTTTGCAAGCAGGTTTCCTCGATTCTCAACGCCGCTCGCGACAAGGCCTATACCGCCGTTAACTTTGCGATGGTTGAGGCGTATTGGGAGATCGGCAAGAGCATTGTTGACGAGCAGGGCGGAGAGGAGCGCGCCAAGTATGGCGATGCACTGATCGACGAACTTGCCGTTAGATTGACTAAGGATTTTGGCAGAGGCTTCAACGCCAGAAGCTTAAGATACATGCGTCAGTTTTATCTTGCGTTCCCAATCCGGAACGCGCTGCGTTCCGAATTGAATTGGACACATTACCGCAGGTTATCGCGTATAACCGACCCTGATGCTCGAACATGGTACATGAACGAATGCGCCGATTCTCGTTGGAGCACGCGTCAGCTCGAGCGCCAGATCAACACCATGTTCCGCGAGCGCCTGCTTGCCAGCAAGGACAAGGAGGCCGTCACCCAGGAAATCCAAAAGAGCGCCCCGGCTCGTCGCCCCGAGGATATCATCCGCGACCCATATGTACTGGAGTTTTTAGGCTTCTCGGACGATACTGCGTTTCGCGAGAGCGATCTAGAGCAGGCGCTCATCACGCATCTTCAGAAGTTCCTGCTGGAGCTTGGCCGTGGTTTCGCTTTCGAGGCGCGCCAAAAGCGCATCACCTTTGATGGGCGCCATTTCTATATTGACCTGGTGTTTTACAACTATCTGATGCGCTGCTTCGTGCTCATCGACCTTAAGACCGATGACCTTACGCATCAGGACCTGGGCCAGATGCAAATGTATGTGAACTACTACACGCGTGAGCTCATGAACGAAGGCGACAATCCGCCCATAGGCATCGTGCTCTGCGCGGACAAAAGCGATTCGATCGTCGAGTACACGCTGCCCGAAGACAACGACCAAGTGTTTGCCGCCAAATACCTGCCGTATCTTCCAAGCAAGGAAGAGCTGGCGCGCGAGCTGAGTGCCGAGTACCGCGCCATCAACGAAGCGACTAATGGCGAAGCGCAAGGGTAGCGGCACGTTGCGACCGAAACGCCCGCACGCCTGTGAGCCGTCCCGCGCTGCGCTTCCCTACTTCCCAAAGATCGCAGCGAGCAAGCCCTTGCGTTTGGGCTTCTCCTCTCGGTAAGAACCCTCCGTCACCGCTGCCACCTGCCGCGGCTGTTCGCCGCCTCCACGGCGCACGATCTGGTATAGGAAGGGCGATTTAACGTATTTGACCTCGATGGGCGTGGCGTGCACGGTGCTCTCACCGGACAGATGCAGGCTCGGATTGAGCGGCGCCACGACGTGCGTTTCGCGCTTGTCACTAAACACCACCGCGGCCGCGCGACCCGTCTGCCCGTTTACGGCAATGCGCACCTGCTCGCCATCGCGGCTGTCCGTCGCCGGACGATCGACAAAGTAGACCGGCACCATCACCAGGCCATCCTTATGCTTGCGGGCCTTGCGCGCCCAGGTTCGGATGCTCTTTTTATTGAGCCCCAGTACGGCCTCGGCATCGTTGCCCGCAACGTCGAGCGCCAACTTATCAATGACCACCTGGTCCTTGGTAGATGCATCGACGGAGACGACGCGGAAGTCGCCTTCCTGCATGGCGGGATCGAACGGACCGACCTTGGCAAAGTCCCACGGCTCCAGAATGCCCATAAGGCGAACATCCAGATAGTTTGCCCTCGGATACGCCCAGTCGAGCACCTCGTAGTACACCAGGGTCTCCTTGCTCAGGCCCTTGCCCGGGAAGCTCGCCATCATACGCAGGTCCGCCAGCGCCATGGGGAAATAGAAGAGCATCATGTCGTTTTGGATCGCGTCTTCCACGTCGTGCCCGGCAAAGGCATCCGGGTACTGGCGCACCAGCTGCAGCGCGTTGGCACGTGCCTGCTGCGGCGAGATTTCGCAGGGAATACCCTGCTCCGGCACATACTCCGCACCCACGCCCATGGTCAGACGTTTGCTAAACGTACCGGGCTTGAGCAGGTCGGCAATGCCGATCTTGTTGCCGCAGGACGGGCACTCAAACACACGCTGCGTTGACTCGCCCTCAAAGGACGCTCCGCAGAAGGGGCAAGGAATGCTCACATGCGTGGCCTCTTGGAACTCCTGCGCCGTGCCGCGATCCTCCCACAGCAGATGTTCCAGGACCGACTGATTGCGCCAGTGCGAATTGAAGAAATACCAGTCCGGGTCCTCCGGGCGCTCGAGTTGCGACACATGCGTGAGCTTGAGCAGTCCATCCACCACCGTCAACGGCGTATGGCGAATGCCCAAAGCGCTCTTGGGCTCTCCGGCGTCCGCCTGCCACGGAATGACCGCGCCGCAATAGGCGCACTCAAAGCTGCGCTTAGCCTGGTGCGAGTACATAGGGCCGCCGCAGTTTTGACATTTAATGGCAAACATCTCGTCCATGGAAACGTCCTCCTTTGCACAGGGGCTGTCGACATTAAGTATGTCGAGCAAACAGGCACACGCCCATACCCATGTGGCCCAAAATGGACCACCCAGGCAGACGAGAAGGCTCGCTCGTTAGCACCGGCAGACCATTGCTGCATTTTCTGAGCATCGGTGCACAGCGCCTCCGCGCGAGCTACACTATCCCCTTAAACATGATTGTGAGGACGACCGCTATGCTATTTGTAAATCGGCTGGTACATACGCTTGTTCCCGGCAGCGAGGGCGAGCCGGTCGATACCTCCTGCCGCACCAACGCGGGCTTCGCCGCAAGCCTCATCTGCATTTGCCTCAACATCACTCTGTGCCTGGCCAAGGGCATCGCGGGCCTGCTCGCCGGCTCTGTCTCGCTCATCGCCGACGCCTTCAACAACCTCTCCGACGCCTCGAGCAACATCGTGAGCCTGCTCGGGTTCCGCCTTGCCAGCCGCCCGGCAGACGAAGGCCACCCCTATGGCCACGGCCGCTACGAGTACCTAGCCGGTCTGTTCGTCGCCGTCCTGGTTTGCGCCGTCGGCATCAACCTGATCCTCGAGTCGGTCACCAAGATCATCAAGCCCTCCCCCACCGCCTACACGCTGGTCTCCCTAGCCGCTCTCGTCTTGTCCATGCTCGTCAAATTCTGGATGGCCGCATTCAACCGCGCGCTGGGCAACCGTATCGATTCCGAAACACTCATTGCCACGGCGCAGGACTCCAAAAACGACGTCATCACCTCGGGCTCGGTCTTAGCGGCGGCGCTTATTTCGCAAACGACCGGCTTTGACCTCGACGGCTGGGCGGGCTTGGGCGTGGGCATCTTCATCTGCATCAGCGGCATGGGCCTAGTGCGCGACGCCATCAGCCCGTTGCTGGGGCAAGCGCCCGACCCCAAGCTCGTCCAGGCAATCCGCGACAAGATCATGTCCTATCCGCAGGTCTTGGGCACACACGACCTGATGGTGCACGACTACGGCCCCGGTCGTCAGTTTGCCAGCGCCCACGTGGAGATGCCCGGCGAGGGCGACGCATTTGAGCACCACGAGATCCTGGACACCATCGAGCACGACATCAAGCGCCAGATGGGCATTGGCATCACGTTGCACTGCGACCCCATCGCCACCACCGGCGACGACCTGCGCGGCTGGGTCAAGCGCGGCGTCATGCAGATCGATCCCGCGCTCTCCATCCACGACCTGCACGAGCACGACGGGTTCGTTTCGTTTGACCTGGTGCGTCCCGACGGCTTTGACATATCCGACGAGGAGCTGCTGGAGCTCGTCACGCGCATCGTGCACGAGCGCCGGCCCAACGTCTCGTGCGTCGTTACGTTTGACTCAGGCTTTAGCTCGCCCGACCGTCCGGCCGAGCAGCTGTAGCCCGCTTAACAGCTAGTTTCCCTGCGCGCCCGAAATGCCGTTTTGCAGGGCATCCCAGGCGTTCGTTGCCATATCGCCCAGGTTCTGCGCGGTATCGCCGAGATTCTGAGCCGTGTCACCCAGCTCTTGGGCCTTATCCCCAAGCTCCTGTGCCTTGTTGCTCAGGTCCTCCAGCGTATTGGAGCTCGAGCTGTCGGTACCGCTTTGGCCGCCGGACGAGTTGCCCGAGATGTTCTTGTGCGTGAGTTGAATTTCGAGGTTGCCGCTGTCGTTATAGTAGGCAGAAGTAACGACCCAGTTGGAATCGACGACGGGCGTTGAGCCATCATCAGTCAGGACCACGGCATTCGAAAGATCGGCGCCGCGCGACTTGAGGAGCTTCTTGGCGTTGGACCAGTACTGCCCCGGGATATCGCTCAGATCGACGGTGCTAGACGAGGCGGACTCGGTTTGCTCGGCAGCGGTATCGGCCGTTGAACTCCCTCGCTTGTTGAGCATGCCCGACACGATGGCAAACACAACCGACAGCGCAAAGAAGATCGCCAGCACAATCAGGATCTTCTTGATCACGCTCGACGAACGCGACGGCTTCTTCTCCTCGTCCTCGCCATATTGCGGAATCGACTTGGGGTACTCGCGATACGCCTCGCGCGACTCGTAGCGAGGCTGCGCCGTGCGAGGCATATACGTCGTCTGCTGAGGCTGCGGAATGGGATTCTGCGGCAGGTCATCATAGGGATTCGGCGTCGAGGCGGCATAAGAATCCTGCGGCGCGTAATCAAACGGGTCCGAAGCTGCGTTCGAAGCTGCGTTGCCATAGGGGCCTTGCGAAGATGCAGCGTAAGAATCCTGCGCCGTGTCGCCATAGCCCATAACCCGGGTGGGCTCGGCAGAAGGCTGCGTCGCGGCGGGGTCGGTATAACCGGGGTTGGGAACAACGCGGGTCACATCGGCGCTATCGCCAGCCTGCGCGGAACCGTAGCCGCCCATTACGGTCGTCTTATCCTGGTCCATGCAACGATTCCTTTCCGTCGCCCTTAAGCATCAAGTTATCCATGCATTCTACCCGCGCAAAAGCCTATGATGGGCAGAGCCCGTCGGTATCTACAAGACATGCGCGACAGGTGGCAACAAGCGAATCGAGGAACGTCATGGCAAAAAGCAAGCTCATCAAAGATACAACGCGCGCCGAACGCGAGGAAATCATCAAGCTGGCACTCGCCGGCTGCGGCAACGGCAGCTGCGATAACTGCGGAAGCTGCAGCTTGGGAGCCGGCGATCCATATGGCACCTACCAGCCCTACATTGACGGCGAGATGGAAATCGCCGATATCAACATGATGGTCGCCGAGCGCAACGCCAAACTCTTCGGCCTCCAGCGCGGCTAGAAAACAAAAGCCCCGCCGGGCCTTGGGGGCACGGCGGGGCGGGCAGGCAGCTAGGGGCAACAGGCCTAGAACAGGCCAGTGATGTTGCCGTCGTTGTCGACGTCGATGTTCTCGGCCGCGGGGACCTTGGGCAGGCCCGGCATGGTCAGAACACTGCCAGTCAGTGCGACCACAAAGTGGGCACCGGCGGAAACCTTGAGCTCACGCACCGTGATGCGGAAGTTCTCGGGAGCGCCCAGGGCCTTGGCGTTGTCGCTAAAGCTGTACTGCGTCTTGGCCACGCACACCGGCAGGTTGCCAAAGCCGTTCTCGCGCAGCTCGGCGAGCTGGCGCTTGGCGGCCGGCGTAAAGTCAACGCCGTCGGCGCGGTAGACCTTGGTGGCAATGGCCTCAAGAGCGTCGGCCACATCGGCGCCGTCCTCATAGGCAAACTTGAGCTCGCTCGGCTGCTCAATCAGACGCATGACCTCATCGGCCAGGTCGAGCGCGCCCTCGCCGCCCTTGGCCCAGACCTCGGAAAGCTTAACGTTGACGCCGAGCTTCTGGCACTCGGACTCGATGAGCGCAAGCTCGGCCTCGGTGTCCGTCGGGAAGCGGTTGATGGCGACTACGCAGGGCAGACCATAAACGTTCTGGATGTTGTCGACGTGACGCAGCAGGTTGGGCATGCCGGCCTTGAGTGCCTCGAGGTTCTCCTCGTTGAGGTCGGCCTTGGCGACGCCACCGTTGTACTTCAGCGCACGAGCGGTCGCGACGACCACGACGGCGCTGGGGCGAACGCCCGTCATGCGGCACTTGATGTCGAGGAACTTCTCGGCACCCAGATCGGCACCGAAGCCGGCCTCGGTAATGGCGACATCGCCAAAGCGCATCGCCATACGCGTGGCCATGATAGAGTTGCAGCCGTGGGCAATGTTGGCGAAGGGGCCGCCGTGGACAAACGCGGGCGTGCCCTCGAGCGTTTGCACCAAGTTGGGCTTGAGCGCGTCCTTAAGCAACGCGGCCATGGCACCCTGGGCCTTAAGGTCGCGGGCACGGACGGGCTCGCCGGCAAAGCTGTAGCCGACGACGATCTCGCCCAGGCGCTCCTTGAGGTCGTTAATGCTCGTAGACAGGCACAGGATTGCCATGACCTCGGAGGCGACGGTGATATCGAAGCCGTCCTCGCGCGGCACGCCCTGGGCCTTACCGCCAATACCGTCGATGACGTGGCGCAGCTGACGGTCGTTCATATCGACGACGCGCTTCCAAGTGATGCGCTTAACGTCAATACCGAGCTGATTGCCCTGCTGAATATGGTTGTCGAGCATGGCGGCCAGCAGGTTATTGGCGGCGCCGATAGCATGGAAGTCACCGGTAAAGTGCAGGTTGATATCCTCCATGGGGATGACCTGAGCCCAGCCGCCGCCGGCAGCGCCGCCCTTAACGCCAAAGACGGGGCCGAGCGAAGGCTCGCGCAGGGCCACGGCACTCTTGACGCCGCGTCGGCGCAAGCCATCGGCCAGACCGATGGTCGTGGTGGTCTTACCCTCGCCCGCAGGCGTTGGGTTGATAGCAGTCACGAGGACGAGCTTGGCCTGGTGATCAGTCGGCTCGTTGAGCAGTGAATAGTCGACCTTAGCCTTGTCGAAGCCGTACGGAATAAGGTGCTTAACGTCGACGCCGGCGTTCTTGGCCACCTCGGTAATAGGCAGCGGCGTGACAGAACGTGCGATTTCGATGTCAGTAGGCATGGGCGGTCCTTTCGTTACCGAATGAGAAAAAGACCAATTCAGCATAGCACGGGCGCGCAATAGTAAAACACCCATAACCGATGAACGGCGATATGTTTACCCGATGCCCAGCGATAGCCCAACAGCCCGCCAAAACAAAGCGCCCTAAACGGTAGGTTCAATCCCCAGGTGCTCAAAGGTGCGAAGCGTTGCCTGACGACCCTGGGGCGTACGGATCATCAATCCGCACTGCAGCAGATAGGGCTCGTAGACATCCTCGAGCGTGCCCGGGTCCTCACCCACCGCGCTGGCAAGCGTTGTCAGGCCCACGGCGCGACCGGAGAACGTCTTGGCAAGCGTCTCCAAGATACGAATGTCCATCCAGTCCAGGCCAAGCTCATCGATCTCGAAGAACTCGAGCGCCTGGCGGCAAATGTCCAGCTCGATGGGACCGTTGCCGCGCACCTGTGCATAGTCGCGCACGCGCTTGAGCAGACGGTTGGCAAGACGCGGCGTGCCGCGCGAGCGTGAGCCGATCTCGAGCGCGCTGGGATGGTCAATCGTCACGCCCAGGATAGTCGCCGAGCGCGTCACGATCTGGGCGAGCTCCTCGACCGTGTAGTAATCTAGGCGATACGAAATGCCAAAGCGGTCGCGCAGCGGGCCAGTCAGCATACCCGAGCGGGTCGTTGCCGCCACCAGCGTAAACTTGGGGATATCCAGGCGAATCGATCGTGCGGCCGGGCCTTTACCGATCACGATATCGAGGGCAAAGTCCTCCATCGCGGGGTACAGGACCTCCTCGACCGAGCGGTTGAGGCGGTGGATCTCGTCGATAAACAGCACGTCACCCGGCTGCAAGTTAGTAAGAATGGCTGCCAGGTCGCCGGTGCGCGCGATGGCAGGGCCACTCGTGGTCTTGATCTGAGCGCCCAGCTCGTTGGCGATAACCGTAGCCAGCGTGGTCTTGCCCAGACCCGGAGGGCCCGAGAAGATCACGTGGTCGAGCGTCTCGCCACGGCTCTGCGCCGCTTCGATCAACACGCGCAGGCTCTGCTTGATATGCTCCTGGCCGCAGTAATCGTCCAGGCGCTGGGGGCGCAAAGTGCGATCGACATCGAGGTCCTCGGCCGTCAGCTCCGAGCCTACCATGCGCTCGCCGTGCGCCATGGATGCCGCCGGCGAGTTGCCAGGCGTCGCCCACAGGTCCTGAGAGTCATCGGCTTCCCACATCACGCATCCATTCCGAGTCGCTTAAGCGCCGCGCCGAGCAGATCCTCGACACGCATATTCTGCCCATCATACCCGCTCAGGGCAACATCGGTCTCCTGCGGGCTAAAGCCCATGGAGAGGAGCGCCGCACGGGCGTCATCGATGGCCGAGGGAGCGGCAGCGGGGACCGGCATCGCAACCTGCCCCGGGATCACGTCGACCGGCACAAAGCCCTTGTCCTTGGCAAAGGTGCTCTTGAGTTCCAGGATCAGGCGCTGAGCTGTCTTTTTGCCCACACCGGGTACCTTGGCCATACCCTTGTCGTCCTCGGCCATCACCAGTGAATACAGCTGCCCCACGGTATAGGTGGAAAGCACGGCGAGCGCCAAGCGCGGGCCAACGCCCGACACGGACACGAGCCGGTCGAACATCGTGCGCTCATCCTTTGAGGAAAAACCGAAAAGTGTCATGGCGTCCTCGCGCACCTGCATACGCGTGTAGAGGCGGACCTCGCCGCCGGGCGTCGGCAACGTGGCCGCAGTGCTGCCCGAGATGCCGAGCTCAAAGCCAACGCCCGACACATCAACGACAGCAGAGCTCATCGTGGCCTCGACAAGCGTTCCGTGGAGCTGGGAAATCATCAGTATCCGGTTCCTCTCTGTTGATAGAACTCGCCACCGGTGAGGGCGCGGGTGCGGCTGAGGTTTACGTGGCAGATGGCGCAGGCCAGGGCATCGGCGGCATGGTCGGGATGCGGGTCGTGATCGAGCTGTGTTAGCGTGCGTACCATGTAGGCGACCTGCCGCTTATCTGCGGCACCGGTACCCACCACAGCCTGCTTAATCTGCATAGGCGTGTATTCGCCGATCTCGAGTGCGCATTCCGAAAGAGCCACGAGCGCAGCGCCGCGGGCATGCGCCGTAGGGATGGCCGAACGAACGTTGGCGCCAAAGTAGATGCTCTCGATGGCAGCGGTATCGGGTCGATAACGCTCCACGACACCCTTGAGGTCGCGGGCGATATGCGACAGGCGCACCGCGAGCGGACTACCCGCGCTGGTCTCGATACAACCGTAGGCACGGCAGCGAACCTCGCCACGCCGCTCCTCGATAATCCCCCAACCCGTATGAGCCAAACCGGGGTCGATACCCAAAATGACCAAGCCGACCTCCCCTCGTCTTTTGCCAAGCGTAAGGCAAGGCCCCGCGCATCATTCACGAACGTCTGTTCTAGAATAACACAACGCCAGCCCCATACGTCAGCCGAGATTGAATTGTAGGTTGAGCATACGCAAGCGAGCGCCCGCCAGAGCGAGCAAGGTGCCTTGAAAGAGGAGGGCATTGACCTGGCGGTCATGCCCGACGATTGAAAGGCAGATTGCCGCTCTGGCGGGCGCGCAGCGACCTAGTTTTGAGAGAAGAATGGGAATTGCCTCGGATCCACCGGCGGATGCGGCATCGGCGTGCCCTGGGGTCCACCCTGCGGGCCACCCTGGCCGCCCATCATCTTATCGATGGCGTCCTGAACCTCGCCCTCGAACTTTTTCATTCCCTCGTGCAAACGACGCTGACCGTCCTCAGAGCGCAGCTCCTCCATCTGCTCGGGCGAAATACCCAGTAGCTCGCTCAGCACGCCCATCATCTCGTTTCGCATGCGCTCGCTCGTATCCTCGTCAGCAAAACGGCGCACCTCGGCGCGCGCCAGCGAATCGACCGACATGCGCTCCTTGCCGTTAAGCCCCAGGTCGGACCACGCGAGCATGTACGGCCAGGAGCGCTCGGCAAACGAACGGGACGAGACGATCGGCGCCGTCGGCAACATGCGGCGGGCGGCCTCGCCCTGACGCACGAGCATCAGCAGCAGCGAGCAGGCCTCGGGCTTGCCGGCGGCCATCGGGATGTCGTCGAAGGGTCGGCTGCGGTCCACGTGCGCCTCGAGCGCGCCATCGACCTCACCCGGCTCAAGCCCGCCGAGCAGCCGTGCCGCGCGGTCGAGCATATCGACCGGACCGTCGAGCGTCGAGAGCGCCTGCACCAACACTCGCTCCATGCAGTCTTCCACCGCGTTGAGCGTCACGAGCTCTTGGGGCACCACGGCAGACGTGCGGTTGCGCACGCGCGCCACAAACTCAAGCGTCGACAGGTACACATCGCCAAAGGGCGCGTAATCGCCCTGGTAGCCGCCGCAAAGCGCCGGCGCCGCCAGCGCGTACTCGGTTTTGGACAGCGGGCTCAGCGCCATCGCACCCAGCTCGAGCGCCGTGTCCTCCAGCATGAGGCCCAGCGTGCGCGAGCGCAGACGCTCGGCATCGCCCGCCGACACGTCGCGATCGAGCACACGCGCCGCATCCGGTGCATCGCGCTCGACGGTGCGAATGTGCAGACGCTCGGCGATGGCGCGGACGGCGGCACAGCGGGCAGCCTCGGCCTCTTCCTGCGCCGGCGTAAAGATACGGTTGCGCCCCAGCACCAGGCCGATCACGTTGCGCGGACCCAGGGCGTCGACGGCAAGCGCCGCCAGCAGGGACGACGGCAAGTCGCCCTCGAGCGCCACCACGGCGCGCGACGCGCCATGGGCACGGGCGCTATCACGCACAGCGAGCACCAGCGCCTGCCACAGCCATTCCTCGGAGCGAAACTCGGGCAGCTCGTGGTCCTCCAAGGCATCGAGCATCACGCCGCGCTGAATCTCCTGAACCAGCAGGCTCTCCTCAAAACACGGCGCCTGGGCCACCACGCGACCACAGTCGTCGAGCACAAACGAACCGCCGGTATACACCGACTCGTCATAGGCACCGACCGGCGCCATGCAGGCAAACCACACGCTGCGCTTGGATGCGATCTTGCGGTAGGCGCCGCTGCGTACGGCGGCAATGGCAGCAGTCTCGCGGTCGGTCATGTCAAACGCGTTGAATTGGAAATACGCAATGAGGTCAACACCGGTCGGCAACATCTCGAGTTCGCGGTCCAAGTCAAAAATCACGGCAATGCGCACGCCGTCCACGTCGAACACCGGCGGCGCCCAACGCGTGTCGTTGTTCTCACCACGCTGCAGGGCAATGCTCGAACGCGCCGGCACCACATGACCGTCCTTGAGCATCATGTAGTCGAGTAGCGGCTGGCCCTCAAACGAAACCGCCGCGGGCACGATGCAGATCATGTCAAGCTCCTGGATACGCTCGGCGACACCAGTCAAGCCGGCAAGCATGTCGTGCTCAAAGTCGGCAGTGCCCACCAGGCCCCCGGGCATGGCGCCCATAAAGAGCGGAGCCGGAACGCACAGCACGCGCGCCCCGCGCTCGTGGGCCAGACGAGTCTGGTCCTCGATGCGGCCGCAAATGCCCTCAATATCACCCAGGCGCATATCGATCTGTGCAAGCGCGAGCTTCATGGCTCAGCCCTTTCCGTCGTAAACCATCGAAATCGTAGTAAAAGCGCCGGCCGCATAATGCAGTCGGCGCTTGCATGTGCATATGCTAGCTATGATACCCCGAGCGGGGGCGCGCTCCTAGAATGTCGCGGACCACAGCCCGTGCAGGTTGCAGTAGGCATAGACGGTACCGGTCTTGGAACCGCCGGCAAAAAACGTCGCGGGCTTCATGCCGGGCTCAAGGTAATGGACCTCTAAGCGGCCCTCGGCCTCAAGAGCGATCCACTCAATATAGTGCTCGGGCAGGCTGGGGTGCTCGACCGAGCCCACGCGTGCGCGGATCACGTGACCGTCACGCTCGCTCTCGACGACCGGCACGTGCTTCTCGTGCGCCGCATCCTCGGTGTTCGCGGTCAGCTCCGTGCAGCCGGCAGGGGTTGCAACGTCGTTGCCAAGGGCGGCAATGAGCTTGCCATTGGGGTCCTTAAAGAATTTCGCCATGATGTTCTCCTTTGCTGATGTGCCAATGTTCTTGATGGTTCTTATGCCCAAAGGCAGACAAACCATCCACGGCATTGCAAATGAACACATAACGGGCGGGGACGATGGGGCAGCGTGTGCCATCCGCCCTGGCGGCCCCACCCGAGCGGGTTAGCGTCCGTCGCCTCCCAGCAGTGCCAGAACATCCTCGCGGGTAAACAGCGCCGACGAGATACCGTCGCCGCCGAGCACGCTGTTGACCAGGTCGCGCTTGGACTCCTGCATCTGCATGATGCGCTCCTCGATCGTGTCCTTGGCGATGAGCTTGTACACGGTCACGGTGTGTTGCTGGCCAATACGGTGGGCGCGGTCGGTCGCCTGGTCCTGAGCCGCCACGTTCCACCACGGGTCGTAGTGAATGACCACGTCGGCAGCCGTAAGGTTCAGGCCCACGCCGCCCGCCTTGAGCGAGATCAGAAAGACCGGTACCTCGCCCGCCTGGAACTGCGCGACCATCTTGGCGCGGCTCTCCTTGGACGATGCGCCCGTGAGCTTAAGAAAGCCGATGTCCTCCTTGGCCAGGCGCTTGCCGATGATATCGAGCATGCCCGTGAACTGGCTAAACAGCAGAATGTGGTGTCCGCCGTCGAGTGCTCCGTGAACGAGTTCCATGCAAGCATCGAGCTTGGCGCTCCCCGCCTTGTAATCCTCGTAGTGTAGACGCGGGTCGCAGCAGATCTGGCGCAGCTTGGTGAGCTCGGCGAGCACCTTGAGTTTGTCCTTCTTAAACTCCCCAGCCTCGCGGTGCTGCACCTGCTGGGCGATGCGGTCCTGGTTGGCCAGGTAGAGCTTGCGCTGCTCGCCGGTAAGCTGCGCCATGACGGTGTCTTCGATCTTCTCGGGCAGGTCGGCCACCACGTCTTCCTTAACACGGCGCAGCACAAACGGCGACACGAGCGCCTGCAGGCGAGCGGCGCTATCGCCCTCGGCATGCTCGACGGGGCTCTCAAAGCGCTTGGCAAACGACTCGCGCGTCCCCAAAAGGCCCGGCATCAAAAAGTCGAAGATGCTCCAGAGCTCGGACAGGCGGTTTTCGATGGGCGTGCCCGTCAGGGCAAAGCGCACGCCGGCAGGCAGGCGCTTGGCGGCGCGCGCCACCTGCGTGAGCGGATTTTTAATGTACTGTGCCTCATCGAGCACCACGCGGGCAAAATCCTGCTCGACGTACTCGTCGATATCGCGCCGCATAAGGTCATACGACGTCACGACCACGCTATGCTCGGCCACGCCGGCGATCTGCACGCGGCGTTGAGCCTTGGCGCCCACAATGGCGCACACATCGAGCGACGGGGCAAAGCGCTCCAGCTCGGCAGTCCAGTTGTACACGAGTGAGGCCGGGCATACCACGAGCGTGGGCTTGGTGTCCCCCGCCTCCACGCGCGCCAGGATATGCGCGATCATCTGGAGCGTTTTGCCCAGGCCCATGTCGTCGGCCAAGATGCCGCCAAGGCCCAGGTGTTCGAGCGAGCCGAGCCACTGGTATCCGTCGACCTGGTAGCCGCGCATCGTTGCCTTGAGCGATGCCGGCACCGTAAAGTCCATCTTGCCGAGCGTGTCCAGGCGCTCGACGGTGCGGCGGAACGCAGCGTCGCGATCGGCCTCGAGCGCCGGCGTGCGTGCGAGCATGCTATCGACAAAAAGGGTACTCAACGCGGGAAGCGACACGCCGTCGAGCAGGTCGACGGCATCGACGCCTAGGTCCTCGGCAAGACCAAACGCGGCACGCGCTCCCTCATCCAGGCGCACGATGTCGCCGGACGTCAGGCGCGCGAACGTCTGGTGGCGCTTGTACGAATCGAGATAGACGGCAAGGTCCGCGGCCGAAAGCCCGCTCGCGCCCAGCTCGACATCGAGCAGATTGCTCTTAACGGTCGCACGAACCGAGAGCTTGGGCGCGGGGCGGACCGAGATCTGGCGCAGACGGTCGCTGAGCATGACCTCACCCAGTTCGGACAGGGCAGACAGGCCCTCGGTCAGCAGGCAGAACAAGCGGGCGTCATCGCGCTCCTCAAACGCCAGACCGCGCTCGTAGAAATCGAAGTACAGGGCCGCCGTATCCATAACGCGAAACTCCGCCACCTCGTCGCGGGGCGGCGGCACACCGGGGCGCTGCTCTTCGAAGGGGCTGCCCGGAGCGCCCAGGCTAAAGAGATCCGCCGACCAATCGCCGTAGGTAACCGTAATTTTGCAGGTCACGAGCCCATCGTCGACACCGATCGCCATAGCAAAGCTCGGCTCGGGTGCCACGGTATCGAGCGCGGCGGGCGCGGTGAGGTCGGTGTAGTCGCGCAAAATGGGCAGCGCCATACGGCAGAACTCACCCACCTGCTCGGCGGCAATATGGGCGGGCGTGCGGCACGGCAGCAAGCGCGACAAAAAAGGTGCGGCATGCTGAGCAAATGCAGCGTCGGTACGGCGCGCGCGGCGCGTGTCAACCAAGTAGGCGGCATCGCCCGACGCAAAGCAGTACATATCGGCGGGCAGGCGCAGGTCATAGCTACCACCAGCCGCCGGCACGATTTTGGCGGCAAGCAGCGGTGGGCGCTTAGCGGATGCCTCGTCCTCCCCTTGCGGAGACAGCTCAACCGCCACGTCGTAGGTGCGATGCGTCGTCATCCCCCGCGACCAGGCGGGCTCAAAGGAGATGGTCTGGCCGCACAGCAGGTCCAGCACATATACGATGCTATGCTCGGACAGCGGCAACTGACGCTCGGCAACAAAACCACTGCGGGCAAAGTCGTACGACGCCGAACGCGAGCTTGTGATGTCATCGAGATAGGCAACTGTCGTCGCAACAAGGTTGAGCAGCTTTGCCGATGTTTCGTCAAAGGCCTCAGGTGAATGGACAAACGTGAGCTTCTTGCCATAGGAGAACGTGCCGCCGCGCACGTAGGCATCGGCCATGCCGTCGATGTCCTTGACCACGTAGGAGACCGATCCACAGCGAATGCGGAACTCGAGCGCCCAGCTAAAGCGGTCAGCGAACAGCGGATTGTAGTACGGCACCAACGAGGGCTCCAATGCCGCTTTGGGGGCGTCGGGATCAACGGCACCGGCAAGCTTGCGGCGCATGCTCGCCAGCTCATCCATGCGCGCGTCCGAAAGATCGGAGAGCGCCGCCACAAGGCTCGGGCTCGTGGGGACGGGCGCCGGAAAGGGAAAGTTGGGGTTGACGGCCGGCGCTTTGGGTGCGGTGCGCGCGGGCTGTTTCGACTGCGCCGTAAACGTGCGAACCGGCGTGCGCAAACCTTCGACGGGCTCGGCGCCGCTGGCATCCAAATACGCCAGAGCCGTGGCAATAGCGTGCTTGCACATACCGGGGTAACGATAGGCGGCGGGGCAGTCGCAGTCGTAGTCGACCACCTCGTGCTCGTCCATATCGAGCGCCACGTGCGTCTTGTACAGGTCGCCGCGCGAGCCGCGCACCGAGCCCTCAACCGTCACGTTTTTGGAGAAGCGCGAGCCGCTGTCCTCAATCGACAGCACGGCGCCGTTGAGCATGAGCGAGCGGCCCTTCATAAAGGTGCCGCTCAACGCCGCCTCTTTGCGAAGCGCCTGCACAAACGTCCCCTGCGCCATCACTTCCTCCAATCAACCCGCCAAATGATTTTTCTGGGACGGGGATGAAAAAATCATTCCCCGCCCCAGAAAGGCAGCCCGTTACGCATCACCCAAAATGATTTTTTAATCCCCGTCCCAGAAAAATCATTTTAGATCACCGTTACTCTGCCCTGATTACCCACAATGGCCTTGGCCTCGGCCAGCAGCGGAATCGAGCGCGCGTTGACCTTGGCCGGCACCTCGGCACGTAGCACGCGCCCGTCCACCTGCTCGATAAAGATCTCCACGCGATCGCCGCCCGGGTTGGCGGTAAGCACCGTGGCAAGACGCGCCATATTGCCCTGGCTAAAGCGGCTGTTGGGCACCATGACCTCAAACACCTTGGGCTTGTTGTTCTCCTCGTTAAGCTCGAGCGGCACGATCTCCTGCGCGATGATCTGGTCGCCGCGGTCCGAGCGCTCGAGCTTGCCCTTAATGCGCACAAAGGCATCGGACAGCTGCGCGCCGGTCTCGGGATCGACCTCGCCGTACAGGTACCCCTCGGCCTCTTTATAGGTCTTGGGGAACACGACGACGGTGGCCTCGCCTTCCATGTCCTCGAGCTGCACGATGCCCATGGGGTCACCGTTTTTGGTCACGCGCTTGGACACGCTCGAGACCATGCCGGCCCACCACAGCGCCTTGCCCTCGGGAATCTCCTGGTTGATGGTGCCGCCCGTAGGATTCTGAACCTCGTAGCCGGTGTCGATCTGCGAGAACGAGAAGTCGCGCGCCTTGGCTAGTGCATACTCAAACGGGCGCAGCGGGTGGTCCGAGACATAGATACCCAGAACTTCCTTCTCCTGGCTCAGCTTAAGGTGGCGGTCCCATTCCTGGCCATCCGGATCGGGCACGCTCACCTCAAAGCCCGAGCCCTCAACGTCGCCAAACATGTCGAAGAACGACGTCTGGCCGCTCGCGCGGTCCTTCTGGCGCTTCACCGCGGCATCGATGATGTTCTCGGGGTTGTTCTTATCCACAAAGTGCATCATCTGGCGACGCGGATACCCCGTGGAGTCGAAGGCGCCTGCCTTGATGAGCGATTCGATCACGCGGCGGTTGGCCTGGCTCGAGTCCACGCGCTCGACAAAGTCGTGCAGCGTCTTAAACGGGCCGCCCGCCTCGCGCTCGGCGATAATCGCCTGCGCCACGCCGGTGCCCACGCCGCGGATGCCGGCCAGACCAAAGCGCACGCCCTCCTTGGTAGCCGTGAACTCGGTACCGGACTCGTTGACATCTGGCGACAGCACGGGGATGCCGTCGTGACGGCATGCCGAGACGTAGTGCACGATCTTGTCGGTCTTGCCCGTATAGGACGTCAGAACGGCCGCCATGTACTCGTGCGGATAGTGCGCCTTGAGCCACGCCGTCTGCATAACCAGGATGGCGTAGCCGGCGGAGTGCGACTTGTTGAAGGCGTAGGACGCGAACTCGAGAACATCGTCCCAAATCTTTTGGGCGACCTCGCGCGTATAGTTGTTCTTGATGGCGCCGTTCATCCAGTGGTCGTAGGTGGTCTCGTCGGAGCCATCCTCCCAGTGGAGCACCGTCGACGTGAGCAGCTTGATTTTCTTCTTAGCCACGGGCTTACGGATACGCGAGTCCGATTCGCCCTTGGAGAAGCCGCACATCTCGACGGAGATGAGCATAACCTGCTCCTGGTAGACCATGGTGCCGTAGGTTTCGCCCAGGATGTCGTCCAGGCGGTCGTCGTAGGAGACCGCCGGCTCCTTGCCGTTCATACGGTTGATGTAGGACGAAACCATGCCGGCGCCCAGCGGGCCCGGGCGGTACAGGGCGATCAATGCTACGACGTGCTTGTACTCGGTGGGCTTCATGTTCTTGATCGTGGCCGTCATGCCGGCGGACTCGACCTGGAAGACGCCGGCGGTGTGGCCGGAACCCATGAGCTTAAAGATCTCGGGGTCGTCAAAGGGAATCTCTTCCTCTTTGATGTCGATGCCGAAGTTCTTTTTGATGTTTGCCTTGGCCTTGGAGATAACAGTCAGCGTGCGCAGGCCCAAGAAGTCCATCTTGAGCAGGCCCATGTCGGCAACGGTATGGCCCTCGTACTGGGTAATCTCGACGCCGCCCTTGGTGTCGAGCTTGGTGGGCACGTGCTCGTTGACGGGGTCGCGGCAGATCAGAACGGCGCACGCGTGCACGCCCTCGCCACGGGTGAGGCCCTCGATTGAGAGCGCCGTGTCGATGATGCGGCGGGCGTCGTCGTCCTTTTTATATGCCTCGGCAAAATCGGGGTTAAACAGGTCCTCTTTGCCGGGTTGCTTTTCGAGCACCTGCTTGAGCTTGACCTTGGGGTCGCTCGAGACCATCTTGGACAGACGCTGGCCCATGTAGACCGGGTAGTCCAGGACGCGAGCGGCGTCGTTGATGGCCTGCTTGGCCTTAATGGTCGAGTAGGTGATGACGTGGGTGACCTTCTCGGGGCCGTAGAGCTGGCGAACGTGCTCCACGACCTCGAGGCGCCGCTCATCGTCGAAGTCCATATCGATATCGGGCATCTCGGTACGCTGCGGGGACAGGAACCTCTCGAACATCAGGCCGTTCTCGAGCGGATCGAACGCGGTGATGTTCATGGCGTAGGCGACGATAGCGCCGGCAGCCGAGCCACGGCCGGGGCCGACGCCAATGCCGTTGTCCTTGGCCCATTGCACGTACTCGGCAACAATCAAAAAGTAGGCGGCAAAGCCCTTGTCGCAGATGACTTTGTATTCGTACTCAAAGCGCTCTTTGATGTTGACGCCGCCGATCTCGCGCGTAGCCCAGTCGTCGCCGTAGTGCTGGCGCAGGCCCTTCTCGCACTCGCGGCGGAACTGGCTCTCGTGCGTCTCGCCGGGATCGAGCAACGGGAAGCGCGGCAGGATGATGGAGTCCCAGTCGAGCTCAACGTAGCACTTGTCGGCGATCTCGAGCGTGTTGTCGCAGGCCTCGGGGCAATACGGGAACATCGCCCGCATCTCCTCCTCGGTCTTCATGTAAAACTCCGAGCCAGTCATGCGCATGCGGTTGGGGTCGTCGACCTTGGCGTTCATGCCGATGCACATGATGACGTCCTGCACGGGAGCGTCCTCGCGGCGCAGGTAGTGGAAGTCGTTGGTGGCGATGACCTTGACGCCTACCTGCTTGGCGATGTCGATGAGCGTGCGGTCCATCTGCTCATCGGTCAGGCCGTTGTCGGTGGTGATGCCGTGTTCCTGGATCTCGATATAAAAGTCGCCGGGTTCAAAGGTATCGCGGAAGGTCTCGGCCCACTTGATGGCGCCCTCCATGTCACCGCGGTCGATGTATTTGGGAATGATGCCCGCGATGCAGGCGCTGGTGCAGATCATGCCCTTGGCGTGGCGGCGCAGGTTGTCGAGCGTCACGCGGGGCTTGTAGTAAAAGCCCTGCACGGCTGCCTCGGAGACCGTCTGCATCAGGTTGACGTAGCCCTCCTGGTCCTTGGCCAGAAGGATCATGTGGTAGAGCTCGGGCTTATGGTCGCGAGCAAGGGTCTCGTCCGGCGTAAAGTAGACCTCGCAGCCAAAGATGGGCTTGATGACCAGAGGCGGCTTGAGCTCGTCGATGTTGCCCTTCTCGTCCCACATGGCCATGTCCTTCACATACTGGGCATGCTCGCGCGGGTTTTCCTCGGGATCGGGCTCCACCAGCTCGTCGCGGCGATCCTTTTCCAAAAAGGCCTTGTCGTGACTCCAGGTTTTGTACTCAGGCGTGTTGTGGTTGACGGCGTCGCAGGCCAGCGCCAGGTCGGGCACGCCATACATGTAGCCGTGGTCGGTAATGGCGACGGCGGGCATGCCCAGCTCTACGGCGCGATTGACCATATCCTGGATACGGGTTGCGCCGTCGAGCATGGAGAAAACGGTGTGGTTGTGCAGATGGACGAATGCCATGTGATGAGCTCCGATGCGGGTTCGTGTTCTGACTGAACGATTTTACCGCACGGCGCGGATAGCACCCGAACCTAGCCAAACCCACACGGGCAGTCTTTTTGGGACCTTCAAAAAGGGGAATGAGGGCATCCAGATATATCGAGTATTACTGGAACCCCGGCGATGCGCGGAATGATTTGTGACGAATAGTCATGTCCATCAAGAAGGCTCGACGCTTCGGATAGCTCGTCAATCGATATATCAATTCTTGGAGACCTGTATTCCAACCATTTTTAATGAAACAACGGCGGTAATTGCTATCGCGATTGCACCAATAATACCGAGCGCTATCTGAATGGGATATAACCCCAACACATGTCCAAATATGGAGAAAAACACTGCAGAGACGATATGAGCAGGACATAAAAACATTGAGAGCCCCTGCTGCATGAAAGACCGCGGATTAGGCCGACAATGGTGAGTGTCTAATTCAGCCGCGGCGGCCACGCCGCATTCATGGAAGGGGCTCCCATGCTCGATACTACCACCTTCGTCGGCCTCGACGTCCACGCCCGCTCGATAAAGGCAGTCTCCCTCGACGTCATGACCGGGGAGGTGCGCTGCGCGACCTTCGGCTACGACGCCGGGGCAGTCGCGGAGTGGGTGCGGTCCGTGGACCCAAAGGCCAGGTGCGTGTACGAGTCCGGGGTCACGGGGTTCGACCTGCAGAAGAGGCTTTCCGGCCTCGGGGTCGACTGCGTGGTCGGCGCCGTCTCGAAGATGATCAAGCCCAGCGCGGACAGGCGCAGGAAGAACGACCGCAACGACGCCGAGTTCCTCGCCCGCATGCTGTCGGTCGGCAACGTGGTCGAGGTGTGGGTCCCCGACGACGAGTGCGAGGCCGCCCGCGACCTGACCAGGGCGCTCGAGGACGCGAGGGACGACCTCTCGCGCGCGAAGCAGCGGCTCTCCAAGTTCCTGCTCAGGCACGGGCTCGCCTTCGACGAGAGGACGCCCACCGGCCGCAGGAAGGGCAACTGGACCCGGGCGCACTGGTCCTGGATCGAGTCGATTAGGTTCGCGGAGGGGGCCGACAACGACGTGCTCGCCTACTACGTCGACGCGGTCAGGCGGGCGGCGGAGGAGAAGGCGCGGCTCGAGGGGCTCGTCGAGGCCGAGGCCCGCAAGCCCAGATGGAGGAGGAGGGTCGACTCCCTGCGCTGCCTCAAGGGCGTCGACACCGCGACGGCCGCCGACCTCGTGTTCGAGGCCGGCGAGTTCTCGAGGTTCAGGAACGCCCGGTCGTTCGCCGCATGGGTCGGCCTGACGCCCTCCGAGCACTCCAGCGGGGAGAGCGACCGCAGGGGCGCGATCACCAAGGCCGGCAACAAGCACCTGAGAAAGACGCTGGTCGAGGCCGCGTGGCACTACCTGACGTGCTCCGGGCGGCCGAAGGACCTCGCCAAGGGCCAGGCCCCGGACCCGGCCGCCCGGAGGCATGCCGCCAAGGGCGTGCGGAGGCTGGTCGAGAGGCGGGAGGCGCTGCTCGCGCGCGGGGTCCACGGCAACAAGGCGAACGTGGCCACGGCGCGCGAGCTCGCCTGCTGGGTATGGGCGGTCGGCCTCATGGCCGAGGAGGCGTAGGGGGGCGTGTTAGCGCTACTGTAAAAACAACCATTTTGACCAACGCTCAACAACCAATCAT